>CAYJIS010000001.1:0-94216 GCA_964370315.1 uncultured Treponemataceae bacterium
CTTTACTTGTTTGTTTTCGTGGAAAATATATATTCTATTCAGTTATGTATAAATTTTAGAAGTAGTATTTCATTTAGTAAAAAAAATATCCAACCAGAAAAACTAGACTAGCACACTATTTACGGGTACTGATTCTCTTGTTCGATGCTTTTCATAGTACATTTTTTTATCTGCTAACTCAATAAGATCTTCAATTGAATTTGCCTCATAAGAGAGAACACAGCCGACACTTGCCGAAATATAGATAGTGTTATCATCAATAGAAAACACCTCTTCAGAAAAGATTTTTATACGCCTTACAATACTTTGGATGGTATCTTCAACAATATTTGGAACAATTACGACAAACTCGTCTCCGCCAAGGCGTAAAATTATTGCATTTTTTGGCATATGAGAACGAAGTCTTTGTACATATGCTACAAGTAACTTATCTCCAACATCATGGCCAAAAGTATCATTCACGGGCTTAAACTTATTAAGGTCAATAAACAATAGCGCAAAATCTTGAGCATTGGTTGTAGCAAAATTATACAGTCGTGTGCGATTGTAGGCACCAGTCAAGGGATCTTTTTCTAATTTTTGTATTAAATCAGTTTTATTTTTTTCAAAGCTCGAAAGAATAAAATATAATACTAAGCTAACAGAAAGCATTACAACAAACCAAAATATAACATGTAAAAATACTTGTGATACTCTATCACGAATATATAACTTAAATGTGAAAGTATTTTCATTATTTTCAATTTGCAAAACAGTAACTACTGCCATATTTTCATCAAAGCTATTAGTTTCATATGCAATTACTTCAACACCATCATAGATAGTAGTTAGTTTATATTGATAACCGAACTCTTCTAAATTTGTTATTCCAACTTGCTCTAAAAAAAGATCTAAAACCATTGAAACAGCGGTAAACCCAATAAATTCTTCATCTACATAAACAGGTATTCTTATTACAAAGCCAATATCACCATGAACAAGTTCAAATGGACCAGATACAACAAGCTCCCCTGTTTCTTTTGCCCGAATAGAATCAGATCTCGTTCGCTCGTCTTCAAAAACATTAAAACCAACCGTATATATATACTCTTGTAGAGGAAACACTTGCGTTACAATTCCATCTGGTAAAAATGCAATTGTTTGCTTTACATTTGGATCATACATAACACCTGCTAATCCTTCAAACTCTTCATCTGATAATGCACCATTATGATTTTCAATAATAACCTTAAAGGTTTTAGCGGTTTGTGCATAGGATTCAATTTGTGTTTGAAGTCGTGTTGTATATAGTTCTAATAATGCATTTTCTTTGTCTCGAAGTTCATCATGAACCCTGTTAGCTACATAAAGAGAAATAATAAAATTAACAACAAGAAAAAACAAAAAAGTCGCTTTTGAAACCTTCATAAAAATCCCTTCTCTTTTTAGATATTAAAACGAAAGTGCACATACACAATTATTGCTTCTTAGTAAAGTACAAAATAAAAAAATGTATAAAGTTAAGCTCAATAGCTTATTAGATATAGCTATTATTAATAAAACGTACAAAGTGTTGAAAAGTTACAAAAAAAATCCATAAATTACTTTTTTTTATTATTTAAAAATTGGGCCGTTCACCATAAAAAAAAGCTAAAGTGTTACAAAATAACATTTTAGCTTTTCTTCGTTTAATGAGCCATGAAGGATTCGAACCTTCGACCTGTAGATTAAGAGTCTATTGCTCTACCAACTGAGCTAATGGCCCTCACTATTTAATAGTATCATACATTATTGGAAATTGCAATACTTTTTGTAAACATTGCGACAGGGATGTCGCATTAATAAAAAAAAGAAATCTTGCACGGATGCAAGATTTTAATTTACGTTAGCTCTTGTAGTGGCCGCGTATGCGGTTCGCACCGCAGTTCAATCGTTATCACGGTGCGAATGGAGCGATAGCGCAACCACGAAAAGAGCGACAGCGTGTTTGCACGCTGGAACGCCCTATTCCACTTTAACATCATTCACTCTTTTTTCCCAATCCACGCAAAAACCACACAAACGTTATGCTTGATAGTATTACAGAAAATACATCTGCAACTGGCTGCGACCATATAAGACCGTCAAGACCAAGCGTTGCATTTAATATCATAATTGCTGGAATAAATGCTAGCCCTTGGCGGCAAACCGATAAAATAAGAGCCACAACTGCCCTTCCCGTTACCTGCATAAGCGTCATAACTATAAATATAATTCCTAAAAATGGAGCTACAGATATTTGAGCCCTAAGCATTCTAACTCCATGATAGATTATATCTTCATCATCTATAAAAAAGCGAATTATATGTTCTGCGCCAAAGAAAAACAGCAAGAAGAAAAATACACCAATTATGGTAAGAGCTTTTAATGTATAATAAATTGCATTTTTAAGGCGCTTTGTATTATTCGCTCCGTAGCAGTAGCCAAATAATGGTTGAACCCCTGTGTTTACACCCATATAGATCATTATAAACATCATCACAACTTTCATAACAATACCCATTGCAGCCACAGGGTCATTACCATATTCAACAAGGTAGAGGTTATAGAAAATATTTGCAAAGCTCATAAGAATATTTGAAAGTGATGCCGGCACCCCAATTGCAAGAACTTCTTTTGCAACACCATCGGTTATCTTAAAGCATTTGGGGCTCAACGAAAGATGCCCTTTTGAACGTACTATTGCTATTATATAATAAAGTGTTACAACGACATTTGCTATAACAGTAGCTATAGCCGCACCTGCAACCCCGTACCCAAGCGTAAAAATAAAAATTGGGTCTAATACAATGTTCACGAGGGTACTAATAATCATTCCAAACATGGCAGTTTTTGCACTTCCTTCACTTCTAATTATATATGCAAGTGAAGAGCCCATAATAATAAAGGGGGCTCCAAAGCAAATATAGGTTAGATACCCTTTTACATATTGGTGAGCATCTTCATTAGCTCCAGTAAATGTAACAAGTGCTTCCATATTGAGGATGCCAAGGATAGCAACAAGAGCTCCAAATACAAGAGAGCCATAAAATGCAAAGCTTGAAATATTTGAAGCTCTTTCATAGTTTTTAGCGCCTAAGTGCCGAGAAATATTTGCGCTCGATCCTATACCAAAAAGATTACCAATGGCCATAAGTATAAAAAATACAGGCATAGCTAGAGACACCGCTGCAACCTGATTAGGGTCACCTGTTTGCCCAATAAAGAATGTATCTACCAAATTGTATAGCACAAGTACAATCATGCCGATTATTGTAGGTAAGGCCAGCGACCATACCGCCCTTGGTATTGTGTAGCGCTCAAAAATATCAATTTTATTTTGTTTCATGTTTTTTTCCTTCTAAATCTAATGAGTGTAAAGTGTTTTGTAACTTTTCAAATGAATCCATAAGAACTTGTAATTCTTGTTTTGTAAAGTTACTTTGAAGCCTTTGTTCAAAGACTTCAATTATTTCTCCCGTTTTTTCAATTATTTCTAAAGCATATTTTGTTAATACGATTCTTTTTAACCTTGCATCATCTTTGACGCTCTTGCGTTTAATAATTCCTTGCTCTTCCATATGGTTTAATCCTAAACTAACGGTAGAGCGTTTTAATCCAAATTCCTTTTCAAGGTCTTTTTGGAAAACATCACCTTCGCTATGATTAATAAAAAAAATTACATCCATTTGAAAAGCCGTAAGCTCAGTTTTAGAGACTTGGCGAATCGTTTGCCCCATTGCCCTTTTCATTAAAAGAGAAGTTTTTTTTAGTTCGCGTCCTATATAAAAATGCTCCATAACATCTCCTGTTTTGTTTTGTACAAAACTGTTTTATATAAAACAACATACTAGAATTAATAAAAAGAGTCAAGTATAAGCAGTAATTTTCATGTTGTCTACATAAAATGTATGATTATTCATTGTCACCGTTAGAACATTTACAGCTAATATTAAAGATTAAAATATAAGAATATTAGATTTACTACCTATTTATCTTGACACAGAAATTGCTTTATGTTAATGTAAAATTCTTACATACGTGTACATTTATAAGGTAACAAAATGAAGAATGATAACGAAACTTCACTAGGACTTGACTATGTTGATCATAGATTTGGCATACCTAGTTTTAAAAAATATAAAATTGATTCTCAGTATAAAAAATTTACAAAAATGTGTATGACAGAAATTGTAAATGCAGATATGTCTATTGCTTCTTTTGGTGAAGATGCCTATTGTGCTGGATGCTCAGAAGTTTTACAAGCTGTACATTCACTACTTTCTGCCTACTGCGTTGAAAATGTTATTTCGTTGTACAATCATTCATATAAACGTTTTATGTTAGTTGCAGATGATACAATTGCAGATGAAGCTTTTAAAAAGATAATTGAAGCCTTGTACGAAAACTTTCAACATGCAAATGCAGAAGCAACCCCAGTTTCTGGAGTTTCACGCTTTGTTCTCGTTTTTGGAAACGACCTTATAAACAGGGCAATGAGTGCTCATTATACAAATAGAAATACTCAGAAAAACTTTGTAATTGAATCAAATGAAAAAGCAATTTGTGCCGCAGATTTACAAGAAAAGGTAGAAATTTTTCATCTCATTTCGTATGCGATACAAAATGATACCATAACACCTTTTTACCATGGCATACGCAATAATCAATCAGGACAAATTAATAAATATGAAGCTCTTATGAGACTTTATGATGAAAACGGTATAATGCACCGACCTGATTTTTTTATGAGGGTTGCAAAAGAGTTTAAACAATACAATACCATTAGTAAAATGATGTTAGAAAAAGCATTAAATGATTTTAAAGAATTAGATAGGGTGCTTTGTTTAAACATAACACTTTTTGATATACAAGTAGTAGAGTTTAAAGATTGGTTTTTAGAGAAATTAAAAGAATACCCACATCCAGAGAGAATTGTACTTGAATTTGTAGAAACTGAAAACTACAATAATAACTCAGATTTGTATAATTTTTTACAAGACGCAAGAAACATTGGCTGTAAAATTGCTGTTGATGATTTTGGTTCAGGCTTTGCAACCTTTACTTCCATTATTTCACTCAAGCCAGACATCATCAAAATTGATGGCGAAATAATAAAAAACCTTGTTGATAACGAAGAAAATAAAATTATTTTAGATTCTATTTGCTTTATTGCGCGACAAATTAATTCACATATCGTTGCAGAATTTGTAGAAAACGATGAGATTCAAAAAATACTACTAGAAAGAGATATTGAGTTTTCGCAAGGTTTTCATTTTGCGACTCCAAAACCAATTTCTGATATTATTGAGTTATAGTTTTTTTAAGACAATCTATTGTAGTAAAAACAGTAACTTCCTTCTTTTTTTTGCAAGGTATTCTGTACTAATTATTTTAAGTTAATAATAGATTAAATTCTTATTACAAGAGTTGCACAAAAGCTAAAAGCATAGTACACTTAACGAATGGATTCAAACTTTTTAAAAGATAAAAAATTACGCACCCTTATATTGGTTATATTATTTGTACTACTATTTTTTTGGAAAACTGACACAACCCTATCTATACTTACAGGCATATTTTCAATAGTATCTCCATTTTTGCTTGCTGGAGCTATAGCATTTGTATTGAATATTCCAATGAACTGGTTTGAAAAAAAATTATTTTTTTCAAACGGCACAAAAAAAACAGTTTCACATACACTTGCCCGTTCAATAAGTTTAGTGCTGTCAATCCTATTTTTTATTGCACTTTTTACTCTTGCAGTTTTTGTTTTAGTCCCTCAGATAATTGATACTATTAATACACTGCGTATACAACTTGAAATATTTTTACCTGAAGCACAATCGTATGTAACAAGCATTTTTAAGAATAATCCAGAAATTGTTTCCTTTATTAATGAACTAGATTTTACAGAAATCAAAAACTCAGTTATTGATTTTTTACGCGCTGGTGTATTAAATATTTTTGATAGCACTATTACTATTGCTTCAAGTCTTGTTTCTTTCGGTGCTAAAATATTTATAGCAATTGTTTTTTCATTTTATATGTTACTTCAAAAAGAGGTTCTCGCAAATCAATTTAAAAAGTTGTTTTTTGCATATTGGAGAGAAACTACTGCGCATAGGATTGTATCCATTTGTTCAATGATTCAAAACGCATTTACCCGATTTATTACGGGACAATGTTTTGAAGCCATTATTCTGGGTACCCTCATAGTTATTATTCTATCTATTTTTAGAATACCGTTTTCGCTTTTAATAGGCGTTGTAGTTGGTTTTAGTTCTATAATTCCAATTTTAGGAGCTTTTGCAGGGGCAGGCATAAGTGCTTTTCTATTACTAGTTGAAGATCCCATTCAATCGATATATTTTTTAATCATTTTTGTAATTGTTCAACAAATAGAAGGCAACCTCATTTACCCTAAGGTCGTAGGCGATTCAATTGGGCTTCCCGCTATGTGGGTTTTAGCAGCAGTTAGTATTGGAGGCACCATTATGGGTGTAGTCGGTATTTTACTATTTATTCCATTAGCTTCTGTTGCATATGCATTACTTAGAGAAGATGTACATAAGCGATTGAATAAAGAATAGAATGTTAATGATTTTTGTTGTCTTTCATAAATTTGCGCATTTTTTTCATTCCTCCGACATCTTTAAACATTCGTTCTAACTTTTTCTTTTCAAGCTCTTTACTACTAAGCCCTTCATACGATGTCTCATTTAAAAGCTTTAAATAATTGTTAAATCGTCTTTGATCTAGCAGGCCTTTATCTATCGCTTCTAAAACAGCACACCCCTTCTCCACCGTATGGCTACAGTTAGAAAAAGAACAGTGATTTGTAAGTTCTTCAATATCGTTGAATGTAGTTGAGATATCTGCACCTTCTATTCCTAGTTCTCGCATACCTGGAGTATCAATAAGCACACCTCCAAGCGGGCAGGGAAACATTTCTTTTCCTGTTGTTGTATGCTTTCCTTTGTCTCCTTTACTAATTTCGGCAGTTAGTATTTTGTTGTCACCAAGAATTTTATTTATAAGGGTAGATTTTCCAACCCCTGAAGATCCAATAAATACAGCCGTAATACCCTTTTCAAAATACTTCAAAAAATTTTGTTCAACGTTATCATCAAACTTTGAAACACATATAATATCTGAAAAAGCACTAACAGTATTCACTTCTTGTAATACCTCGTCTATAGTTTCGCATAAGTCAGTTTTAGTGAGAACTATTACAGGAACGCCACCGCTATCCCATGCTACAGAAAGATATCGTTCAAGCCGACTAATATTATAATTGTTGTTAAGAGACATACAAATGAAAACAGTATCTATATTTGCTGAGATTACTTGAGCCTCACCTTTTTGGCCAACTGCTTTTCGACTAAACATGCTTTTTCTTGTGAGAACATGATGTATGGTTGCCTTTGTTTGTCCATCCTCTAGTGAAACCATTACAAAGTCGCCAACTGTTGGAAAAAGGGCTCGTTCTGTGATTTCATGTCTCATTTTACCTGAAATTTCTGCTAATAATTCGTCTTCTCTTGTGACAATTCTGTATAAGCCCTTATACTGAGCAATTACTCGTGCAAGGTGCAATCCCTCAAATAAAGCTGCTTCTGCCAAAAAACGATCTGTTGTTCCGTATTGCTTGAGATAATCATTCATACTATGTGTATTATACATAAAAACCCCCATGTGTAAAGGGCTTAGTAATACACACTCAATAAGTATTTATTTCATAAAAAAAATCATAAACTTATTTTTTAATTGTAGCGATTTAAGTGTTTACATTTTTTTACGAGCAATCCTATTATTAGTCTTATGTGACAAAGTTCCTTTGATTCTTGACTATTTAACGAGCTTTAAGTATATTAATTTCATACCTACACTTTGTAACATCAAAGGGAATTATTTTGAATTTTAAAAGCATCACAATTGACGATAAAGAAATTTTAAACAACTACTTAAAGTCAGCTAATTTAAAAATCACTGAGCATTGTTTTACAACCATTTTTATGTGGCAAGATTATTTTTGTACTCAATACTACGAAGATGGTAATTTTTTATACTTAAAAAGTAAATCAATGCCAGACGGCCACGAACACTTTATTTGCCCTATTGGAAAAGGAAACCTTAAAACAGCTCTCGACACATTATATGAAACATTTGGAATGGACATAGACGTAGTTTCTGTTACAGAAGAACAAAAACAAATTTTGACAGAGCTCTATTCTGGTGAATTACATTTTAGTGAATTACGAGACTCAGCAGATTACATTTATTTATCTGAAAAACTTATTTCTTTATCGGGGAAAAAACTACAAGCAAAACGAAACTTTGTTAACCGCTTTTTAAAAGAGTATGGAGAGTTAGGACGATTAGAATCAATTACAAATGAAAACAAACACAAGGCTTGGGAATTTCAACAAGAATGGAGTAAACAAAGTCAAAACGAAGAAGAGCTGGAATCTTTAAAAGCTGAAATGGATGCTATAAAAAGAATTATTGACAATTATGAAGCACTTGGCGTGATTGGGGCTCTTTTATATGTTGGTGACACCGTAATTGGCTATACTCTTTCTACAAAGTCTACAGAAGAAGTTGCCATTATTCATATTGAAAAATGTAACACAGAGTATATTGGTGCCTATCAAATGATCAATAAAGCATTTGCAGAAATGCACCTATCAGATGTGACCTACATTAACCGCGAAGAAGATATGGGCATTGAAGGTCTTAGGAAGGCTAAGCTTTCATATAAGCCAGAGATTCTTTGCATGAAATATTTAGTTACTAGGAAATAATAATTGATACAATTTGCAAAAAAAACTGACAATATTCGCCCTCTTTACAAAGCCTGTTTCCCAGGCTTTGAAGACTTTGATAACTATTATTTTAAGCACATATATCGGTGCGAAAACACACTTCTATACAAAGAAAAAGACACCATTGTATCTATGTTGCAAATGATTCCTTTTAGTTCGAATAAAGGAAAAACTCTCTATTTGTATGGAGTATGTACAGATGAAAAGTATAGAAATCGAGGTATAAGTACAAAGCTTATACAAAGAACTTTTGAGCTTGCTAAAGAGCGCTCTTTTCATTCTGTTATTCTTATGCCCCAAGGCGATGCCTTATTCAATTTTTACAAAAAACTTGGTTTTACCGATTCCCTTCGTTGTGATATCAATACTCATACTACAACCGATTCAAATGGACTTTTAGTAAGTCAATTACACTATGATGATATCGATTCTCTTTTACAAATGTATACAACGAGCAAAAAAAGCGATTTCTTTATTGAAAGAAACCACAATTTTTTTAAATGGCAAATTGACTTTTATGGTAATGGTGCTAAAAAATATGAAAGCAATGGTGAGCTTATTGGATATAGCTTTGGAACCCATGAAGAAGACAATATTGTCTTAGAAGAACTTATCACAACTGATGAAAATCTATGCATTAATGCCTATAAAAACACTCACATAACCTACAAAACACCAGGTTCAAATGTAAAGCTTGGCATGATTAAAATACTAGAGCAAGATACTATTATAAATGGTTATATAAATCTTATGTTCAATTAAGATATTGACTCTTCATGCCTCTTCTACAAAAAGCATAGATTAGATTTTTTTTGTGCTACCAAGAATCATACACTTGAAAGAATTTAAAATAAAAAAAAGCTAAATCTATAACGATTTAGCTTTTGTGCCTCCAACACGATTCGAACGTGCGACCTGCGGATTCGAAGTCCGACGCTCTATCCAGCTGAGCTACAGAGGCATAACCTTGCTCCTTTCAAACAAGGTAATTTATAGTACCGTATTTTAAAAACTTTGTCAATCTTAAAGCAAAAATAAAATTTAACTGTTTTCTCTTGTTAGCCATTTTTCTTCAAATTCATTTAATGGTAACGGCTTACTATAATAATATCCTTGAGCCATTTCACAGCCTATGTTTTTTAAGAATTCAACTTGATCTTTTGTTTCTACGCCTTCTGCTACAGTTGGGATACCGAGCCTGTGGGTCATTTGAGCAACGCTTTCTACAATAACACTAGCCCTTTCAGCTTCTTCAGTCTTTGTAAAGAAACTTCTATCAAGCTTTATTACATCAACAGGCAAGCTATGTAAAAGTCCTAATGATGAGTATCCAGTGCCAAAGTCGTCCATAGAAAGAGAAAACCCTTTTTCATGTAAACTCAAAAGGAGCTCTTTTAAAATATTTTCATTTTCTAAGAAAATCCCCTCTGTAAGTTCAATTTCAATAAAATGCCTATCTATACCATGTTTAGTTGTGATTGCAGCAATTTTTTCAGCTAAATTTGCAATTTCTAGATGCCTCCGTGAGAAGTTTACCGAAATCGGAATACACGTGTATCCTTTTTCTTTCCAAGAAGCGAGTGTTTCGCACACCTTTTCCAACATATACATATCTAATTGCACAATAAAACCATTGTTTTCAAATAGTGGTATAAAATCATTAGGAAAAATCATATTTCCATCATTTTCGTGCCATCTCACCAATGCTTCAGCTCCAACGGCACTGCCATCTTTTAATTGACATTTTGGTTGTAAAAAGACTTTAAACTCATTGTTTAAAAGTGCAGCTTTTTGTTTATTTGTAATTGAAGTATCTTTTAATAGACGGACTCTAAAGTCATCATTATAATCACAAACTTTTTCCATTTTATTGTTTTTAGCATAGCTATGTGCAACTAAAACCTTATTTACTATACTATTTACGTCTTCATTATTATCTTCAATCGCATAACGTCCATATCGATAATGCAAAGAGTGATGAATAATTTCAGGTATGAGGTCTCTAAATACTGCTTCATAATGCATGCGTTTTGAATCTAGATCCTTAAAAAAATCATATGTGCAAAATAATAAAAACTCGTCTCGAGCCATTCTTGCTTGAAGAAATTTTTTATCTGTAACAGTTCTTCCCGTTTCTGCAATAGCTATGAGGGCTTTATCACCCGTTGTAAAATCATATAAATCATTTATAGATTTGAAATTTGCAATATCTAAGCATACAATCGTAAACTTTTCATTTTGATTTTTATGCAACATATTTGAAACATCAATTTTAAATTTGGTCAAATTAGAAATACCGGTTAAACTATCATAATATGCAGCTTTTTTTATGGCGTTAACAGTAGCGGTTCTAACAAACAATACAATGAAAATTGATACAAAGGTTCCTAATAATAACTTTAAATTAAACGTATTCATTTCTCTGATGATTGCACTTGTATTTTCATTTAATACTTCATCTGGAATTGCTAATACTAGAGACCATCCAGTAAGTGAAAGCGGCCTATACTCCAGTATTCTTGTCTCCTCTCCGAATGTAAAAGAAAATGTCCCCGAATCACCAACAATTATACTTTCTATTACTTGTTCAGCACTAACGTCGCTATATATTCCTGCTTTCAATGTATCAAATAAATTATCAGTTGAAATAGCATTATCATTTTCAGTACGCGCTATAATAGAGCCATCATCGTTTACGACAAACGCATAGCCATTACCATTGAAAGAAGGCAACAGTAGATTGTTTAAATCTGACAATGGAACCTCTGCAGAAACAAGCCCAACAATTTTTCCATACTCAAAAATGGGCGTTGCAACTATTATAACCATATCGGTTGAAAAATTAGATTTTCGTGGCGAAGATATTGCAGTGCGGCCCATAAGAATACCTTCATAAAAAGAGTTTTCTGAAAAATCAACGCTCCTCCCATCAGAAGTTACACCTAACCCATCCATATCTAAAATAGTAATATTATTAAAGTCGTAATAGCTTTCAATTACATCTAAATAGTCAAGTATGTCTTCTCTTGCATACCCAAAAACCACAAGTGAATATGCAATGCTTTTTATAGAAGCAATGTTTGCACTTAATTCTGCTGTTACACTAAATTGCTGCTGCGAGGCAATTTCACCTAATGTAGTGAGTGTACTATTTGATAAGCGTTCTTTAATTCTCGTATTATATAAATACACACCAAATAGTATATATAGTATGATCGAAATAGAAAGTAAAGCAAAGAGTATTGGCGTAAATTTTCGTAAGTACTTTTTAGGTTTTGTGCTCATGTCTCTTTTGTTATTGGCCATACTATCATACTACTTACATTCTCCTTTTCAGTCAAGATTGAACATGTTGAATATCAGTAAAAAGTACCATTCTTTTAATATAATCACTTAAAATAATCTTAAAAAAATGAGTAATTTTTTTAAAAAAGTATTGAAAAAAACATGTAAAATCATTAGAATACCGTATGTTAAATACTTTTAAGAATGCCCCCGGTGAGATTGGGGGAAGACGGGCCGTTTTACCGGCATTAGTCATTATTGCAGTTGCATTAATTGCTTCAAATTTCTTACCTGATAATCCAGCTGACTTGGGTATTGCAGTGTGTATTCCTGCAGTTTTCTTAATTGTGTACATCTTCATAACAAAACGAATTATTGAAGCATTGGCACTTGCGTCCGCAGTTGGACTTATTATGACAACAGGAAGCGGAGTCTTAAGCGATTTTAGCACAGTATTATTAGAAACTATGATGTCTGAAGATATTGCCTGGCTCATCATTGTTTGTGGTCTTATGGGTAGCATCATTTCATTAATTGAAAGAGCTGGTGGCTCATTTGCCTTTGGAAATTGGATTTCAAAATATGCAAAAACAAGAAAATCTTCGCTATTATGGACTTGGATTCTTGGAATTGTCGTATTTATTGATGATTATCTAAACTCTTTAACCGTTGCAACATGTATGTCTCCTCTCACCGATAAGCACAAAGTACCTCGTGAAATGCTATCATATGTTGTTGATTCAACCGCAGCACCTCTTTGTGTACTCATTCCTATTTCAACATGGGCAGTCTTTTGCGCAAGAATTTTAGAAGCTAATAATTGGGCACCAGCTGGTGAAGGTATACTCTACTTTATTAAGACTATACCTTACAACTTTTATGGCTGGATAGCAGCATTGATAGTACCAATGGTAATTCTCGGTATTATACCTCCAATAGGTGCAATGAAAAAGGCCGAAGAACGTGTAAAAAATTCTGGCCCTCTTGCTCCACCTGATTCTGAAAAAATTGATATTCGTGGTGGTGATAACGCTGTTCTACACCCGAAAAACCCAAAAATTCGCAACTTTTTTGTGCCTATAGCAGTTCTTGTTGTTTCAACAATTGTTTTTGATGTTGATATGCAGATGGGTGTTTTATTTACCCTCGCTTTTATGTTTGTATTCTTTTTGATCCAAAACATTATGTCTGCTGATGAATTTACTGACATAGCTATAAAAGGATTTCAAAATATGCTTTTGCCACTAATGCTTATGGTACTAGCATTTGTATTTGCTGCAATGAATGAACGCATCGGATTTACTGAATTTATTATTAATGCAGCATTACCAATTATGACACCAGAACTTATGCCCGTTTTTATTTTTCTAATATTATCAGTAACTGAATTTATAACAGGAACAAATTGGGGCATGTATATCATCGCCTTGCCTATTACTATTCCACTGGCTATGCAGTTAGATGCAAATGTAACACTCGTTGTAGCATCTGTTTTATCTGCAGGTGTTTTTGGAAGCCACATCTGCTTTTATTCAGATGCAACGGTATTGTCTTCTGCAGCATCAGGGTGTAATAACTTTGATCATGCAGCAAGCCAAGCCCCGTATGGTTTTATAGCCGCAGCAATTAGCGCAGTTCTATTCCTCATAGCAGGATATATATTTTAAGACAAAAAAAACAAAGAAAAGGAAATTATATGGCAATTGAATTATCATATGTACTTATTACACCACACAGCATTGTAAAATCTCGAACTGGAGGAATCATTGCTCGTATTCTTTCAAGAACTGACTTAGAACTAGTGAGTGCTCAAATTTTTGCACCAGAAGAAAGTTTAGTAAGAGAGTTTGCAGATTCAGTAAATGATCATGAACTCTATGGCTTACCACAGAAAAAAGCAAAACTTTTTCAAGACTATATCTTGGAAAACTTAATGCCTTCTGATGGCAGGCGACATAGAACCATGTTATTACTGTTTAAAGGTGAAGAAGCTAGAGAAAAAATATACAGAATCTGCGGTGGCTTATACGAAGTTGATTATATAGATAGAGGTGAAACTGCTGGAGAAACAGTAAGGGATACTTACGCAGATATAATCTGGTCTGATAAAGAAAAGACAATTGTTAAATATTTCGAGCCTGCGGTGCTTGTTGCAAGGACGCCTAAAAGCATTGCCTTTACCCTTAAAATGTTTAGTCGATACTTAAAAACACAACCAAATATTGTTGAAAACATGAAGCACATAAATCCTGTAAACATTGAAAGAACCTTGGTAATTATTAAACCTGATAACTGGGAGTTTTCATCTTCTAGACCTGGTTCTATTATTGATATGTTTTCAAGAACAGGCCTTAGAATTATTGGGTGTAAAATGTTTAGAATGTCTGTTGCACAGGCTTTAGAATTTTATGGGCCTGTAAAAGATGTTCTTATTGAAAAATTATCAGAAACATTTGGTTCAAAAGCAGTAACACTTTTACAAGACCAATTTGACATAAAACTTGATGATACTATCAAGGAGAACATAACTGATGGTTTTGGAAAGTATTATGCAATAAACCAATTTGAAAGTATTGTTGAGTTTATGTCTGGTACAAAACCTTCTCAGTGTAGTGACTGCGAACTAGAAAATCCTGGTAAAGTTAAAAGCATGATCTTAATTTATGAAGGCGAAAATGCTGTTACAAAAATTAGACAAGTACTAGGTGCAACAGATCCAACTAAAGCAGAGGGTGGAACAATTAGAAAAGAGTTTGGTTCAAATGTAATGGTAAACTCTGCCCATGCTTCAGATTCAGCTGAAAATGCCAAACGAGAAATGGGAATAATTAAGGTTGATGAAAACACCCTTTCTTTGAGAATTGATGAATATTATGAAGAGTTTGACGAATAATAAATAATTAACAATTGATTATGTACAATGTATAATTAAGGCTAACTGGAAGATTGCAATTTGCAAAATGTCCGTTAGCTTTTTTATTTTAAATGCAGGCACTTTGAGAAACTAATAAGAAATCAAAAATCTTACTTTCATTATAAATTATCAATTATACATTATAAATTACCTTGAACTTTTCCCCACTTATCTATATAATTAATTCTATGTTAGATTATCGTTTTATTAAAGAAAACCTCAATGAGGTAAAGACAAATATCAAAAACCGAAATATGGTTGCCGATGCAGATTTAGTTGTAACACTTTTTGACAAGAGATCAGAAATGGTTACTGCATTACAAGAAAAGCAAGCTAAGAGAAATGAAAATGCAAATGCTATGAAAGCAAAGCTTTCTGATGATGAGCGCCAAAAACTTATAGCCGAAGGAAAATCAATAAAAGAAGAAATTGCAAGCCTTGAAGCTGAGGTTAATAACGTAGAGCAAGAACTTCACCTTGCTGCCACAAAGATTCCAAATATGGCACATAAGGATGCCCCTATTGGTGTTGAAGATACTGAAAACTTACAAGTTAAGGTATGGGGTGATATCCCGCAATTTTCATTTGAAGCTAAAGACCATGTTCAATTAGGACAAGACTTAGACATCATTGACTTTGACCGCGCAACAAAGGTTTCGGGAACTAAATTCTATTACCTAAAAAATGAAGCGGTGTTTTTAGAGCAAGCCTTAATAATGTATACTCTAAACATCTTAAGAAAACATGGTTTTGCTCCCTTTACTACTCCAGATGTTGCTCGCGAAGAGATATTAGAAGGTATTGGATTTAACCCAAGAGGAAATGAATCAAACGTGTATACACTTGAAGGTGAAAATACATGTTTAGTTGCTACAGCCGAAATTACCCTAGGTGGTTATCACTCAAACGAAATATTACAAAAAGATACTCTTCCTTTACTGTATGGTGGCATATCTCACTGTTTTAGAAGGGAGGCTGGTGCATCTGGACAATTTTCTAAAGGTTTATATCGTGTTCACCAATTCACTAAAGTTGAGATGTTTGTTTATTGCTTACCACAAGATTCAGATGCTATTCACGAAAAACTTAGACAGGTTGAAGAAGAAATTTTTGAAGGGTTACATATTCCATACCGTGTTGTAGACACCTGTACAGGAGACCTCGGTGCTCCAGCATATAGAAAGTGGGATTTAGAAGCATGGATGCCTGGTAGAAATGGTGGCGAATGGGGAGAAGTAACTTCTACTTCAAACTGTACTGATTTTCAATCTCGGCGTTTAAATGTTCGTTTTAAAGATGATGATGGAAAAAACAAATTTGTCCACATGCTTAATGGTACTGCTATAGCTATTTCTAGAGCAATTATTGCGATTTTGGAAAACAATCAAAATGAGGATGGCTCTGTTACAATTCCTCAAGCCCTTATACCTTTATGCGGATTTGATGTCATAAAAAGATCAAAATAAAACATTAAAGCACAACATAAGGAGTGAATACATGGAAATGAATCACGAAAAAATAAGTAAGTTAAAAAAACAAATGAACTTTGCTCGTCCTATTTTTATGTTAGTCCTTGTTTTAGTTGTGCTTGCAATTACCGCTGTTCTAAAGATAACCTCAGCCGTTTTTATACCGGCAACGCTTGCAGTATTAATTGCGCTCGTTTTTGAACCCCTACTGTTAACTTTAAACAAGCAGTTTAAAGTTCCATGGATTTTAGGGATTGCATTAATATTAGTCATTGTATTATTAGGTGTCGCTGCAATTGGAACCCTACTCATTACAAGTATCAATACAATTATTGATTTATTTCCAAAATACGAAGAGCGCTTTACGGTAATATATACTTCTCTTGCAGGTTTTTTTAGTCTTCCCTTTAACGAAGATTTTACCCTTTTTGAAAACCTCTGGAGCCAAGTAGGGATTAGGCAAACACTTCAAAACTTTGTACTTAGTTTATCAGGCAACCTACTAAGCTTTTTAACAAATGTCGTATTAGTTACCCTTTTTGCAGTGTTTTTTTTGATAGAATTAAAATACATACGTCGCAAACTTGAAATGATGTTTGGAGATGAAAACAAAGCAAAAGTAACATCAATTATTACTAATATTATTGAACAAACCATTCGTTATATGTCTGTAAAGTTTTTTATATCTCTTACAACTGGGGTATTAGTTTTTATTGGAACATTATTAATCGGATTAGACTTTCCAATTATATGGGGTTTTATTGCATTTGTATTAAACTTCATTCCTAATTTTGGCTCAATTTTTTCAGGAGTTTTAACCACCATATTTGCACTATTACAATTTTTTCCTGAGCCTGGACCAATTATCGCCACTGCAGCTGTTATGATTGCCGTTAACTTTTCCTTAGGTAATTTTTTAGAACCAAGAATACAAGGGCGCCAACTTGGATTATCCCCATTTGTAATCATTGTTTCACTTTCTTTTTGGGGCTGGTTATGGGGTTTTACAGGCTTAGTTGTTGGTGTGCCAATGATGGTAATATTAAAAATTATTTGTGAAAATTTTACTACGTTACAACCAATATCAATATTTTTAGGAAACTATACCGAGGAAAAAGAGAGAGTTGTAGACAACGCTGATTCTCAACAAGAAAATAATAATTAACTATAGGGACTCAGCATGGAAAGAACATCTTTTGCAGTATGCTGAGTTTCCAGTTTAAAAACACCTCGTTTGATTTCTCCAGAGTGTTCAACACTAAACTCAATTTGTAATGCAAATTTTTCCACACAGGTAAAAAAAAGTACTTTTTTTACACTTCTTTGAGCTTTCCACGTTTGGAAATTACTAAAAGGAAATAATTGTTCTTTTTGTTTAGAAGAAGCTCCTCCTATACGAAAGCCCAATATTGTTTGTTCAGTTTCATTTGCAAAAAAATATAACGATTTTTCTGAAAATACCAATAGACCCCAAAGTGCTGTATTTGCTTTTTGTGGTTTTAACCCTAGTAATTCAAACACATACTTATTTGCCTCAATACAAACCATCTCTATTGATTGTACATTGTCTTGTACCTTTTCTTGTAAATTAGAAAAAAATTCTTTTTGTTCATCATTAATATGTTTGTTATTCATAATCCATAGTATACTGTAATTTACTTTTTAAGAATAGTAGTTACAGAGCTTTATCCTCTACTTGCATTTCGTTTTATTAAATTTTTCATATAAAAAGCGCCTATCTTCCTCTTGAAGATTAATATAGCTACATAATGCGCATGCTGCCCTTCCTTCATTTTTAAAGACTTGTGACACTTTTATATTCATAGTAATATTTCTAGTAAAACCCTCACTTGGGACCCTTAGCTGTAAGGAGTATTCCTGCCCGTTTACTAAAGGAAAATCTTGTTGATCAATTGTTTTTTTTATATTAAATAACTTACTCGTTTTTAATGGACAACCAAAAATTATTTTTGAATCTGTTACACATAGAATACTTAAGTGTGCACTTCCAAGACTCTCTTTATGTTCAATAATATGGTCTTGAACCAAATAACGACAAATAGGAATCATTAATACTGTCTCAAGCACTTCCATTGGACTAATTACAACCATACGAGCTCGCAAACCAAAAACCGTGTGAACATCATCTAAGGGACTTTCACAAAATGGAATATATGCTGCATATGTTGCCTCTTGCACCTCTGAGTTTACTGAAGAAAGTGTTAAATGTTCAATTGTATCTTGCACTATTGAAATAGGATACGGGAAAAAATTTCTTGTTGGTATTTTTTTATCAGGAACATACAGTACAAGTTTTTCTTTTTCGAGCAGAGAAACAATACTGTCAGAAGGATATACCATCTCTAGGTTTGCAAAACGTAATAAAAACTCTTTTGCTTGAATAAGCTCATCTTGTATAAAATTTAACCATAATTTATTCTCAAACAGCAAGTAATTGCTTTTTTCTCGACAATATGCATGAACTCCTGCAAAACCAGGTTGGAATATTTTAGCACTAACGCAATCATCATCTTCTTCTAATTCCAAACTCATTTTATTTACAATAGGAGGTACGATTAGTGCAAATCCATTTTGCACTTTTTTCAAAGTACTAATAAAATATAAACCTCGTCCTCGATAATAAAAACTTACATTTAATTGTAAGCTCATTTTTGTAATTTGCTCGTAACTTGTCCACTGTGGTAAAACTTTTTTAAAAAATAAAATTCCTTGTGAATAAATGCGATAATCATTAAACTGGAGTGTGAGCATTCCTGCCTCTTCATGCATTTTATCAACAGATTGCAACATAAGAGGACTTTTGTCAGTTATTATAGAATTAAGTACAACATCGCGCTCAATACCAACAAGCCCCTTACTCATCTTCTATTTTTCCTATAGTAAATTGTTGAATTTTAAATGCTTCACCAACATCAATACAATACACTAAACAATCAGAAAAAGAATTCTCAAAATATAACCTAATAGGTATTTCAAAGGAAATAGCGGAACTTTCATAAGCCTGTACTAATTGAGCCTCACCTATAAAGTACGAAACAATAGTTGGATAATTTTTTAACTCATATTCTATAATTGTTTTTTGAAACGAGAGATTTTCTGGAAAATAATCCTTTGAAATTGAATTATTTTTTATAGAGTTTATAAAATTATTAACAAGGGTTATAGCCCCTTGTGGTATGGCACTAGTATCTAAGCTAGTAAAACCTTGTAAAGAAGGATATACTTCTTTATCTTTTTCAAAGTTGTAAAAGTATAAAACGGTATTACTACCATCTTGGGAAAAAATTCTTCTATTTTCTTCCTCAGCAGTAATATCGCGAATGCCACTTCCTGCATTAGCACTGTCATTGCGCTCTACATCAAGTGTCCACAAAGTTGATGCGTCTTTGGCTTTTATTTCTTCTTGTAATGTTTTATATGAAGGCACATCGTCTTGAGTATCATGAGAGTTAGTACACGAAATGAAAATAATAAAAATAAACAATGCTGTACAAATATTTTTGGGCATATATATTTTACCTTTTCCTTTATATTTTTTAAAATCTCGTAGACATTTGTGCAATTTATCGGTACAATAATAGTACGTAATGAAAATAAAATCAAGCAATATCTCTCTTTGATTATCGACACAATTATTGGATTGCTTGACAAAGTAACGTGGGTATAAGTGTATCTGTATTACTAGACAAAATACATTATTGTATCTTTTAAGGAGAAATTAATGGCATTAACCGTTGCACAAAAAATTTTACAATCACACATAGTAAAAGAAGACTGTCCTTCTCTAATAGTAACTGAGAATAACCCAATTACAGAGGGAGAACCGATTGCAATAAAAATAGATCAAACGCTGACACAGGATGCAACTGGGACAATGGCGTATCTACAATTTGAAACAATTGGTATACCCCGAGTTAAAACAGAACTTTCGGTGTCATATGTTGACCATAATACACTTCAAACAGATTATAAAAACATGGACGATCATCAATACTTACAAAGTATTGCAGCAAAATATGGATTATGGTTTTCTCGTGCTGGTAATGGTATTTGTCATCAAGTTCATTTAGAAAAATTTGGTAAGCCAGGAAAAACTCTTTTGGGATCAGACTCTCACACCCCAACTTGTGGTGGACTAGGAATGATTGCAATTGGTGCTGGAGGACTTGATGTTGCAGTTGCAATGGGAGGTGGAGCCTTTCACCTAGTAATGCCTAAAATTATTGGTGTTAACTTAAAAGGTTCCCTAAAAAATGGCTCTAGTGCTAAAGACATTATTTTAGAAGTTCTCCGTCAAGAAACCGTTAAAGGTGGAGTGTCTGCTATTTATGAGTATTTTGGAGAAGGTGTTAAATCGTTATCAGTTCCTCAAAGAGCAACGATTACAAATATGGGAGCAGAACTCGGTGCAACATGCAGTATTTTTCCATCGGATGAAAATACAAAATCATTTTTAGAACACATGGGTAGAGGCGACGATTGGTCAGAATTAAAAGCCGATGATGGTGCTCAATATCATAAGATAATTGAGGTAAACTTAGATACATTAGAATCATTAGCTGCATGCCCACACTCTCCTGATGCCATAAAAAAAATCAGTGAGATAGAAGGAAAAAAAGTTGATCAAGTAGTTATTGGATCTTGTACTAACTCTTCGATTGATGATCTAGCAGCTGTAGCTAATATAGTAAAAGGAAAACATATTGCTCCACATGTAGAAGCAGGCATAGCACCTGGTAGCAGAGCGACTCTTTTATTAGCTGAAAAATCAGGTATTCTCGGTGAACTAATTAGAGCAGGGTTTAGAATATTAGAAAGTGCTTGTGGTCCATGTATTGGACAAGGATTTGCTCCTTCATCAAGTGCTGTATCACTTAGAACTTTTAACAGAAACTTTAAGGGACGAAGTGGTAGTGCTGATGCACAAGTATACCTAGTTTCCCCAGAAACTGCTGCGAGCTCTGCAATTACTGGTATAATAACAAATGCTAAAGATTATGTAACACAAACAGAGAGCATACATACATTTGCAAGTGCTACTAATTTAAGCTTTGAGGATATTTATTCAATTACAAGTGATAATGGCATGCTAATAAAACCACTAAGTGAAGCAGAATCAAAACAAGTTGAAATACTTAGAGGACCAAATATTAAGCCGTGCCCAAAAGCTCCAGCTATGAAAGCAGCACTTGAACTTCCTCTTATATTAAAAGCAGGCGATAATGTTTCTACTGATGACATTTTGCCAGCTGGAGCAAAAATGCTGCCACTAAGATCTAATATACCAGAAATTGCAAAATATACACTAGAAAGACTGGATTCTGAGTTTTACAATAATGCTACGAAAGTTCTCGAACAAGGCGGTGATGGATGCATTATTGTTGGTGGTGAAAATTATGGTCAAGGATCTTCTCGTGAACACGCAGCCCTTGCCCCAATGTATTTAGGTGTTAGAGTGGTATTAGCAAAATCATTTGCAAGAATACACAAGGCAAACCTAGTGAACTACGGTATAATTCCTTTAGAGTTTAAAAACGCACAAGATTATGATTTACTACATAAAGGTGATACGCTTAAACTAGAAAACATACATGAAGCTCTTCTTACAGGAGAAAACTTTAAAATATGCTTTAATGAAAAAACAATTGAAGGTATAAATGATTTTTCAGAAAGATCTAGAAAAATCATTCAAGCTGGTGGTCTAACAGCCTATACAAAAACAGGTGGACAAGGCAATGTTTAAAGACGCTTTAGAAGCTGTTAGAGACCCTTTGTGGAAACACATCTATATACCCTCTAAACTTTATGAAGCTACAAAAACAATGGATTTTGTTCGATTAACACGAATAAGACAGCTTGGACCAACCCAGTTGATATATCCAGGTGCAACACACACGCGGGCATCACATTCTTTTGGTGTGTATCACATAGCAGTATTATTATTAGAGCGATTATTACAAAATGGGGCAGACAAATGGACAACAACTGAAGGTTGTAAGTCTTTTGCAGCTGCGGCTCTTTTTCATGACTTAGGTCATTTTCCTTATACGCACTCTTTAAAAGAACTTCCACTTATTGAACATGAAGTACTTACTGCTAGACAGATATTACAACAGCCTTTATATGATATAATTGGTGCATGGGGAGCTGACCCAAAACAAACCGCTGCAATAATTGACAAAGAAATTGATACTGATGATACGCAAACACTTTTTTTTAGATGCTTACTTTCTGGTGTATTAGATCCTGATAAATTAGACTACTTAAACAGAGATGCTTTTTTCTGTGGAGTCCCATATGGGATTCAAGACACAGATTTTATTTTATCAAAAATATATCCAGATAAAATAATGGGCATCAGTATAGATTCAAGTGCAATATCAACAGTTGAAAACATTTTATTTTCAAAGTACTTAATGTATGGCTCTGTTTACTGGCATAAGCAAGTTCGTATTGCTACCGCTATGATGAAAAAGGTTTTAGTTGCTGCTTTAGATAAAGATATTATTACAAGTGAACAACTATATAGCCTCGATGATGAGCAATTATTCTATCTTTTAGAAAAAAAACACAATGAACATAATAATGAAAAATTTTCAGAATACTACGTTGCACAAGAACTTAGAGAACAACGATTGTATTCCGTTGTATTAGAACTTCCCTTTGATGAACACAATGAAAAACATATACAGCTTGAAAATTTACAAAACAGAACGAAAGCAGAAAACGTAATTGCTGAAAAATTAGGATGTAAAAGTGAGCATATCATAATTGATATCCCCGAAAGAATTAGCTTTGAAAGCAATTTGCCCATTTCTGATCTAAACGTATCATTTTCACAAAGCCCTACGGTGTTTTCAAAAAGTACCGTAAAGTCTTTTGTAAGCTCATTACGTAATATCAGAATCGGTGTTGATAAAAAAAATGTAGTTATATCTTCAAAAGATATAGAAAATATCATTGCAATATATGTTTAGTTGGTATATAATTACTATGTAGATTAAAAAGAGGTGGAACATGAAATTACACAATATTCTTGAAGAACAAATAATTGAGCGAGTTAAAGCAATATATGTCGATGCTGAAAGACGGGAATTGCCATGGTTACAATGTAGCTGTGAACAATGCCAATTGGATACAGCGGCTTATGTTCTTAATAGAATAACTCCTAGATATGTTGTTTCTGAACGTGGAATTGCACATGCAGTAGCTGAAAATGAAAACCAACTAGATGCAGATGTTGACCACTATATTATTGAGGGTATGAAAAAAGTTGCCTCAGTAACACGTTTTTTTCATGGAAAACACAACGCATCTAATTCAAGTGATGCAACAACAGAATATGCATTTAATTTTCCCTTTTTTAATGGCGCATTGTTTGACGGTAAGTCGTTTGAACCACTAAAAAATGCAAAAGTAACTTTAAAATATGAAAATGAAGTATGCCCTATGCACGATAATTCATGGATAAACCCATATTTACTACATGATAAAAGTAATGGACGTTATACGTTTTGGATTAAATCTATACCAGCTACGGCAGAAAACATAGAACAAACATTTACTTTTTTAATAGAGATTCAAAGTGAAGGATACGAAGATACTATGTATTCTTTTTCTGTCGATGCGACAAGCACTTCAGCTATCAATGAAACTCCAGATACCACAACCAAATTTAACATTCAAGATTTGTATTTATTTTCACCAGATAGCGAAGGGTAAATTATAGTGCAATTGCTGATTTTATAATATTTATCACACAAGTTGCAATAATAAATAATTGCACTATGTTGAATAATACGGCTATAGAATCATTTGTCATTCTTTTCTTTAATACTGTCCCCACAAAACCGCCAAGTATTGCAAACACAATCATAAACGGTGCAATGGAAAGTTCATAGTCTGAAAACCCTGTTGTAAAAAGAATCTGTAAAAGCTTTGATGATTGTGAAAAAAAGATTACTATAATGCTTGAAAAGGCAGCTGTTTTCATATCAAAAGAAAACATTAGCATCAAGACAGCAACATTAATTGGCCCACCACCTATTCCTAAAAAAGAAGAAATGAGTCCTAATCCCAGACCTGTAAGCATATAGACAACATGAGACTTACAGATAAGTGTTCGTATTCTCTTTAAAAGAAATAAAAACACAGAAATTGATACGCTTACAATAAAAAATAAAATGTTTTGAATTAAAGTTATTTGTGTACTAGAGCTAGCAGCTTTTGCAACAATCGAAAAAATAAACTGTCCAGAAAGACCACCAACTACACCACCAAGACCTAAAATTGCAAGTCTCGAAACTGTTGCAGATTTTTCATTATCTAGGTCGCTTTGCCCCCTACTCTTGATAAGAGACACCACTGACATTGAAAATACGGTTATACTACTTAATAAACTGATTGAAACTGCATTATAGTGACTGAGTAAATCCATTACTGGTTTAACTATTACACCACCACCCATACCGCTAATCGCGCCAACAGTACAGGCAATTAATGCTAAGATAGAATAAATTAGGTATTCCATTTCGGAACGACAGGATTCGAACCTGCGACATCCTGGTCCCAAACCAGGCGCGCTACCAACTGCGCTACATTCCGTTGTAAACTCTCTTGTAAAACAAGTCGTTACGTGAAATATAATAGCACAAAAGTAATAAATATGTCAAGAGGGTTAAGACCATTTTATATAGTACATATCCTGTTTTATTAAGCATTTTAACTTTCTAATTGTATAATGTATTTTTACTTTAGAAGACATTCTTTTTCTTGTATAGTACTAAATTACTATTTACCTCACTTGAGTATTTAGCCAAAATATGCTATTTTATACTATATATAATATAGATGTGAGGTTTTATTTTGTACCAGAATGTAAATCCAAAAGTAAATTTTTCTAAGCAAGAAGAAACAATTTTAGAGTTTTGGAAGAAAAACGATATTTTTAAGAAATCAATAGATGCTCGAGAGGGAAAAGGTGAATACGTATTCTATGATGGCCCTCCATTTGCAACTGGATTACCACACTTTGGCCACTTTATACCAAATACAATAAAAGACATCATTCCACGATATCAAACTATGAAGGGAAAAAAAGTTGAACGTCGTTTTGGCTGGGACTGTCATGGACTTCCTGTTGAAAACTTAATAGAAAAAGAACTTGGTCTAAACTCTAAAACTGATATTGAAAAATTTGGAGTTGATAAATTTAATGAAGCATGCCGTGAAAGCGTACTACGTTATGTAAATGAATGGAAACAAACAATTACCCGCCTTGGGCGATGGGTAGACTTTGATAATGACTATAAAACCATGGATAGTAGCTACATGGAGTCCATTTGGTGGATTCTAAAAACGCTATGGGAGAAAAACCTATTAACAGAAGGTTTTTACATTTTACCATATTGCCCTCGCTGTGCAACCGTTCTTTCAAATCACGAGCTTAGCCTTGGAGGGTATAAAGATGTTCATGACCCTGCCGTTACCGTTCGCTTTAAAATTAAAGAAGGAAACAAGGCTGTTACCGATATTGAAAACACTTACTTTTTAGCATGGACAACAACACCTTGGACACTGCCATCAAACTTAGGCCTTGCGGTAGGGCCAGACGTTGATTACGTAAAAATTAAGGATGGAGACGACTTTTATATTTTTGCAGCATCGAGACTTTCAGCCTACTACAAGAACGAAGAGGACTACACCATAGTATGGACAAAAAAAGGCTCAGAGCTTAAAGATATGCGCTACGAGCCACTCTTCCCTTACTTCTCTGAGCATGCAAACGCAACCGAAGATTATCCAAAATCAATTGGTGCTTTTAGAGTTTTTGTTGGCGACTTTGTAACAACTGAAGATGGTACGGGTATTGTACACACAGCCCCAGGTTTTGGTGAAGAAGATAATAAACTTTTCAAAGGCACAAATATTCCAACCATTTGTCCAATTGATGCAGAATGTAAGTTTACAAATGAAGTGTCAGACTACGAAGGTCGCTTTGTAAAAGAGTGCGATAAAGATATTATAGAAAGACTCAAAAATGAAGGAAGTCTTGTAAAACGAGATCAAATTCTTCACTCATACCCACACTGCTGGCGTTGCGGAAGCCCTCTTATTTACCGAGCAATTGGAAGTTGGTTTGTTGGCGTTGAATCAATTCGTGACAAGCTCTTAAAGGCTAACGACCAAATTACTTGGCAGCCAGAGCACATTAAAGCAGGCCGTTTTGGTAAATGGCTCGAAGGTGCACGCGACTGGGCAATTAGCCGAAATCGTTATTGGGGAAATCCTATTCCTGTGTGGAAGTGCGATGACTGTGGTAAATCAATTTGTGTTGGAAGTCGTGACGAATTAAAAGAACTTTCTGGTGTATACCCAGAGGACTTACATAAGCACTTTGTAGACAAAATAGAAATTCCTTGTGAATGCGGAACAAAGATGAAGCGTGTTCCCGAAGTTTTAGATTGTTGGTTTGAGTCAGGCTCTATGCCGTATGCGCAAAACCACTACCCCTTTGAAAACAAAGAATACTTTGAAAGTCATTATCCTGCAGATTTTATCTCAGAAGGCTTAGACCAAACGAGAGGATGGTTTTATTCTTTAACCGTATTAGCAGCTGCACTCTTTGACAAACCAGCATTTAAGAACTGTATTGTAAACGGACTTATTCTTGCATCCGATGGCAAAAAAATGTCTAAGAGCTTAAAAAACTACACCGACCCAGCAATTGTAATGGAACAATTCGGAGCTGACGCCATTCGTATGTTTTTAATCCATTCAGCTGCTGTTCGGGCAGACGATTTAAAATACTCTGATGAAGGAGTTAGAGATGTTCTAAAAGGTGTTCTTATTCCTTTATGGAACTCATACAGTTTCTTTGTTACCTATGCAAATATTGATGCAATAAAAGCTACTGGTAAAGCATTTGATACAAGCCTACCAGTTAATCCACTAGATAGATGGATTTTATCAATAACTCAAAAAATGGTTAAAGATGTAACAGAAGCAATGGATAATTACGATTTATCAAAAGCAATTGACCCAATTGTTGTCTATATAGATCTTTTAAATAACTGGTATATCCGTAGGAGCAGAAGACGTTTTTGGAGAAGTGAAAACGATGGTGATAAAACAGAAGCGTATGAAACATTATATTTTGCATTAAAAACATTTGCACAAGTAGCAGCACCTGTTATTCCTTTTATTACAGAAGCAATGTGGCTAAACCTTAGACTATCTGAAGACAAAGAATCTGTACATCTTTGCGACTATCCTACTTACGATGAATCTAAAAGAGATTTAGGCCTTGAGTTTGAAATGGATACTGTTCAAAAGGCAGTATCTATGGGTAGATCCCTTCGCTATCAATACAACTTAAAAATTAGACAGCCACTTAAAAGTGTTGAATTTGTTACGAGAAGCCCAGAAGAAAAAACAGTTCTCATGGCAATGGAAGAGTCTATCCGAGAGGAATTAAATGTTAAAAAAATTGTATTCCATGAAAGAGAAGACGAACTAGTTGAATACAAAGCAAAGGCTAACTTTAGAACTCTTGGCAAAGAATTAGGGGCTTTGATGAAAAAAGCTTCTGTGATTATAGAAGAACTGGATCAAAGTGCAATACAGTCTCTCCTAGATGGTTCTACTTTAAGCATAGATGTTGAAGGCAAAACAATAGAACTAACCGAAGAAAAAATTATAGTAGAGAGAGTTGAAAAAGAGAACCTAAAAGTATTAAACGAGGGAACGCTAACGGTAGCGCTTGACTCTGAAATTACTGAAGAACTCAGATTAGAAGGTTATGTTAGAGATCTTGTACGTGGAATTCAAAATGAGAGAAAAGACAAAGGTTTAGAAGTAAGCGACAGAATCAACTTATCTGTTTCAAGTGACTCCAAAAATGATAGTATTGAGTTACAAAAAGCGTTTAATGAATTTATTGATTATATTACTTCTGAAACACTTTGTGTTGAAACAACGTGGAAAGACAGCCTTTCTAATGGCACAACTATTGAAGCCGGGGAATGTATATGGAGGATATTAATTGAAAAAGCTTAACTTTGTATTTATTACTATATTGACAATTTTTTTAGTAACATCATGTGAAACACTACCAATATTTACTAAAGATGTAGATCCCATAACACTATTTGATTCTGATGCAAGTATGTATGCTCACTTAGCTGTTAAAGATAACGAAGCCATACTTGAAACAATAGTGCTATCTATGACAGAAGAAATTGATGAAGGTTCTCTAGAAAGAATTTTACGACAAAGTACTTCTGTTTATTTTGCCGTATATGAAGGTACATTAGGAAAACCTGCATATATTCAAATGGCCCTAGTTGGTACATTTCCTTCTTTTCTAGTTAATGCATCCTTATCGGAGAATGCAGGATGGAAATCATATGATGCTGATTACAATGGTAGAAATTACTCATACAAAGAGCATATTACAGGTTTCCAACTAGCAACTGTTTCATCTAAAATAGTTGTTCTCTCTACAAAAAATGTTGTTCCAATGCAAGATAGATTTAATGAAAATGATACTACAGCAAGTGTTAATTGGCCTACTGGCTATGACACCCTTGGGACAGAATCTCCAATTCTTTCTCTTTTTAATAGCACAAAAACCTTATCAATTTATTTTCCAAATGCAAGGTCATTATTCTCAAATTTCTTACAGATCCCACTTGAGCTCCCAATTGAATATGCATTTGCCACAATAAAATCAATAGAAGATGATGTGTTTTATTTAGACGCTCAAATAAAAATTAATAACCCAGAAATAGTGATTGGTCCTCTTTCACTGTTAACCCTTACTATGTTTAGATCTAGTGTCGAAGTAGAAATTATAGGTACTGATACAATTAATATTAATGGCATACCACTTAATTCCTCTTTACTTAATTCTTTATTAAAATAATAATAATCTGAATATGTGCAACTAAAAGGAGATACCATGAAAGACGAATCAAAAATTATATTAAAGGCAGAAGCTCTTGACGGCTATTTAACAGAAAAAGATCAAGAATTTATTGCAAAAATGGATTCATTATATGAAGAAACAATGGCTTCCTTCAAAATTATTGCATCAGGCGGCTTTGGTTCAACGATGGCACAAGAAGAGAAAAAAATAATATCTTCTTTTAATGAAATGGGACAATTTATGCAAGAAATATGTAAAGAAGTTCCTGCTCTAAAAGTTTTTTCTTTTGAAACCGATCCATCAGCTCATGCAGAAGCCTCCAGGGTTATTGCAAAGCTACGAAATACTAAAACAGGACATGATGAGTTCGTTTATTACACCCAAAGAGCATATGAAATGCTTTTTAGAATGGCATATGCAGGAAGTCAAACCGAAAATAAAAATTATCTTGTAGTTAAAACTCCTGTTACGGTACCGGTACAAAACTATTCAGTACATAAAATTCCTGATATTGATTATAAAATTGAAAATACGGTAATGTGCGTAATGCTTAGAGGAGCACTTCTTCCGTCAATGATTATGTCTAAAGAGTTTGAAGAATACTCTTCACATGGCTATGTAACTCCATTCGCACTTTTTAAGATAAAAAGGGATGATTCAAAAAGTGAATCAAACATGGAATACATATTAGACTTAAAAAAATCATTTTTTTCTTTAGAAGAACTTGATGGCAAAGACTTAGTTTTTGCAGACCCAATGAATGCAACAGGAGGGTCTCTTGTCACAATTGTAAATTATTTGCTTGAAAATGGTGTAAAACCAAAATCAATCAAGTTTTTCAATGTTATATCTGCTTTAAAAGGTAGTCTTAGGATAGTTAGAGCAATTGAAAATTGCACATGCTATACTTTATGGATGGATCCTGTTTTAAACTCTTCAGCCTACATTATGCCAGGACTTGGGGACGCTGGAGATAGATTAAATGGAGCTGATACTGAAGAAAATCAAAGAAACATTATTCAGCTCATTGCAGATTATGGGTCAAATATATCTGGCTTATATAGATCTCAACTAAATAGAATTGAAAAAACTGTTTTAGGTGAATAATGAAAAAAAAGTGGCTGTTTTTAGTATTACTGATTGCGTTATCTTTTGCTCTTTTTAGTTGTCAAAGTTTAGATAATGACACAGAATATGTACAGGAAAAAACCATTGTACTAGCACAGGAATACATTACTCTTGCAGAAGAATACATCGAAATTGAAGACTATGAAAAAGCCTTAGATATGTATATCAAAGCTAAAGAAACAAACACCATATTTGAAGAGCAAATACGTTATGATATTGCAAGAACTGCTGCCCTCGCTAAGAAATGGAGTCTAGCTATAGAAGAATATAATGCACTTTTAGAACTTGACTCAGAAAATCTTACAATAAAAAAATCTCTTTCATGGATTTATGCTCAAAGCGGAAACTTGCAAGAAGCACAAAAACTATATGCCGCTTTATATGAGCAATATAGTTTTGATACTCATATTGCAACTAATTATATTTTAGTACTACACGCAAACAAACAAACTGAACTTGCAAAAACAATTTTTACAAGCTATTCACAAATGTACCCTGATGCTGAAAACTTAGAAAGCTTAAATGATACTTTAGAAAATGAAATTATTGATTAGCAACAAACTGTCGATATTTATCAGGGCTAACTCGGAAAGCAACTATTGGCAACTCTAATTCATCAAATGATTTTTCCACAGCTTCACTTGCTTCGGTAATTAACCTACTACCTGGCAAAAGCCTTAAAGATCTAGTAGATAAACCAATTCCTATTTTGAATCTAAAGTCTTCTTTCACTAATAATTGGTCTAAATGATTATATAATGTTTCGGCCAATATCATAGTTTGATCTAAATCTATATCAAGCATAATACATGCAAAACCATCAGTTTTATATTCAAACACAAAATCTCTAAACTTAAAAAAATCAAGTAAAACACTAGACACTTTTTTAAGAGCACGCTTGTTATCTTCTATTCCTTTTAAGCGAATAATTAATAATGCCAAATCCTGTTCTGAGCTTGCAGCTCTTACTAATTCTGAATCAAGTCGTGTTTCCATATATGAATACCAACCAACCCCAGTCGTATCAGAAAATAAGCCGAGAGGATCATTTATACTTGGAACAGTGATTTCAAAGGCTTCATCACTTTTTGCGTCTGTAATACCCACTTCTTCTTCATATTCTTTAAGATACGAATTAAATGCTAACTCTGTTGAACGTGCCACATCGTTTTCTTCACCGCGCGCAGCATTTACTCGTGGAGAGTCATCAATATCTGAAAACTCGTCATAAGAATTATCGTCTTCTACAAAAAACTCATCCCATGTTTTATCTTGTTCCTTAAAAACAATTGGTATTGTATCTTCATTATCTTTTATATATCTCGACTGAGGACTCATAGAATACGATGAATCTTGTCGTGGTTGAATTGTTAACACTGTATTATCTTTTGATACAAAAGAAATATAGATTATAAATACAAAAACTACTAGTGTATACGCTAAAATAACTAAAAATGAAATTCTTGCTGTATTAAAAATATCTTGTGGACGTAAGGTATATATTGTTGCTTGAAGCATTATTGATCGTCCAGCTTCATCTGGCACGGACATTGAAAAGGTTTTTAACAACGCCGAAGAACTAACCAAGGTTGGTGAACGTGTAGCACTCATAGAAATAGCACTAGATGATATAGGATAAGCAAAAACGGGAGCATTATCTACAGTTAATACCACTGCTTCTATATAAGAATTTGTTGCGACAGCACTTTTTACCTTTTGGAAATAAGTTTGAGATTCTTCATATGAATTTAAACTTGTTGAAAAAGAATGAATATCGGCTGATTGCACAAATGTTGAAAATTCATTTTGTGCTTGTTGTGAACCATTTTGCATGCTCACGTACACAGATATTATAAAATAAATAATTGCACATAAGAATACAACTACTCCACCATATCCAATAATTTTTGTTTTTTCTCCACCCATATTAACTCCAAAAATATTAGCCAATGGTAATAGTATATCAAAAAAAACTAAATTTGTACAGTTACTTTCAATGCTATTTTTAATATTTCTTCAAAATTTATCTGTCTTCGATAATGATGTGTAAACCATGAACATAAAGGTAAAATAGATGAAAACACGGCTTCATCATTATTTTCTAATTTCTCAGAATAATATTTTACAAATTGTTTTATATCAAAATCATAATCATAAAAGCAAAAATCTAGGACATTATTGTTTCCCTTGTTTGTTTTTGGTACAGAATTTAGAAAATTATTAACTGCCTGTTTATATTGAAGTAATAAGTTTGTAGTAACCATACCTTCACTATCACAATCTATGAGTGTATTTTTATACATAAGTTGTACAAATAAATTTTGAGAGTTATTTAATTTATTCGATTGAAAATTGAAAATTGTATCTAAATACGTGCCCTTAGCGTACATTTGTCCTTTTATATATGCAAAATCGCAACCACCACATCTAAAAGTATTAAACCCACATATATTTGCAAGTGTAAGGGCAGAAAGTGTAACGGTTCCACTTTCAGTAACAATACTTGTTAACGCTGAATCATTGTCTTGAGACATATCCTTACACCAATTATCAAAAAGAACACATAGTGGGTGTTCACTTTTAAAAAAACAAATATAGTTATTATTAGCCATGCAGCTTCTTATCGGTATAGGATTTGAACATAAGTCAAATGCGAAAAGCGTTTTATCATTCTTTTTTGCAAAAAAATGATTCATAGAAACACATTGAGGATCTACACTTACAACAACATCACAAAAAATATTATGTATAGATAACGTAGAATAAGCTGTATCAGTTGCAAAAACAAAATATTTATCTCTATTTTCTCGCAAATGCTTTATATCTGTATCTAAAGTCGGCCCAGCCCCAGCAATATATGCAATTTTTTGAGTTGGAAAACGAGTCTTCTTTATATTTACAAATCTATTTTTTTTAATCTGCGTAAAAGTGTGAATATTTTGAATTATGTTTCTGTGCCATATCTTACCGAACTGTGCTTGTGTTGATATATCGGTTGAAATTGTTTCTAGAGCTCGTTTAATTGTAGCTGTAATTTTTTCAAAATCATCGACGTTCATATCTACCCAAGATCTCAGTGAATTCACAGATAAATTTCCATCGAGCGGGGCAAAGTATGTTTGCACTACGAAATCATATAATGAATCAACCGTACAAAATTGAATTGAAGTTGGAATATTCATTTCTTTACAGCTTTTTAAAAAAGCAATTGTTTCATCATTTTTTTCTACAACTACTATTTTTGATGTTGGATATTTTTTTTGCAACTCTTGTATATGCAAACCACATCCGTAGCCAACAATTATGTTAAATCCATCTTCTATGTTTTCAATAAAGCGTAATGCTTCTTTTTCTGGATTATACAATGAGGCACTAGGTTTATTTTGTTCAAAACATGGAATACAGACTCCTGTTTTTGATGTTGTAGTAGTAATATAACAAGAACTCATGTACATATTCCTTGTAATATTTTTATTGTACTTTCAATTTTATTAAAAAGATTTTTTTCACATTCACTAGATTGTGGATACTTTTTTGCTACTATATATTCTGCTAACGCAAGATGTTCTAATAAAATATCACTTTTAGTATCGCTTAGTTTTTTTATATTTTTAAGAACAATATTCATTCGTTCTTTTTTTGATTTTAGACTCTTACATACCCATGTAGTTTCTTTGTCGTTTGATAGCGGTATGGAAGAACTTGAAATATCTTTGATAGAACCAAGATTAGATTTATATTCTACCCCATCAGCCTTTACTCTAAAAAAACGATGTTTATACTCTTCTCCCCTTGTTTCAAACCATAATCTATATATATCAAGTGAAGTTAAACCATTTGTATTTTTAAGTACATTCCCAACTGTCCTGCCTTCTAATGGCTTTAATTTGCAGTCAAATTGCATATGTATCTTTTCATGTGCATTTGGTTGTATATGCGAATATGAAAACGTTTCTTCTAAATCTAAACCAAAGGCATACACTTCTTTCTCTGTTAAACTCAATGCAAAATCTGCTGCAGTACCACTTACACTCCCGTTTCTATATGCTACCATTGAAGGAATAGCGCACTGTGAAAAAAAAGCCTCATCAAGTGAATCGTCATAACGCAGCGGTAAAATTGTGCAATGTTCTAAAACATTTGAGGGAATATTGCTTTCACTACTAATTGCCAGTGGAATATGTATACCCTTTTTATAATACTCATATAATATGTGTAAGTGCTTTTGTGCATAGTATCCGCCATCTGTTGACATGCATAGATCTGGAACTATATCATTAGAAAGTAGCGCTTCTAATGCAGATGACAAACATATAATAAAAAAACAACCTTTATTTTTTTGCAAAAAATCTATGTTATATTTAAGCGTAGGTCCTGATGCAATTATTGCAATTGGTTTTGAAACTGTTTTTATTAAGCTCACTGACTGTATGTTTACACAATACTTAAGAGTATTTTTTAGCCACCTTAGTGAAAAATATGATCTCGTAGCAATAACATCCCTTGTTTTAGCTAACGTAAGTTTAATAGCCTTCCATGCAATTTCATCTTCAACTGGAAAAATATCCCTAGATGGAGTCCAAGAAACACAAAGACTTGAAGCTAATTCCAGCTCTCCGATACACGAAAAGAGAGATTCACTTAAATCTTCTGTGCGCGTTTTCGAGGTGCATAAAAATGTTTTTTTACAAAATTCATTTACATATACTTTTTTTTGCGTATTATACTCTAAGAAAAAGGTATTGTACTGTATAACATAAACTGGAACATCCGAAAAGCGCAAGTGAATATACTCTAAGCAGTAGCCTAATCCAGGCGAAGTTACAATTATACAAGAAGGTGTATAATCACACACGATTGAGTTTACAAAGTTTTTTGCCTCATTTTCAGGGTTATAAGTAGAATGCAAAAAACGCCCATCGACGGCACAGGTACTACTTGCGTTTTTTGCGTCTTCAAGGCGTATTTCCATATTTCTATTCAGCTTAAGAAATTCCTAAGTCTGTAAATAATTTCTTATATCGTCCAAAATATTCAGATTGAGCAAACTCAGAAATTTTATCTTCTGGAAGACTTTCTAAAAGCCTGTCCATGTAGGTTAAAACTGACTTAATTTCTTCTTGCATTCCTGAATGTATATTAGACGGAGTGGACTCAAAGTCGTTTTCATTAATCTTAGTTTCCCATTGATTACCTGTGAAAACATTACTCATTTGTGCTGGGGAATCATCGTCAAGTGAAGAATCTTCCATAAAACCATCTTCATCTATATCAGTAGATATTTCTTCATTTATATTAAACGTATTATCTTCTGCTTCATCAAAAACAAAACGAGCATCTCTTTCACCTTCGGAATCAAGTGGTGTGTCATCAGCTAAAAATTGCATTGCTGTATCATCAATTTCTTTTTCTTGTTCTTCATCATCAAAAAAATCTGTTGGAGAAGAATCAACTACTAAATCATCAATTACAGGAACTTCAATTTCATCAGGGAGAGTTTCCTCTTCTTCATCTAAATCATCAAAGCTTACATCATCAAAATTTGGTTCTTGTAGCTCAGAATCATCGATACTTAAAGTTGTACCATCATTTCCAAAAAAATCATCACTAAATTCTTCGATATCTAAAGAGTCTGAAATATCATCATCAATGCTATCGTTAATAACTTGAATATCATCATCCTCATCTTCAACTACGTGTATGGCTTCATTACTACTTTCTGTAGTTTCTGCTTCGTCATCAACTGTAAAATCTGCACTAGTTAAAATATTGTTTAGTTCATCACCAGACAATGCAATAGTGTCATCACCTTCATAATCACTAAAGAAACCACCCTCTTCTTGTGTGTCAGAACTTTTTTGTTTCCCAGCTTTTATTTGTCGAAGCTCACCTTTAAACTCCGCCATTTCATTACGAAGCTCAGATAATTCAGTTACAATTTTATCTAAAAGCATACTTGAAACAGCAGTTGTATTGTCAGAACTAGTATTTATAGCTCTTTTTTCTGCAGTAGTTTCTATATCTAAGTTATAATCGCTAGAAGCTTCTTCTGAATAAACAGTAGAATCAATATCATCATCATTATTTGGAATATCATCAATAGTAATTTCTTCGCCAAGTGTAATAGAAGAAGTGACATCAGAATCAAAGTCTATGTCCATAGAATCACTTGTTAGAGACTCATTTTCTGTTTCAAGCGCTCCACTTTCATCTGTAATAAAATCATCAAATGCTATATCTAAATCATCACTATCTATATCAACAACAAGATCATCATCCATTTCTGTTTGAGCACTGGCTTCTAAACCATCAACCATAAAATCATCAAAAGAAACATCTTCACCAGCGTCAGAACTTTCAACCACTTCTTCATGTGTGCTATCATTATCAAGAGCATCTATATCCATAAAACTATCAAAATCTGTTTCTATACTTTCAGCTTTTGCATCATCCAAATCGGATAAATCAATATCATTCGTTATGTTTAATAGTTCATCTGTTGTTAATGTTGTATCGTCTGAATCATCTTCATCTTCACTTTGGGGTTGTATGCTATTTTCAAAATCAAAATCACTTAAATCATCAGAAAAAATATCTTCTGAATCTAATGAAAAATCCACATCGTTGTTTTCAATTGCTGAGTCGCTTTGTGCGTTTGTAAGTTCACTTAAATCATCTAACCCTTCATCAGATAAACCATCTGAAGCTTTTTTAACCCATACTCCATATTGTTCAAGAGAACCATCACTACCTGCGCTTGCGCCATCAATTTTTTCTTGTTCTATAGACATAACCACTCCCATGGAAAAAATTACTTATTTAAACATCGGCATGTAATTGTAAATTATTAAGCTTTTACAATTTTTTTTTGAGTTTATTTCAATTACTCTTAGTTATATTATAACACACTTTTACTATTCAAGAAAAGAGCAAATGTGCCGAAAATGTAAAATATGAGTCGCTTTCAATTATTATTTTCAGCCTGTTGTGCTGTATTTGTGTATGTATGTATTTCAATTTTAGGAGGCCAAGAAGGTATCTGGGCCTATAGTCAATTACAAGAACATAAAATTATGTTGTCTCAACACGTTACATCTTTGCAAATTGTTAACGAGCAGTTAACTATTGATTCTAATGCATTAAGAAGTGATAAAGATGTATTAAAAGCGTATGCAAAAAAAATGGGATTTGTAAGCGAAGGTGAAAAGTTATTAAAAATAAGTGGATTTGCAGATACTCCGGCATTTGCTTATAATGCTGGCACAAAGATTCTTAGACCTTCTATTGTATTTGTTCCAGATTGGCTCGCTAAAAGCATAGGTTTTTTTGTATTTATAAGTATTAACGCTATTGCATCTTTATTATATTTAAAAAAAAGTATAAAAACATATGATCCTATACAAAACGCATCCTGACACCATCCACAAAACCAGTAAAGCTCTTATAGAAGGCAAAGTTGTAATTATTCCAACTGACACCGTTTATGGCTTTTCTGGAATAGTTCCCATAAGTGATGCATTAATACGAAATATAAAAGGAAGAGAAGAAACAAAACCTTTTATTCAATTAGTTGCTAGCGCAAAAGACATAGCACACTATTCTAATACCCCTATTCCATCAAAAATAGCACATCACATGCCTGGTCCACTTACAATAATAGTTAAGAATATGCATGATGATGGTACGACTGCATTCCGTTGTCCTGATGACCCGTGGTTACAAAAGTTATTGCAAATTTGCAAAAAACCGCTATACACCACAAGTGTAAATAGATCTGGAAAAGAAATAATACACAATGTTCTCGAAATGGAAAAAGAATTTTCAAATGAAGTTTTTTGTATAGTTGATGCTCAAATACCTGACATTAAAAACCAAGTACCATCTACTATTGTGGATATCACAAATAATTCTATTAACATCATTAGACAAGGTAGCATCTATATAAACTAAATACGTTTTAACGCTGCCAACGAACTGGGATTTCATCTTCTACAACATTAAGGTTTCCACTTTCATCATACTCTGCAACATAAGTATGCTTAACTCCGCTGAGCAAATTTTCATTTTCAATGGTTAGTTCCCATTTAATTGGATTTACTTCCAAAGCTTTTACAAGGGCAACTTCCCGTGGCAATTCAGGAAAAAAGGATGCATTGGCTTTGCTTTCTTGTAAGGCAACCAATGTTTCACCTTCTTGGGCTATAGTAATATTCATACTTGCACCATTTTCAAAAATCACAAACCCTCTTCCACCTCTTAAAATAACAACCTTTTCAATATATTGCTCACCTTTCCATGTGCCAAATAAGTTGGTAATTGTTACTTGCTCATTCGAAATACTCTGTGATGTATTTTGACTTTGCGAATATGAAACGTCACTTGAAGATGCATCATCTAAACTTGCTAACAAATCATTTAAGTTCTTTTTTGCATCTAGTAAAACTTTATAATCTTCTTCGTATATATAACTTGCAGTAAACTCTTTGTCAATTTCAAAATCTATTATATGCAATATAGAATTCCACCTTCCATCTTTTTCAAATACTTCAGCATAAAAAACAAGAGAACTTGTGCCTTCAAAAATATCTAAGACTGCATCAGTGTATAATGTATTTCTTCTGTCATAAACAGTATACGAATTGTCTATTTGAAACTGTGAATAAAATAAATCTGTAGATATAGTAGCAACTGAATCTTGGGCTAAATTTATCTGAGTTCCATAAAAATAAAGATTCCTCTTGCCACTAGCTTGCGAATGTAGTGGACTTACAATAGAGAATAATAGTAGTGTTTGCACCACAAAGCATACTATTTTTGCTTTGTAATTTTGTAACATCATGTTAACCTTGCAAGTCCTTTCTAAACTCCCTTTGCATATCACGTGTTATATCACGGTCTCGAATATCAGAGCGTTTATCATACATCTTTTTACCTCGGCATAAGCCCAAAGAAACTTTAAGCCTACCGTTTTTAAGATAAAAATCTAGTGGTATTAATGTAACACCTTTTTCATCGACTTTTCTCTTTAAGCGTTTTATTTCATCACGTTTAAGCAGAAGCTTTTTATGCCTCTCTGGTGCATGATTAAATATAGATGAAAACACATACTCTGAAATATGCCAATTTTTAACCCATACTTCATTATTTATAATTTCGGCAAAGGCATCTGGAAAAGACATGTTTCCTGCTTTTACAGATTTTACTTCTGTCCCTTTTAATTCAACACCACACTCAATAGACTCTTCAACTGAATAATTAAAGCGTGCTTTACGATTTTGTGCTATTGTTTTTATTCCGCCTTTACTCATATATATAGTATACGATAAGTTTAAAAAACCCTCAAGAGGTATTAACATATTTTTCGAAAAACTTTTTTTAATGTAAAATACATTGAATTAAAATCTTAAATAGTGTATAATAATAGACAGATTATTTCAACTTATCAGATATTGGAGGTATAAGTCATGAAAAAACTATGTATATCTATTGCAATTATTTTAATTAGCTCACAGCTTGTCTTCTCACAAGTAGCAGCCACAATTAATAAAAGTGCAAGCGATTTTACAGTTGAACTTACTGAAACTATTATGAATGCATCAGTTAGTCAAAATGTATATGCAGATGCATTTATCGGAAAATTTTTGCCATCAATTCCACCGCACTTTGCTGCAGGAATTAACACAAATGTGATGTCATTAGATATTAGTACATTAGCGGATGCAGCTAGCGAACTAAATATTAAAATCCCAGATTCAGCAGTACTTCCTTTTTTTACAATAGATGCACGAATCGGAGGATTTTTTCTTCCTTTTGATGTTGGGGCAACATTTATAAAAACTCCAAAAGTAAGCCTTTTTGGAATGTCTGCAGATTATTTTACAATTGGAGCAGATATACGATATGCTTTACTTGAACAAACTGTACTACTCCCTAATGTTTCACTTGGAGTTGCATACTATCACAGTGAAGGTTTTTTTAGTGCAAAATCAGGAAGTAATTCAATTGAATTTGCTCAAAATATGAACATGCTAAGTATTTCTGCTCAAGTTTCTAAAGACATACTTATTATCACTCCTTTTGTAGGGGGACGCTTTACATTAGTAGATGCAGAAAACACCTATAAATGGAACACTGCTGTGGCAGGTCTCAATGGTGCTGGTGTATATATGCCTGAGTTTGGAGATAAGTACAGTGTAAATGTTTATGGTGGTGTAGGAGTAAACTTAGTCTTTGTTACAATAACACCAGGTGTTACATATGATGTTATGAATGAAATTGTCGGCGGTACAATTAGTGCACGTTTCCAACTTTAATAGTTTATAAGAATCAAAATAAAAGGCAACAATATATTTTTGTTGCCTTTTTTAATCCCTGTATAAATCAATTATCAACTGCGCTTCAGTTTCTGAACACCCCAACTGTGAAGCAATGTAATCGCTCGTAAATCCTTGAGCTGCATATTGTAATACCCTTTGCTTAAATGAGATACTTTTTATTGGACTCTCCTCTACTTCGTTAATAGTTGGAATATCCTTAAATTGAATATCGACATTGTCAACTGAACGTACAGGTTCAAATTCTATTGAAAGCTGAGCAGTATTTAATCTAGTATCCTTCTGTTCATTAGAACTCATATTTTGATAAGCTTGTGCAACTTTTTTTTCTTTTGAATTGGACAAACGTTGTAATAATTCTTTTTCTCTTTTTTTTCCCTTTTCTTGACCATGTGCTAAAAGCAACCTTTTATCTGCTTCTTCAATTAAAGACTTTAAACCAGTTATACGAGCTTCAATGAGGGTAATATCTTCATCAGCGGTTTTATTAATTTCAATGAGTAGCTTTTCTACTTCATTTTTTATATCAGCGAGCAAAACTTGAGGTGAAAAAGTTCTTTTTAGTCGCGTAAAAAAAACTGCCCAAAGAGATAAATTTACGAGTGTAATTATTATTAATAAAACTGCTTCACCTGATACCATATACTTACCCTGTTATATCAATATGTTGACCTAAATTAGGGTCTGTAATAATTTGTTTACTGTCAAGTAATTTTTCACCGAGTTCTTCTTGGGATTTACGTTCTGTCTCAGAATCCTGAGTCTCGGCATCTGAAGAGTTTCTATCTTTAATTTGTAAAGGTCCCTCATCATCGGCAGTAGTTTTCTCAACAGCTTTTGCTTGTTCTTGTAAACGCTTAGAGTTTTCCTCTTGCTGAATGGCACCTTGCAATTGCATTCCTTGCTGACTTTGAGTTAATTTTGAAACTTTTTCAAGCGATGTATACATCGTCTGCAAATCAATGGGTTGAATAGCCATCAGGTACTCGCACTTCATCGGTAGTAGCTGCTTGTTCATACTTACCATACCGAATAAAACCGTCTTCATAAAAGAAGGTTACAGCCTTAGTTTCATTTCGTATATCTTCTCTTACATCACGAATGTTAATTTTTACACCTGGATACACAGCGCCTGATGCAGATACAGTACCAACTACTTTTAGTTCTCGCAAATGATCTTGTAATTCTTGAATTTCTGCAGACATTTCATCTACATCGTGATGAATTTCTTGCTTTCTAGACATAAGATTTGATAGATTCTCTTCTTTTTCCGGTGATAAGTTTTTACGTATTTTCTTTTGTTGTTCTAATGTTTGAACATCAAGCTCTATTTCATTTAATTCTTTTATGAGATTAGCTTGTTTTTCAGTCAATTCATCTAGACGTTTTTTAGCTTTAGGATCATAACCTACTGATAAATTGGTTTCGCTTGCTCCTGCATTATTACCAATTGTTTTTGCTCTAATTTCTTCAGTTGCAAATAGGTGGCCACCAATAATACTTGCCCTTTTTCCTTGTACAAATATTTTTTTATTACTTGTAACATTTGAATTAATAATACCATCACGAACTACAATAAAATCTTCTGCTTCAACTGTACAGTTTTGAATAAACTTCGCCCACATAGACTTACCAGAACGTACAAGCCCTTGGTCCTTACCCATAACTCCAAGTGATACTATAATATCGCCATCAGCTTCTACAATGCTATTTCCAACTGTCCCATATATCTCAATATTACCTGAAGCTTTAACATGAAATCCATCTTCAACATTACCTTTAATAATAACGGTTCCAAGGAATGTAATATTACCTGTTTTAATATTAACACCATCAACTTCCATAACTGGCTCTACATTAACTTTATCATTAACCAATAATACTTGCCCATTCACAGAAGCAACAATTGTTCTACCATCATTATCTAAACGAACATTTTTACCTAGTGGAATTACAATATCTTTTCCATTTTTAGCTTCGAGATACTTACCTAATAAGGTTCTACCCGGTTTTCCTCTTTCTGGTAGCATTTTTTGCGCAAGAGGTTGCCCTTCTACAACATTTTGAATAAGGTTTAATTCTTTATAGTCAACTTGGCCTGAATCTGACTCACTCATATGTAATTTAGATCTATCAGTTTCAAAATTATATGCAATATAAGCATCGTTACCATCTACTGGTTCTAAACCTTCTGCTACAACAAACGGAACACCATATACGGGATTGTCAACAAACTCAATCATTTTTTCTTTTACGATTCCAGTTGTTATACCTTGAGCGTGCAACATTTTCTCGATACGTTCTTCGGATATATCTGCTCCACCAATTGCTGGTGCAGTAGCAACGATACTTGCTTTCATTTCATCACTTGATAAATCAACATAAAATGTTGCATCGCCTGCTTGATTATGAGTGTATTCACCAATAGGCTCATACACTCCGTTAGTTGAATTTTTGACATATTTTTTTACTAAGGATTCATCTATTGAGGTTGTATCACTTCTAGATAGGTTTTCTAATAAAATTTTAGCATCAACAGGTTGTCCATTTCCTGTAGGTGCTACAACTTTTATATGTATTTGAGATGCAAAGCGATGAATATAGAATATTCCATCTATATCCTTAACAATCTCTTCTTGTCCATAAGCCTCTAGTCCTGCTAAATTACCCGTAGCAGCTTTTTCAATATTTTTTGAATATGTTGGATTTTCATATACTCGTAAGGCCCAAGGTTTTTTCATAAGAGACATAAACCCCTTATAACCTTGTTCTAAAACTTCATACTCTAAGTATGAAACTCTGCTTTGTAACTGTATAGCAGCATCTGCAAGGGCTTCTTCTAAACTGTCTGCATGCACATCCACATAACGAATCTTCCTATCTTTTTCAAATTGAGATTCCATGTCGACACGAAGTTTTTCTAATGTTATCACCCTTGCCCCCCGTTACCTACATTATACCTTTTCTAACATTAGTTAATTTTGCCCTTAGGCGCATATTTGCTTTTGTATGTAATTGAGAAATTCTAGACTCACTTACTTGTAATACTTGACCAATTTCTTTAAATGTTAGGTCTTCATGATAGTACAATACTAATACCATCTTTTCTTTTTCGGGTAAATCATTAATTGCTTCCATAATAACCCGTTTAACTTCTTCTCTTTCTACTATTACATCAGGGTTTAAACTAGCTGGTGATTCTATACTGTCACCAATTGACATTCTATCTGAAGATTCACCAGAATACCATACATCATTTAAAGATAAAACACTTGTTCCAGATACCTTTAAAACGGTATTATTAAATGCTTCAAGTGTTACACCCATTGCACTAGCAACTTCTTCATCACTAGCAGGCCTTCCTAATCTGGCTTCTAACTCACCGATTGTGTCTTCTATTTCCCTTGACTTTTGTCTAACAGAACGAGGCACCCAGTCAAGCTGTCGAAGCTCATCAAAAATAGCTCCACGTATACGAGTTACTGCATACGTTTTAAACTTAACTTTCTTTTCGGGATCAAATTTATTTATTGCATCTAATAATCCAAATTGACCAAAACCAACTAAATCATCAAATTCAACACTACTTGGCATATTAACCGCTACTTTCCCAGCAACGTATTTAACCAAAGGCATGTACTGTCGAATAAATGCATCCCTAAGTTGCATAGACTTAGTTTTTTTGAATTCCACCCAGAGTTCTTCTTCTGTTTTTTGCTCATAGAGCGAAGTAACCATCTTATTACACCCTTATATTTTATAGTCCTCTACATATCTTTTACCAAAGCTGTCCGTATTGCAGCTGCAATTTCTTTCGCATCACCCATTTCCGAAACGGCAGTAGGTTCACTTGGCCTTACTTGTCCAGTTTGTGCAAAGACAGAATCTTGGATTACATCATCCTCTGAACTCGGCATTCCTTCTTCGTCAACTACGAAATTATCAATATCAGGAAGAACATCAAGTTCTGAGTTTGAATTATCTTCTTCTGCGGCCACTGTTTCCATTTGTACGTCAGAGTTACCTACAGGAGCTCCCACAGAATCACTAAAACGCTCTGACTCACTACCTTCCATAGAGGTCTCAGTAGAAACTGTTGGAATAACACTAGCTGCCACACCATCAAGTGAAGCACTTTGAAAACCAGTACCATCCGGAGTAACATCATCAATACTTGCTAAATCACTAACATTTTCAACGGAATTAGTGACACTCTGCGTTTCTGTTACCCTATTTTCATTACCAAATGCACCTACATTAAAAGACGGTGCAGCAGTACTATCTGGTAAATCATCATCTACCACAATATCAACTGTTTTGCCTTGAATTGGCTCAGCATTACTTGAAGCTGGGGCTTGCTCAACTGCCACAGATGTCGTCAAAAACTTATTGTAAATAAATCCTGCTCCAACTGCAAGCACAGAAAAAACTAAACCTGAAAACAAGGCTCTCAATAGTATCACGCCAAAGTTAACGCCACCTATCAAACCCGCTATAAAAGATAAAATAAACCCCACAATAAAAACTGTAGCAATATTTTTCAGATTTATCATATTCCCCCTGCCTACTATAGACTACAATAGTCTAATTGTATTGACACCCCAATTTATATATAGCCACAATTTGGCTCCATTCTTTAAGCTTAAGGCAAAAATGCCAAAACGTCAAGCTCATTTGTCACACTTTTACCATTTTTGTCGCATTTTCCTAAAAAAGCGAGAAAACCCTTCTTCAGTGTTTAAATCTGTTTTTTCAATTCTTCCAACTATATGTTTAACACACATTGAACACTTTGCATTTGGTTGCGCCACAATAAAAGGTTTTTGTCTTAAAACGGAAGTAGATACTGCCGCATCATCATAAATAAAACCTAAGTATTCAATTTCGTAATTTAAAAATTGTTGAGCTATCGAAATAATCTGTTCTGCAACCCTTTTTCCTTCTGATGCCGAATGAACTCTGTTTACGAGAAGTTTTAAGTTTGGCCTATTATCAATCATTTCTGTAGCTATAATTTTTATTATTCCATATGCATCTGTTATAGATGTTGGCTCGGGAGTTGTAAGAACATATATCTCATCGGCTGCAGTTAATAAACCTAATACGCTTTGTGCTATACCAGCTCCAGTGTCTATGATAATAATATCTGCACTTGCTAACTGCATAAACTCTTCTGAAAAATGAGCTAGCTCAGCTTCATTTAAATTAGCTATTCTTGAAAATCCATTTGCTCCTGGAACAAATTGAAACCCATATTCAGTGTCACAAACAATTTCGTTCATTGTATAACGATTATTCATAACATCTAACAAATTAGCCTTTGGAGCAGTACCAATAAGAATATTTACATTTGCCATTCCCAAATCGCCATCGATTAAAATAACTCTTTTGCCAGCTTGAGAATATGCGATTGCCATATTTACAGAAAGATTTGTTTTTCCAACACCACCCTTACCACTAGTTACAGCAATAATTCGCGTTTTGTGATTATTCTCAGAACTATTCTTTGATTCTTGTCGCTCTAATCTTTTTTGCATAAGCTCTCGTAATTCAGATGCTTGATCTTCCATAAACCTTCCTATTATTTTTCAATAAATTTTTCATCGATATGGTCTCTGTCTACTTTAAAGCCTGATAAGTTAATTAAAAATGAAACAGGGTCGGCTTTTTTAAAATTACGTGGAACTTTTTGACCATCCGTTATGTATGCTATGCTTTTTTGTTTTTCATCAAGCACACTTACAATTGTTCCAACACTATCAGTTTCATCAAGCTTTGTCACAATTATTGATGAATATCCAAATATTTCATACTGCTGTAAAATTGTACGTAAATCATTCGCTTTAATTGATGCAGAAACTGTTAAAAAGACTTGTGGTTTTTGACCTCTAAAATCAAGTGTTTTACGCATCTTAGCTAAGCTCTCATAATCCTTAGGACTATGCCCTGACGTATCAACAAGAATTATGTCCACATCGTGTCCATATAATGTAACAAGTTGTTGTAAGTCTTCAACAGTGCTAGCAAATGAAACAGGAATACTCATGAGTTCTCCGTAGGTTTCAAGTTGCTCTTTTGCGCCAATTCTTAGACTATCAATTGTTATAAGCCTAAGCTTTAAATCTTGTTTTCCACTTGTGTTAAGAGAACCACTAATATAATTTGCAGCTAATTTTGCAACTGTTGTTGTCTTGCCTACTCCTGTTGGTCCAACTAAAACAATAATTTCAGTTCGTGCTCTATTTTTAGGATTATCTATTATTATTGATTCTCCAATCCAGTCAACAACAGCTTTTTGAACTGCTTCAAAATCATCTAAATCTCCGATTGAAAATTCTTTGCGGATTTTATCACTAATTTTTTTAATGTATTCTTGTGTAAACTCATTTTTTCTCAGCATTTCTTCAATTGTTACAATTGATTGATGGTCATCTTGTTTTCCTGAAGAGGACGAATTATGTATATGTTCTCGTAAACCTTTTATCTCGTCTAATATTAGTTTCATTTGAGGACTTTGAACATTTTTATTTGCCTCTAAAATCTTATTTTTTTCTTCATTAAAATCCATAGCTGTTACAGAAGAAGCTGGTGATTGTAAAACAGTACCTTGAAAAGCAGGCTTTCCCTTTGGAGGGATACCTACAAAAGTAATTTCATATTGTTTCTTTTTTAAAAAACCAAACATACCCTCTGGGGAACACTCATTTCGTCGTAATATTTCATAGCCAGATCCATACACTTTTCGAATCTTTGTAATACACTCTTCGTATGAGTCAGCTCTAATTGTGTGTGGTTCTTGTTGGTAAAGATTAGTTGCCAACTTTAATTTCTCCTAAATTTTCTAATTTAATATCGTTTGTAATTTCGGGAACGGAAATTACAACTAAGCTAGGCATTTCTCTTTCTGTACTTGCTTTAACAAGAGCTCGAGCTTCTTCTGGACAAAGAATAATTGGCATATACCCTTTTCCCTGTGAAAGAGCTACAGAAGTACTAAGTGCTGAAATCCACTCTCGTTGTAACACTGGATCCAAAGCTGCAATTGGTCCATTTACGGTATCAATTCTACTTTCAATGAGTTTTTGCAAAAACCCTTGAGATACGGTTAGTATATGAAGGGTTTTACTTTCGTCGGCATATTGCAAACATATTTGGCGCCCAAGAGCTTGTCGTACTTTTTCAATTAATATTTCTGGTTTTTTTGTAATAGGACCAAAATCTGCTATTGTTTCAAAAATGGCAACCATATTCCGAATGGAAACTTGTTCTCGCAATAGACCTTGCAATACTTTTTGAATTTCACCAACGGTAAACAACTTCATTGCTTCTTCTACTGCTGTTGGATATTCTTTTTTTAGCGTATCAACGATAGATTGTACTTCTTGGCGCCCTAGTATCTCTGCGGCATGAGCCTTAATGAGTTCTGTTAAGTGTGTTGCTATAATCGTTGGTGGGTCAACAACTGCATACCCTGCTCTTTCTGCTCTTTCTCTATCATCCTCAGAAACCCATATTGCAGGTAAACCAAATGCAGGGTCACTAGTCACTTCTCCTTGCAATTCTTCGGTTACAGTACCTGTGTTCATACACATATACCAACCCATTCTAATATGACTTGAGCCTACTTCAATTCCTTTAACTTTAAAACTATACGCATTATGATCTATGTGCATATTATCAGTAATTCTAATACGCGGAACAACAAGGCCTAAGTCAAGTGCAAACTCTCTTCTAATCCTTGTAACACGCTCTAAAAGTTCAGCACCCTTTTCTTTGTCTACCAAAGGAATTAATGCAAGACCAAGTTCAAGTGAAAGTGGATCTAAAGGAACGATAGGGCTTATCTCTGCAATTGCACTACCTTGTGTTTGTTGTTTTTCTTTTTCTTTGTTTAATCTATTTTCAAATGATATTCTTTGTAATGTTTGCAGACGCCTGCCAATTAAAAACAATGATACACCCATTGGCAATAAAATATACCACGGAAAACCTGGTAAAAATCCAATTAATGCCATTGCAACACCTGACACATAAAAAACCCATGCATTTTGTGCAAATTGTTTTTGCATATCTGTACCTAATGTTGTCTTTCCATCAGAAACAGAACGTGTTACAATAATACCGGTAGCAACTGAAACTAAGAGAGAAGGAATTTGTGAAAGAAGACCATCACCAATTGTAAACTTTGCATACGTTTGAATTGCTAATGCAAATGGCTCCCCTCTAAAAATCATACCAAAAATGATACCAACGATAAGGTTTATAACCGTAATGAAAATACCAACTTTTACGTTTCCAGACACGAACTTTGTAGCACCATCCATAGATCCATAAAAATCTGCTTCTCGTTGGACATCCATTTTTCGAATTCGTGATTCTTCTTCTGAAATTGCCCCAGAATTATATTCTGCTTCAACAGCAGCTTGCTTCATTGGCATTGCATCTAAGGTAAAACGAGCTGCAACTTCTGCAATTCTTGTTGCACCCTTTGTAATTACAAAAGCTTGAACAGCTATTAAAATTATAAATATAACAAGACCAATTACTAAACCTTCTGTACCACCTGTACCAACAACAAAGCTTCCAAATGCATTAATTAATTGTCCATTAAAGTCTGAACCTAAAGAAAGAATTAAGCGAGTTGATGAAACATTTAACGCTAAACTAAACACGGTTGAAATCAAGAGAACCGTTGGAAACGAGGAAAAGTCAATTGCACGGGGGGTGTACATTACTATCAACAATACAATTAATGCCAATAATAAATTTAAAGCCATTAATGCATCGAGAAGAATTGTAGGTAATGGTATTATAAGCATCATGACTACAGCAATAATTGCAATTGCAATTGCTAAGTCTGATGGATTTTTAAAACGCTGTGCTGTATCAGCCATAATCCCACCTAAGAACGAAATATGGTAAACCCCCATTTACCGTGAATAGGAAAGGACATAATCCTACCTACTATAGTGTATTATAACATACTTTGAAAATAAAATAAAGTGATTTATGGGGAAAAATGATTTTTTTTTGTTTTTTCAAGTTTACACCAAAAAAATCTAAACTGTGTAATCCATTAAGTTTGACTAATCCCTACTAATTCTGTGGTTTCCTTTCTTCTTTGCTTTACCCACCACCATTGTCAATTGTACATTAAAAATTATACATTATTTACTACGCACTTATTTTCTTACCCTTCATAGAGTACACTTTCCCAAGAATAGTTGCTAGTGCTGTGTAGTATTCTTCTGGTATTATATCCCCTACTTCAACATTAGCATACAAGGCTCTTGCTAAAGGACGATTTTCTATCGTAGGTACTTCACTATCTTTTGCAAGTCTTTTAATTTGTTGAGCTAATTCATCTTGTCCTTTCGCTGTCACCATAGGACCTTGCATAACTTCTCTGTCGTATAGAATTGCTACAGCAAAGTGTGTCGGGTTAGTAATAATAACATCTGCTTTTGCGACATTTTCTCTTATACTATTTTGCAACAATTCCCTCATAAATTGTTTTAAACGACTTTTTACTAAAGGGTCCCCTTCTAAGGTTTTATATTCTTCCTTCACTTCTTGTTTTGTCATCTTTAAAGAGTCAATAAATTGCTTTCGTTGTACTAAATAATCTGGTATCGCAATTATTAAAAAAATGAATGTTGCAACCAATAGTATTTGAGCACAGGTACTTGCTATATGTGTAATTCCTTGCCATATATTTTCGTCTAACAAAGCTAGCAATGTTGTAAACTCAGAACTAATAATAATAAATGAGGCAACAAAAACTATTACAACCTTAATAATTGATTTAAATATATTAAAAACACCCTCAAATGAAAACATCGTTTTTCTAAAATATTCACCAAACTTTGGAATGATTTTAGAAAACTTTGGCTCAATGGGTTTTGTAGAAAAAATAAAGCCTCTGTTTTGAATAAGATTTGCTATTACAGCTCCGATTATACCTGCAATAACAATTGGTGTAACCATTCGAAAAAGATAATAATAAAAACCATATGCAAGAGATGCATTTACTTCTGCCGTTGTACTTCTTTGTAAATAATACAAAAGTATTTCAACAAAGTTAGTAAAAAGCCAAGGAGCAAGTACAATGAGCGTTATCGTTGGAAAAAGCATTACCAAGGCACCACTTAACTCTTGACTTTTAGCGACCCTCCCTTCTTCTCGGGCTTTACGTAATTTATGCTCGGAAGGATCCTCTGTCCTCCCTTCATCTTCTGCGGCAAACCACTGTAAATCTAAATCTTCTGAGTATATCATTGTATTGGCACCCCAACTTCTGTTAACAGTGTTTCAAAGCGAACAAAACCTGCATTAAATAAATTAATAAAATAATCTGCCATATACGGAAGTAATACCGTTAAAAGAAAAAAGGCTACCATGATAGTTATTGGAAAACCTTCAGACAATAAGTTCATTTGTGGGGAGGCCTTTGATAATATACCCATGCAAACGGAAACTAAAAACAATGTCCCAACTATTGGAAGAGAAATAATAAGAGCATCAACAAAAAGCCTCGACAATCCAAATAACAAAAATTGTAAAAAACCTTCTCTCTCAGTCACTAATATAAAAGAGTTTAGTGATTGAAAACTTCTTTGAACGCCACCTAAAAATAATTTTTGAAACCCCTGGGTTTGTAAAAATAATATAAATCCTATAAAATTTAAGTACTGTCCCATAAGAGGATTTGACACTTGAGAAAGCGCATCATATACTTCTGAAGCACCGAAACCCATTTGATACGTAAAGAACTGTCCAGCTGAACTAAAAGCTGCAAAAAGCATAGAGATATAAAAACCGGTAATTATTCCTATGATAACTTCACCAATTAGTATTAATACATAGTGTAAGCTAAATGGGTCTACAGTCCAACCAACAGAATAAGCACTTGGCAAAACCAAAAAAGCAACATACCCTGCTAATGCAACTTGCGCAACCCTAGGAACAGCAACGGATGCTAGTAAGGGCAGCGCTAATATCATAGCCAAAATGCGAGATGCAACGAGAAAAAAATTGGCACTTTGTGATACTAGTTCGTTTAACATCGTAATAATTCCAACAAAACGACTATCGCGTCATTTGACCTATCAATGAAAAAAGGTTAACGGTATACTGTTCTAATGATGCAAACATCCAACCTCCTAACAAGGCTAGCATTCCAAGTATAGCAACTAATTTTGGCACAAATGTAAGTGTTTGTTCTTGTATTGATGTAGTTGCTTGAAAAATTGCAACAACAAGACCTACCGTTAGTGCAACAATTAATATAGGCCCTGCTAAAACTAATATTTGGAAAACCCCATCTCTAAGTAGTGTAATTACTTGCTCTGTAGTCATTTACACCCTCCCCTTATTGAATAATAGAAATAAATAATTGCTGGGTTAAAAGACCCCAACCGTCAACTAATACAAAGAGCATTAACTTAAAGGGCATCGAAATTTGAACAGGAGGAAGCATAATCATACCCATAGACATAAGTATACTTGCTACAACCATATCTATAATAATAAATGGAATATATAAAATAATTCCTATCCTAAAGGCTACCGTTAACTCATGTAAAATATACGAAGGTATTAACACATGCGTTGGAACATCAGCGAGAGATGCTGGTCTTTCATAGTCGCCCATAGACATAAAAAGAGAAATATAATCTGTGTTATTTGCCATTTGTTTATACATAAAAATTCTAAGTGGTGCTTCTGCTTGGTCAATAGCTTGTTCAATAGCAATTTCACCATCAGCTAAAGGCTTGTAAGCATTATCATAAACACTAGTTAGTGTTGGCCACATAATAAATATGGTCATAAAAAATGCAATCCCATTTAGTACTGCCGTTGGAGGAACTTGCTGTAAAGACAAAGCTCTTTTTATAAAATCTAAAACAATTGTAAAACGTAAAAAACAAGTCATAAGTATAAGAATACTTGGTGCAAGTGTTAATATGGTGAGCAAAAGCAAAATCTGCACAGAAAAAGCAAGCTCTTGTCCAGATTGTGGTTCATTTAATTGTATATCAACTGCAGGCAATTGAACAGGAGCAACATCGCTATCAAGCTGTGCTGTTCCATCAGTTGACCCTTGAGGAAACTCTTGTGAAAAAACAAGTGAAAAAGAAAAGACACAGAAAAAGATGCTCAACAAAATAATTTTTTTATTCATTGAATGGTCCTTTTTTTAATCTCTCTCTTTGTTTTTTTAAGGCGGTTTCTGTTAATTTTGCAGTATTTGTAAAACTTGAAAGTATACTAGAAAAATCGCGTGCTTTTGATAAAGGCTCTTTTTCTGCTTCTAATACCATTTGATCTATAAGATCTTTATCAGTTAATTCGCCTATAAGATTAATTCCTGCATCAGAAACACCTACAACCCAAGCCTTATCAATAAGGGTAACAACTTGCACTGTTTTTCCTGGTGCAAGAGTAAGGGTTGCAGCTCTCTTTAAAAATGGATTTTCAGATTCTTTTGATACAAGCCCCTTTTTAAGCAAAAAAGTAACACCATAAATTAATGCAACAACAATAATTAATGCAAAAATCATACGCACAAAAAGCCAAAGGGTACTTGATCCAGTTGCCTCATCAGCTTCTAAAGCGTTTTCATTGTCTAGAGTAACAATATCATTAATAATAAAATCTGTTTCTTGTTCTAATATAACTTCTTCTTGATCTATAGGATTTTCAACGGCTATAGTTTCTTCTTGTGCGTTTAACGTAAACATGAAAAAACAGCAGAAAAACCCTATTAAAAGATTTGTTTTTGAAAATGTTTTAATATGCCCCTCCCAAGACGATATTAATGCAGGTCTGAAACCCTTTCAACAGGAGATAAGATCTCAGTTACACGAACACCGAAGTTTTCGTCGATAACAACAACCTCACCTTTTGCTATGGGTTTGTGGTTAACAAGAATGTCAACCGGCTCACCTGCAAGTTTATCAAGCTCGATAATGGTACCTTCGCCCATACCAAGTATTTCTTTAATTTGTTTTTTTGTTCGCCCAAGTTCTACAGTCATTTCCATGTAAACATCCATGATAAGACTGATGTTTCCTTGCTCCATGGAGTTCATTCCTTGTTGCAAGTTAGGATATTGTAGCGACTGTACATTTGGAATATTCATACCAGGAATTGTCATTCCGCCCCCCATTCCCATAGAAGACCCCATGTCACCGAGGCTTCCAAGGCTTGCCATTTCATCAGCTGAAAGTCCACTTCCAATTGAAGGGGCACTGCTAAAGGCATTAGTAATTTCAGATGCAATACTTTGAGAAATAATTTCCCAAATTGTATACACTCCACCTTCTGTAGACACAGGGTAGGATAGTAAAATAATCGAACTTTGTTTTAAGTTCAACGTTGTTTTTGGAATATGTACTGCTTGTGCTGGACTTGAACCTAAGCCTGGAAACTTTGAACCAAGAGCCGTTATTTCATTTCCAACTTGTTGAGAAATAAGTTCAGAAACTACAGACAAAGACATATCATCTAAATCTGCATTTTCTTCTTTATTTACCAAGCTAGCAATACTTTGAGCTAAATCTGGAGGAAGAACAAATATATGGTCTCCAGCTAATCCTTGAGTAAAATCTGCAGAAACAGAAACAATCATCTCAGGAAGTTTCATTAACAAAGCATCTAGTGAACTTTCTTCTACCATTGGTGTGCCTATAGTAAAAGTTGATCCAGTCATGGTTTGTATACCTGAAGTAAATGAGCCTGCTGTATCTCCAAGTACATTTTTTATTACACTTGTATCCATAGAAGGCGCTGATGACATCATTCCGGCAGAACTGCCACCGCCTCCACCGAGGTCAACACCCGATAATAAAGCTTCTATTTCATCTTGTGAAATGGCACCATCACTCATAAGATTCGTCTCCTTCTACTGATAATTCTTCAAACTCGTCTGCCTCAATTTCTTCCATCTTACCGATAACCTGAACGGCCATCTTTTTACCGATGATACCTGGCTGACAAAAAAACTTCTTTTTATTTCCAACATTTATAACTAAGGGATCTCCAACTCTAACGTTAGAAAGACGCACAATATCTCCTGTTCGCAAACCCAAAACATCTCGGATAGGAACATTAATAGAACCAATTTCAGCTACAACATCCATATCCACAGAAGATAACTTTTCTTTCAAAACATTTAAATACTGCGTTGTTGAACTTCTTCGAACTGATGAAAACCAAAACTGTGATGACAGCTTAGAAATAATTGGTTCAATTGTAATATACGGAATACAGAAGTTCATCATACCTTCTTCATCCCCTATTTTTGTTTCTAGTGTTACTAAAACAACCATTTCTGATGGTGGTACAATTTGCGCAAACTGAGGATTTGTTTCTATTTGTCCTAGTCGAGGCCTAAGATCTATAACTTGCGCCCATGCCTCTCTCATATTTGCTAAAATACGTACAATAATACCTTCCATAACTGACTGCTCAATATCAGTTAAGTCCCTTTGTACTTTTGCAGCTTGCCCTTGCCCACCAAAAAGACGATCAATTATTGAAAAAGTAATAGAAGGGTCTATCTCTAAAATTGCATTCCCTTTTAGGGGATCCATGTTAATTACAGCCAAAGTAGTTGGTGTAGGTATTGAGCGAATAAACTCTTCATATGTTAACTGATCTACCGATGCAACGTGAACGTGAGCCATACTACGAAGTTGTGCAGAAAGTGCCGTAGTTGTTAATCGGGCAAAAGTTTCATGCATAATCGATACAGTACGAATTTGTTCTTTTGAGAACTTATCGGGGCGTTTAAAGTCATAAATTTTAATTTTACGAGTATCATTAACTGGCTTAAAATCCTCAGCTTCGGTTTCACCAGTACTGATGGCCATTAAAAGTTGATCAATCTCGTCTTGTGACAAAACTTCATTCATTACTATTTGCCCTTATACATAAAATATTTACCACCAACGGTAGTATAACCCTTATATGCATTTTACCACATATTTTAATTAAAAGCTAATCATTATGCAAAAAAATCGTATTTTTTTGCATAATTTATTGTTCAATTACTTCAAAAGTTAAAAATCGAACATCTTTTATTGATGACTGAGTTAATAAGTCATTTATATCATTTTTAATTTCAAGTTTTAATGCATCTTCATTTTGAGGCGTTAACTCAAGTCTCTTCTTTGTTGAAAAGTACTTTCGAAGATAATCTTGTAGCTCTACGCGTCTTGCAGTAATTTCAGCAGAAGCATTGCTATCATCTACCTCGTATCCTAATACAACTGTTACAAGTACACTTGCAGGTATTGTATCGTATGTTTTTGCTCTAATTTGAGGTAAACTTTCATACCATGAATACACTTCTCTTTGTGGCGTATACTCCTCATTAATAGGAATATAGGTAGTACCTGTTGAAGAAGTATTCAAAATATTCATTGTGATAACTACTACAGTAACAATGAGAATAATAGCACCTACCGCAATTGCAACCCATTTTAAAAGACCTGGGAGCATTCCTCCAAGACCACCACCTTTTTTTGAAGGCGAACTTGAGCCGAGATCACCATCGTCTAAATTCAAATCATCATCAGCCATACCACTTTACCTCACTTCTATTATATCATTAAAATAAATTTTTATACAACATCTTATAAAATTTATTTAAAAATGTCCTTCATCAAGAATAACAATATCCACCCTACGATTATACGCTCTGCCTTCGGCTGTATCGTTAGGAAATTTTGGTTGCGTATCTGCATACCCTAAATATGAAAACTTTTCATCATTTACACCAAAATCTGATAAATAATACAAAACATTTAATGCCCGTGTTCCAGACAATTCCCAATTACTACTCCACAAATTTTCATCCACTGGAGTTGAATCTGTGTGTCCCTCTATTCTAAAATTTCTGTCTATTAAATCTTCTGAAGATAAAAACTGCGACAATCGTAACAATGTGTCCCTTGTTTCGTCTATCAAAAGCTCTGCAGACCCCTCTCTAAAAAATGAATCAGATGCTAGCGTTATTACTAACCCTCTTTCATCTGTTGTAACGGTAATTCTATTTGACTTTACATCAGGTGCAAATAAACTCACCGCTTTTTTTACTGCCAAACCTAGGCTAGAACCTTTTTCTATCGATGGCAGCGAGTTAATAGTATTACCTAAGTCGGCCAATCTACCAGCTGTAAGTGACATACCACCAGAGGTAGGATCGCCTTCTAAAGCAACAGTTAACTGCGCCTGTTGTGTCTCATCAACCTTTACAGGATTAAAAAGCATAACAAAGAAACATAGCATAAGAGTAATCATATCACCATATGTTTCAAGCCACGCCTTGGAAGCTCCCGCCGGCTTTTTAGACTCACGCTTAGCCATGCATTAATCCTTTAGAACTTCAGCTTCAATAGCTTTTCTAGATGTTGTATCAAGATATGTTAATAATTTCATAGCAAGAACCCGAGGGTTATCACCTGCTTGAATTGACAATACTCCCTCTATAACCATTTCTTTTGTTTGAATTTCCAATGAATTTTGATACGTTAATTTTGCCGCAATTGGAACCAAGAACATATTTGCAATAATTGACCCGTACAATGTTGTAACAAGCGCAACCGCCATGTTTGCACCAATAGAAGCTGTATCATTAAGATTTGATAACATACCAATAAGACCGATAACGGTCCCCATCATACCATAAGAAGGACCTAATCCTGCCCAGTGAATAACCATTCCAATCCAAGAAAGGTGTCGGCCTTCAAGCTTTGTAAGTTCATTTTCCATAATAGTTCGAATTACAACACCATCGGTACCATCAACAACTAAACGTAAGCCGGTTTTCATAAAGGCATCATCTAAATCTTCGAGGCCTTCTTCAAGAGCAAGAATACCCTCTCGTCTTGCTTTTTCAGCTAAACCAACCATGTTTTGAACAAGTGTTTTTTCTCCATAGTCAAATACATTAAATATACGCCCAATAACACCGAACATGGAGAGAACTTTACTCATGGGGAAACTTAAGAACATTGCTAAAAATGAACCAACAACAACGAATATAAATGAAGGAAGGTCCCATAGTCCTGCAAGACCAGCAATACCTGTACTACCTGTTGCTACCGCGAAAACAATTACCGCAAAGGCGCCAACTAGACCTATAATACTCGCTATATCCATACTATATCCCTCCCAAGACTACAGTTCATTTTTAAAAGCCCCGATCAAACGTCGGTATGCAATAATTTTTTCTATAATTTCTTGTGGTTTATCTTTGACCACAAGTTTTTTTCCTGATAACATCATAAAAGTTACATCGGGATTTGTCTCGATATACTCAATTTGATGTGGATTTATCCAATATGTTTTACCATCTAAACGTATTACTTCTATCATATCTATTTTCTACTCTAACTCCAATACAGTCAAGTACTTTTAAGCATTTTTTTGCATTTTTTTCAAAAAAATACCTATTTATTTATCGGAAAATAAAATATATGCCTTTAGGGAAATATCAAAGTTTGTACATGGCACTGAAAATATTTTTTTTGCATACTCCTTAAAAATATATATGTCTTACTGATAGGTATCACGTAAACTTACAACTGATAATGATTCTGTTAAAACCTTTGCATTTATGTTCGAAACTGAACCTTGCGCCCCGTACTGTGTTAATGACATACTCGGATCAAATTGTACGGTACGTTTTTTTCCAGGCAGCAATGTAAACATGTTATCACTAAATGTTCCATCTAAACTCGTTTGTAGCGACACATAGAATGCAGGCTTATCTGTTGAAAGTGTAATCACTAAATTATCATCCACAGAAACAGAAATTGGAGCTTTTTGTATAATGCATCTCTTTGGGAAATCCAAAAAGAGTGTTGTTTCTTTGCTATAATTCGAACAAAGTAACTGTGCATACACAAAATACTGGTCTGTTTTGCTTGTAATATCATCAATAGGCGACTCCCAAGCAACACTTACACTATCGCTTGAAAAATCTTTTTTTATTGATTTCTTTTCCAAGACCTCTCCATTAAAATCAATGATACTAATGACTAGCTCTGCATGTATGGTATTTCTTGTATCATTTAAAATAACCGCGCTAACCATTTTATCTTTTTGTAATAAAACCACAGTAAAGGGGTCAAAGAATTTCTTTGCTTCATAATGTAAAAGCTTCCAGCGCCCTGAATACTCAAGCGATGACCAAGACGCAATTGGCCACACATCGTTGAGCTGCCAATAAATAGCACCCATACACCGAGGTCTTAAGCTTCGCCAGTATTCCACCGCAGTTTTTATAGCCAAGGCTTGTTGCACTTGACTTAAATAAAGCATCGAATTAAAGCCTTCTGGAAAGCGAAAATAACGTGTAAAGTTTTCTAAAATTATTGAGTTTCCGCCAGGCGAACGCTGGTGAAATTCCATTATAGGACTAGTAAAATTTAATTGGTCTTCAGGTGTATAGGTTTTAACTTCTTGCAGTGAGGGAAATGATTGATAGCCAAACTCAGAAACGAAACGGGGCTTTATACTTAAATATGAATCAAATGATTTTTTTTCATGCCAAACACTCCAATAATGCATATCGCCTCTTCCGTCTGCATGCCAGTTATCACTAAAATCATTTGGTCCTGCAGAAGGTGAACTTGGCCACCATGTTCTTGCACTATCAAGTCGCTGAATCTCATCTGCTAACACACCCTCATTTAATCTATCATAGTCTATGAGATACCGTGAAGGATTTTCTCTCGAAGCTTCATACCACGTAAGAGCTCCTAAATCTTCATTGTTCCCGCACCATAAACTTATACATGCATGATGCTGTAATCGTCGAACTTGATGGCGAATTTCATGTCTAACATTGTCTAAAAACTCTTTATTTGAAGGATACGTTGAGCATGCAAACATACAGTCTTGCCAAACCATAATTCCTTTTTTATCACATAAATTATAGAACACATCGCTTTCATATCGTCCACCACCCCAAATTCGAACGGTGTTTTGATTTGATTTTATTAATGAATCTAGGAGGTAGTTTAATTTCTCATCACTTATACGAGACGGAAGTGCATCTGCAGGAATCCAGTTGGCACCTTTAGAAAAAACATCGCGACCATTTACTCTAAAAAACAAGCTTTTACCATCATCATCTTCTTCGGCGATAGTTTCAAGCGTACGAAACGCAATGTTTTTTACAAGAGTTTGATTTTCAGGGGCAAAAGTTGCTATTGTTAATGTATACAATGTATTTTCTTTTAGAGTAGGAAACCCATTTTTTTCAATTTCAGCATCATCTTCTGGCCTTCCTCCTGCAGGATACCATAATGTTGGTTTCGTTACTCTCTCTGTGAATTCGATATAGTTTTCACCTTTAGAAACCTTCGCTTCAATGTTTGAAATAATTTTTATTCCATTACCTTCAAGCTTACAGTTAAATAGTAGTTCTTTATCAACACTAGAAAAATACGTTATACCAATATGCGCATCCCAATCCAGCCCATCAATAAGCATTTTTTCAGGTACAGTTTTTGGATTCTCTACAACTGGAACTGTTGTACAATTCACATACTCAATATACCCATCAGCATACTGTTCAAGTCGTATACTGTCATATACTCCAAAAGCCATAATACATGGTCCCCAATCCCAACCTGCATGGCATTGAACCTTTCGTATAAGATTTCTATTAGGAGAACTCACATCATATATAGAACATGGTATTTCATACGGAAGCTTTGAAGCCGCTTCCAATGCATAGCGCTCGGATGGTTCAAAATGAAGTTTAATTATATTTTTCCCTTGTACTAAATGGTCAGTTATATCAAATCGCCACAAACGAAACATATTAAAGCATGTACCTACTTCAACATCGTTAATAAAAACAGTAACAAAGGTATCAGCACTTTCAAGCACAATGCTTTGGCGCCCCATTTTAAAGGTATCACTTATTTCAATTTCTTTTGTACAAACCCAATCTGTTCGTCCAACCCATTGTATATCAAGCTCATTTTTTGCGTAATAGGGATCTTCAATCAATTTGTTTTCTAAAAGCGCAGAGTGAACATCACCTGGTAATTGAAGTTCAATTGAATTAGGAAAAGCAATTTGTGATAAAGATTGCTCAACCATACTTTGAGCGGCTGCCGAATCAAAGAGAGAGAGACTCCATGGTCCATGTAATAATAATGTATTCATACTCAAAGAATATCATGCAATGAACTTTTTTACAAGCGAGATTCCGTATTCTGAAAAAAAAACTTGCAATGAAATAAAACGTATGATACACTGGTTAGTAGATGAAAGAAACTAACTTTTTTACAGACATAATGTATTCTCGTATATTAAATATAATCTGGAAAAAGAGATCTATTAGTAGAATTGAAATTGCAAATGCTTTAGAAATAGATAAATCGACTGTCACAAAAAATGTTTCTGTATTAAAAAAAACTGGAATAATCCATGAATACGCACAAGGAGAGACAGGTCCTCTTGGAGGGCGCAAACCCATTTTTTTGGAAATAAACGCCTCTTTTGCTTGTGTAGGTGGTATAGAAATAAATTCAGAGAGATTGATTTGTACACTATTAGATTTACACGGAGAAATTATTTTTCAATTTCAAAAAAACATATCTCCTAAAACATTTAACAAGTTAGGGTGTAAAGATATTTTTAGTGAAGCGCACGCTATGATTGTTTTAGAAGCAAAAAAAAGAAGTGTTCCTGTTATTGCCATTGGTGTTGGACTCCCTGGCTTAATTAATGCAGAAACGGGCACTATAATTCAATCAAAAGCTCTTTATATTCAAGATGCCTACGACTTTAAAAAAGACATCCAAACATTAAGTTCTATTCCTATTTTAATCGAAAACGATGCTCGCTGTTGTTGCTATAGTGAAAAAGTAATTAACCGTGATAAAATAATTAAGGACACCCTCTTTTTACTCGTTGAATATAGATTAACACAACCTACTCGTGAAGCAAAAAGAAGCCTAGCTATAGGAATAGGATTAATATTAGATGGTAAAATATTTAAAGGATGGGAATCATTAGCTGGAGAATTTAGAAGCATATTGTGGCAAAAAGGAATTGAAGGACAATTTCATGCCCATGTTGCATCTGGAGATTTGAATGCATACAAATCCATATGTCCTGAGTTAGCGTACAAAGAATTAGCACAGCACATTGCATTTTTAGTTACCATCTTAAATTTGCAAACGGTATTTGTTGGTGGTCCAGGTTCAGACTCACAGTCACAACAGCAAATTCAAAAACAAATTAATGAACAAATACAATATACTAATCCCTACAACATTCCTAGAAACTGCAATGTTGTTACCGATTCACTAGGAAGTCTTTCAGTTGCGTATGGAGCGGGGGCTATGTGTCTTGATACCATTTTTGACCATGATGCACATCAATTAAGAGGTGACATCCAAAATTTATTGTAACACATATTCTCTTAAAGCACTTCTATTTTTTTAGTTTTAAACATATTTTAACTATACAAAAAAATTAAAATAAAAAACAATTATTAAAAAATCAAATTGAATGGGTTTACAGAAATGAGAAGTCGTGGTATAATATAGTTAGTTGATAAATCCAATCAACCAAGCATATATAATGCAGTATTTAATATTCATTAGGAGGAATATTATGAAAAACTCAAAAAGAGTATTGCTTTTTTGCCTAATCACAATAATGGCAATCAGCATGGTTCTCGTTGGCTGTGGTGGTAAAGCGGAAACAGGAAAAACCGCTATAAACATTATGGGATACGGTGACAATGCAAGTGCAGAAGGACAAAGTTTTGTTCGCATAGTTGAAGCTTTTCAAGCTGAAAACCCTGATATTGAAGTTGAATACGAACTTCTTTTCGATGATGCTTACCATCAAAAAGTTGTAGCACGTCTCGCTTCTGGTGATGTTCCTGATGTAGCTTACATGGGTTCAGATGCACGCTGGGGTGCTCCTTGGCAAGAAGCTGGTCAACAAATTGATATCACAGAATATTTAGACATGAATAAATATGATATTGCAAAGTTTGGCGCTCCAGACAATGCAAACGGAGATTATTATTATGTTCCACTAGGAATTGCTAATATTACAACTGTAGTATTTGCAAATACAGAACTACTTGACCAACTTGGTCTTGAAATGCCAGAAACATATGCAGATATGCTCGCAATGGTTCCTGTTGCAGAAGCCAACGGAATTGAAGTACTTGGCACACATGGTGCAGGTTCTTGGGTTTGGGGTTCTTGTGTATTCTCAGGCTTAGTATCTCAAGCAACAGGTATGGCTGATTGGCCACAAAAAGCTGTTGCAGGCGATGTTAATTTTACTGATGCAGATTTTGTTGCAGGTTTAGATTTCTTAGCAACAATGGTTGAAGATGGTGTTCTTTCTTCAGAAAGTGTTCTCGTTGATACAGGAACTGGTATTTCTAATTTTAACAATGGACAATACTTATTCTTTATGTCTGGCCAATGGGATGCAGGTAACATAGCTCCTGAACTACAAGAAACAATGTCAATGATTGCTTTCCCAGAAATTCCTGGAGCAAAGGGTCAAGTTGGAACAGTTGCTGCTGCAAAATCAGTTGGTTATGGAATTACAAAATCAGCAATGGATAAAGATGTTGCTGAAGCTGCAATGAGATGGATTGACTTTTTTAACAGTGAACAAGAAACAGAACAACGTCTTAGAGATGGTTCTATTTCTGGCGCAATCTTAAAAGATTATAACCCACCAGCTGATATGCCTAGAATCGTATCTCTTAAAGCTGAACTTGCTGCAAAAGCACCTATAACTCAAGTTATTGATGCATTTCTTACTGGTGCTCCAAATGATGCACTAAATACAGGTATGCAACAAATTGTAAGTGGTAGTAAAACTGCTCAAGAAGTTGCTAACGAAGTTGAATCTTTAGCACGAAACTAATAAAGGCGTAAGCCTTACAAAGGGCTGTCCGCGTAGGACAGCTCTTTTTTTTATTTACTATTATATAAACATAGTGCACGTGCTATTGTACTCTTTGGGTTTATATATTATACTATTATGTAGATAAAAACTGCAATCCGCGACCTCCTTGTCGCGCCGCTAACGCGAGAATATTTATAGGAGATTAATGTGAATAAACGTGACTATAAAGATTTCCCTACTTTTTTACTTTTTGTTTTACCTGGCTTTGTCTTATACTTACTCATAGTGGCATATCCAATAGCGTATTCGGTGTTTTTAAGCTTTTCTGATTTTAACCCGAATAGAGGTGGAGAATGGAACTTCATGGGACTAACAAATTATGCAACCATGATTGTTGACCCTGCCTTTTGGCATGCTTTTAAGAACAATATGATTGTTGTTGCCGTTTCTGTATTTGGTCAAATACCTATCGGCTTTATTTTAGCTTTTATTTTATTTAGAAAACAAGTTAGAGCAAAAAACTTTTTTCAATCAATGGTTTTTTTACCACAGTTTCTATCAACCATTGTTATTGGTATTATGTGGAGAATGATTTTTGCTCCAGATGGGCCTGTTTCAACAGTAATGCAGCTAGTGTCAGGCGACCCTGATAGACAATTTACTATGATGCTCAACCCCGATACCGCAATGATACCTATAGCAGTGGCACTCATTTGGATGTATACTGGTTTTTATATGATTATCTTTTTAGCAAATTTACAAAAAATTGATGAAAGTATGATTGAAGCTGCAAAAATAGATGGTGCAAACGAACTACAAGTATTTACAAAGATAATAATTCCTTTATTAGCTGGTACAATTCTCGTATCTTGTGTATTAGCAATTGCAGGCTCTCTAAAAGGATTTGCCTTAATTTTTTCTATCACAAGCGAAGGCATTACACGTATGAATGCAGAGGTTTTACCTATCTTTATGTATAGAACTGCATTCCAAAATTATGTTAACCCTCTGCGCTTTGCATATGGATCTGCAATTTCTAACACAGTGGTTGTAATAAGTATTGCAATGATTCTTGCAAGTAACTGGATTGGCCGAAAACTCGGTACCCATGAGGAGCACTAATATGAAATCAACCATAGTAACAGAAAAAACACTTGCTACATCAATTTGGTCAATATATATTGCAAAACCACTTTCATATATTATTTTTACTGCATGGGCTTGTATTACATTGGTTCCACTTGTATGGATGAGTTATTCGTCATTTAAAACAAACGAAGAACTTAGTATGAATATTTACTCTCTACCCCATGAAATGTTTGATAATAAGCACGATGAATATGTTGTTGTTCAGCCACAATTAAACATCATGTATCCTGATGGTTTATTAGAAAAATATGGTTTAGCCGTAAATCAAATTGAAGAAATAGCAGAAAATATATTAATCATTGAATCAACAACGATGGCCCCAGGTAGAAGATTAAAAGTTCATTTTTTAGAAAAAACAGAACTCATAGAAAAAGGTTATGGTGATATTGCCAACTTAGAAAATGGAAACATGATAAGTGTAAGTTCATTACCTAAAAATTATCAAAGAAGTATTAACTGGGATACAGTTTGGTGGAATTATAGTTCTGCCTGGAATAGAGGCGAACTTGCTTCTAAATTCTTAAATAGTATTTTATATACATTCATTTCTACGGCAGCTGTTGTTGTATTAGGATTAATGATTGGCTATGGCATAAGTAAATTTAAGTACAAAAAAATTGCTGCAATAGTGGGGGCGTTAATTGGTCTGGGTTACCTAATTGATATTAATCAAGTAATAATTCCCCTTTTTCTTATGCTTTCTAGTGTAAACTTAGCAGATACACATTTAGGTATTATTTTAGTATATACAGCATTTGGTCTTCCACTTTCTGTTATGCTATCGTCTCAATTTATTCGTGGTCTTCCAGGAAGCCTTATAGAGTCTGCATATATTGATGGTGCTACACCATTTAGAACATTTATGAGTATCATTGTTCCTATGACTATTCCTGTAATTATTACCATATGTGTTATGTCAGGACTCGGCATATGGAATGAGTTTATTTTAGTACTCGTACTTGCAAGTTCTGAAGCAACAAAATCTTTACCAGTTGGTATATTCTCGTTTTCAAGTAGAACAGGAACACAGCTTGGATGGCAAATTGCAGCTCTTATTATTGCAACAGTGCCAGTTTTAATTGCTTATTTATCATTCCAAAAAAGGTTAGCAGAAGGTGTTGCTGGTGGAGCATTAAAAGAATAAGATTAGAAATTGTTATAAAAAACGCCGAATGAGTTTATTAATTCGGCGTTTTTTTATGAAAGTATTTTACCTAAGAGTAGTCCCCAATCAAAGCTTTCAAGAATAGTAAAGCCCATTCTTTCGTAAAAGCCAATTGCATTTTTATTTTTTGCGCTCACTCCTAAATGTACCCCACAAACATTTTCATTTTTTAGATAGTCACAAAAAGTATTTAAAAGTATTTTGCCGCATCCCATCCCTTGCAATTGAGGTAATAGATCAATATGCAAATGTGCTGGATAAAGTTTTGTCCAGTCTTTTTCTTCAAAAGCATGCACTTTGTGAATAAGGTTTACAAGATTTTTTTCAATATCGGTTTTAGTATCATAGGATACAGTATAGCGTTTTCGTAAAATAGGTAGCCATGTTTTTTCCATCCAATTTGAAAAATGCTTTGAATCACAACAACCTACTATATAACCTAAAGGTGTAACTATATTAGACTTTGTGTCTTCTATAACAAAACATGAAGATTCTTCGTACAACATATAATTTACGGCATAGTATTCACCAAGCATATAGGGATTGAAAAAAGAATCTTCTGCAGTTTTTCCATTCTTTCCAGTTTTTAAGCAAATATCATACAAATATGGAATATCAGAAAAATGCGCCTTTCGAATTACAATACTACTCATACATTACTCATTCAAACTAATTGTATTTAGAAGTGAATCTAAACTGACTGTATGGCCTTCATCACTAAAAAACTTTTGCGCATCTGTTTCTTTTAAAATGTATTCAGGAGAAAGACTTCCAGTTGCCACTTCTTCATCAAAGCTACTACTAATGCCAATACTATTTCTTAAGCCAGTTAGGGTGTTTTGAATAACTACCCTAGTTCCAGCATTAGTAAGGAAAATATTGCTATTTAAGCCATTTTTTGTATTATTTTTAACAATAGGATCACCTTCAAGCTGTAAGTCTCCGCCTACCACAGCAATACCACCGCCACCAGAGGCATCACTACTTACAGTTGTAGTATTATATTGAATTGTTCCACCTTTTAAAACCATGGTACCTTGAATATTTATTGCGCCGCCACTTTGCCTTGCAGTATTATTTATTAAACTGCCCCTGTTCATAGTAAAATCAGAAAAACTAGAAACATACACCGCCCCACCATTTTCTGCTATGCAGTCTTTTATAGTACCACCACTCATAATTAAAGTAGCACCATTTAAATATATTGCACCTCCAGGGAAGGCAGATGCATTAATGGCATTTTGTATCGTAGTGCCATCTTTGATAGTAAGAGTTGCATTGTTTTCAACGCTAATCATGCGCGTATTTTTTTCTACTCCAATACTGCCAGATAGTGTTACATTGCTTAAAGTAAGAGAGGTGTCTTCTCCACTCATTAATATCATTGAGCTATCATCATTTGTTGCCCACAGTACTGTTAAGCCAGGAAAGTTCCATGTTTCATCATTCTCAATAGAAAGCGTAGACTCAACAAGTACGTTTGCTCCAAAAACAAGGTTTCCTTCTACACTCATAATACTATAAAGCTCTTGTAGAACCTCTTGGTTTGTTTTATCATTTATAGTAATACTTCCAGAGTTATCAGTTGAAGGGTAAATAACTGCTTGCGAACTTTGTAATCTAATGGAACTCGGACGAGCTTCAAGAATGTTTTCCCCTGGTTTTAAAACCGTTTCTAAAGTACTCGCTGTAAAAAGAGCTTCATTAGAAGCACTTAACACTTCAATCTTTGCATAAAGTAGCGTATTTAAGGGAATATTAGAAAAAACTACATCACTACCCTTTGCCTCTTCTAGAGAAATTGATTTACTGGCTATTAAGCGATTTTTTGATGTAGTATGTATTGATACGATAACTTTTTCAGAATCTTCAACTGAAACAGAACCATCCTCATACGTAGGTGGTACAATAGAGCGATGAACGCCACCACTGTAATGAGGGAGCATATACTCATGAGTATATGCGTTATTGTATTTTTCTAGACTATCTAAATTTATTTGTATTGAAACCGATTGTGCATTTTTTATATCCCATAGCAATGTACACGATGTAAAAAAGGATGCAATAAGGATTAGCATTATTACAGCTATATTTTGAAATGTTCTCATTTTTCACTCTCTTCTTTATGGTAGTAGTATATCACATTTTGACTAAATACTCAATAAACTCTTATTTTTTATACGCACTACCATAATAAAGGGCCCCTTTAGAAAATTCAGTTTTTAAAAGTAAGGGACTATTGTGGAAGAAAGTGGAGGTATTTTTATTAAGTTGGCAACCACTTGGATTTTTTCCCCAGAGAATATTTATTATATCAAATAGTTTGCCAAGTTTATTTTTAGGCCTTACATGCTCTAAAAAAATGTATTGTCCATTATTTTTTAATACTCTGTTTATTTCTAGAAGAGCTGATTGAACATCGTGCACTGAGCATAAAAGAAGTGTTGCAACAACAGTGTCAAAACTATTATCTGCAAACGGCAAATTTTCGACAGAGCATTGTATATACGTAATATTTTTTTTACATTTTTTTGTAAGCTTTTTATCTACTACGGTAAGAGATTCAAGATTATTTAAATCATAATAGCGATGATTAACTCCACTGCCAAAACCAATTTCTAATACGTTACCCGAAGCTTCTTTTATAATAGTTCTTCGAATCGCTGAAAAGAAAAGCTTTTCAAGTGGAATCATAAAAAAATCATACAAAGTCATTTTAATACTATTTAATCATTTTCTTTTGAAAGTGCTTCTTCTTTCTTTGCTTCACTTTTATCTTTTAAATCAGCGATCCCAATAAATATCGCTATAATTCCAACAAAGGCTGCAAAGCAAGGTGCAAAACCTTTTAAAAAGAACACAACTTCTGCTGACCAATCGAGAAAAGAAGGCATTACTGCAATAACGGTAAAGCCACATAATAATAATCCAACTATCAATGAAACCATAGTTTCCTCCAAATATATAGTAAAATTTATCATACTTTATACATCTAGTCAAGAATAAAAAAAATTGCTATACTGTGTGAGATATGAATCGATCTCTTTTTTTACAGGCTATAAAAATTAGTACGCCTGTTTTTTTTGGTTACATCGCTATCGGGGTCCCTTTTGGACTTATGCTCGTTAATGCAGGTTATCCTTGGTGGCTAGCACCAATAATGTCAATTACAATGTATGCAGGTGCAGGACAATACGCTGCTGTTGGTCTTTTTGCTGCTGGAGCGGACTTGACTACAATAGCACTTACAATGATTACAATAAATATTAGACACATAGTTTACGGCCTTTCTTTAATTGAAAAACTTAAGGGTAGTGGTTTGTGGAAAACCTACATTGCCTTTACACTAACAGATGAAACATATGTGTTACTTACAAACTGCCCTATTCCACCACATGTTAATGTTGGCTCTTTTTTTGCAAGCATCGCTTTTTTAAATCATATGTACTGGATTGCCGGAGGAATAATTGGTGCAGTAGCAGGTATGCTAATCCCTTTTTCATTCAGAGGTGTTGATTTTGCACTTACATCATTATTCATTGTACTATTAATTGATCAATTACGTTCAACCAAAAATCCTATACCAGCAATAATCGGTGCAATTTGCACATTGGTAGCTCTTTTTATACTCGGACCGTCTAATGCACTCATAAGCGGAATAGCATTAGGAATGGCATTATTAGTTCTATTAAAAAAACCAATTGAAAAAATTCAGCGAGAGGAATTAGCATGAACAATGAATCACTAAGCCTAACGAGTGCACTTATTAGCATACCCATTATGGCTATTATTTCTTTTTTACTTCGCATCTTTCCTTTTGCTTTTTTTTCAAAACGAGAACCCCCTAAAGTTCTTTTGTATATAGGTAAACATCTTCCTCCACTTGTCATGGCAGTACTTTTGATATATAATTTACGTAATATTACTATTAGCATTGCCCCTCATGGAGTTCCTGAAATTCTTGCATGCTCATTTACGGTGATTATGCACTTGTGGCGAAAAAATGCAATGATTAGTATTTTTGGTGGTACAATAGTATATATGCTATTACTATAAGGAGTGAATATGCAATATAGAATATTTCCAAAAATCCAAGATAAGCCCATTTCAGTTTTAGGATTTGGCATGATGCGCCTTCCTGTACTGCCAGGAGAAGGAGCTTTTTCAAAAAACATTGATATTGAAGCAACAAAAGTTTTAGTACAAGAAGCATATAACCAAGGGGTTAACTATTTTGATACCGCATACATTTACCATGAGGGACATAGTGAAGTAGTTCTTGGAAAGATTTTGAAAGATCTCGGTTTAAGAGAAAAAGTATACATTGCAGATAAAATGCCAATGTGGCTTGTAAAAGAAGAAGCCGACCTTGAGCGTCTTTTTAATGAACAACTAGAAAGGCTCGATACTGATTATATCGATTTTTATTTACTCCATTCCCTATCAGCAAAAACTTTCGAAACAGTAAAAAATGTACATGCAATTAAATTTGTTGAAAGACTAAAAAGAGAAGGAAAAATTAAGCATATAGGTTTTTCTTTTCATCATGAATATGATACTTTTAAAGATATAATTGACTATTATGGTGGTTGGGAATTTTGTCAAATCCAATATAATTATCTAGATGAACATTACCAAGCAGGCACAAAAGGACTTGATTACGCAGAAAAAAATGAAATAGGCGCGATATCGATGGAACCATTACGCGGAGGTCTTTTAGCAAATGTTCCAAGATCTGTTTTAGATATCTTTGCACATGCAGATAAACCAAGACTGCCACATGAGTGGGCTTTTAGATGGGTTTGGAATCACCAAGGAATTATTACTGCATTATCAGGTATGGGAAAGCTAGAAGAGATTATTTCTAATTGTGCTATTGCATCAAGTGGAAAGGCAAACTCTCTACCATCAAGCCAAATTGCAATTGTAGAAAAAGCAAGAGATACAATAAAACGCTCGATGAAAGTTCCATGTACTGGATGCTCATATTGCATCCCCTGCCCTACAAAGGTTTCTATCCCTGATATTTTTAAGGAGTTTAATAGGCTTGCAATGAACGGTTTTTTAGAACATGGAAAAGATAGTAATTCACTTGTGCATTCTGAGCTTTATTCTAAATTTAAAGTTGCTGGCACAGCTTCTGATAAATGCATTTCATGTGGTAAATGTGTAAAAATATGCCCTCAAAAAATAGCAATTCCTGAAGAATTGGCAATAATTCACAAAGCCCTCGCATAGAAATAATTGAAGTATAAAGATACTATCAAAAAATATATTTTAAATAGTAAAATAGATAAATACTCGATTTTGCAAAAAAAAACTTGCTTATTTACCTATTTTATAGTATAATACTACGATACTTTTTATATTATTGCGTAAAAAAGACAATCCAATAAATGAGAGTCACACACCAAGAATCAAGCGTTGCTTGTTATTGTAGTGTTTATTTTTTATGCAAAAAGTTAAAAACTCATAGGAGAGAAAAATGAAAAAATTACTAACAGTAGTTTTAGCTCTTGCATTAGTGGCTTTAATTGGTTGTTCAGCCAATTCCACTCTTTCAAATGATGAGCTTGTAGTAGTTATGGGTGGTGAAGCTGTAACTCTAGATCCTCATGGTCAAAATGACCAACCTTCATCTCGAGTACGGAAGCAAATTTATAATACTCTCGTAACTCAAAACGAATCAATGGAAATTGTTCCTGGATTAGCAACTGAGTGGGAAATTACAGATGGAGGACAAACATTAACTCTAAAATTAAGAGAAGGTGTTACATTCCACAATGGAAATGATTTTAATGCTGAAGATGTTAAGTTTTCTTTAGAAAGAGCACTAGCCTCTGCACACGTAAAAAACATTGTTCAAGCAATTGATCCTAATGGAATCACTGTTATTGATGACTACACTGTAGAAATCAAAATGCTTTTTCCATTTGCACCGATTTTAGCACACCTTGCACACACAGCAATTTCTATTCTTGATGAAGAAGCAACAATTGCAGGTGGAGATGATTACGGACAAAACCCAGTAGGAACAGGTCCTTATAAATTTGTTTCATGGACACTTGGGGATTCAATTGAGTTAACACGCTTTGATGAATATTGGGGTGAAAAAGCACTGATTGAAAATGTACGAATGAGAGTTATCACTGAAAATGCAGCAAGAGCAATTGCCGTTGAAACAGGTGATGCACACATCGTATATGACGTGGCACCAAGTGACGTAGCTCGAATCGAAGCAAATCCTGAATTAAAAATGATTAGAAGTCCAAACTTCTCTTCACAATACATTGGATTTAATGTTCAAAAAGAGCCATTTGATGATGTACGTGTTAGACAAGCAATAAACTTAGCACTAGATATGGATTCTATAGTAGAAGCTGTTTACTTTGGAACTGGAAGTGCATCAAAAGGCCCTATTGTTGAAAGCGTATGGGCATACAATACAGACCTTCCAGGTTATGGATATGATGTTGAAGCTGCTAAAGCATTAATGGTAGAAGCAGGATATGCAGATGGTTTTGAAACTACTATTTGGGTAAATGAAAACGACCAACGAATTCAAGCTTCAGAAATTATACAAGCTCAATTGGCAGAAATTGGTATTACATTAAATATTGAAATTTTAGAATGGGCAGCATACCTCGAAAGAACTTCATTGGGCGAACATGAAATATACTACCTCGGTTGGGTAACAGTAACAGGTGACCCTGACTATGGTCTATATGCAACTTTCCACACAGAAAGTTTTGGTGCTGCAGGTAACCGTTCGTTCTATTCAAACCCTCGTGTTGATGAATTATTAACAGCTGGTAGAACAACTGGTGATCCAGATGCACGTATGGCAGCATACAAAGAAGCACAAGAAATCATCTTTGATGAAGCTCCTTGGATTTTCACCTGGCAAGGTGAAGACTTAAATGCAACAAGATCAAATGTTGCAGGATTTGTAAACAATCCAGCAGGACATCACAAATTAGAAACTGTGTACTTTATCACAGAATAGTTTTGTTGTCACAAAAATAAATAACCAAAGGTAGCAAATTTTGTTACCTTTGGTTTATAAACTTAAGAAGGCTTTTACGTTTATATGCCTTCCTTAAGGAGGAATTTTGTCTAGATATATTATAAAACGATTTTTAATGATTATACCGGTTTTATTTGCGGTATGTTTTATTATTTTCACACTACTCTTTTTTACCCCAGGTGATCCTGCTCAAATTATGCTCGGTGAGCAAGCAGACCCTGCTGATATTGCACAATTACGTGAAGAACTGGGGTTAGATGACCCATTTTTTATTCAATTTGGACGCTACATACTTAATATCCTACAAGGTGATTTAGGTGTTTCTTATAAAACGGGGAGACCCGTTCTTGATGAATTGTTAGCAAGGTTTCCAACCACAATGCTTTTGTCATTTTTAAGTATACTTGTAGCTGTTGCTATAGGTATTCCCGTTGGTATAATCTCTGCCACAAAACAATACTCTCTTTTTGATAATATTGCAATGGTATTTGCCTTACTTGGCGTTTCCATGCCAAACTTTTGGCAAGGGATGGTTTTAATTCTTGTTTTTTCGGTTAATTTAAACTGGCTTCCAGCCTCTGGTTTTTATACTCCTGCACACTGGATATTACCTTGTTTAACAATTGGAACAAGTACAGCAGCAATAATAACCCGTATGACCCGCTCTAGTATGCTAGAAGTAATTCGACAAGATTATATTAGAACTGCTCGTGCAAAGGGACAAAAAGAGTCTGTTATTGTTATTCATCACCAATTAAAGAATGCATTAATTCCTGTAATTACCGTTATAGGATTACAGTTTGGATATCTTTTAGGTGGAGCTGTATTAACAGAATCAATTTTTGCTATTCCAGGGTTAGGAAAACTCATGGTGGACTCTATTAAAGCTCGGGACTATCAAGTAGTACAAGGAGGTGTTTTACTCATTGCAGTTGCCTTCGTTGTAGTTAACTTACTAGTAGATATATTATATGCATATGTGGACCCTAGAATTAAGGCAAACTATAGTGCTGCAAAAAAAGGATGGTCATTAAAATGGAAAAAATAAAAAAAAGTCAAAGTCCTTTTTTCGGAACATGGAAAAGGATGTCTAGAAACAAATTTGCTATGCTTGGCCTAGCAATAATAATTGTCCTAATAATCTGTGCTATTTTTGCAGATTTTATTGCACCTTACGGATATGCAGACCAAGATTTACAAAGACGATTTTTACCGCCAAGTTTAGAGCACCCTTTTGGGACTGATAATTTTGGACGTGATGTTTTTAGTCGTGTAATTTATGGAACAAGAATATCACTGCAAGTTGGTTTTGTTGCAGTTGGAATCGCAAGTGTTGTTGGTGGTTTATTGGGAGCTCTTGCAGGCTACTATGGTAAATTTATTGACAATGCAATTATGCGAGTCATTGATGTTATGCTTGCAATTCCTAGTATTCTCCTTGCAATAGCTATTGCAGCTTCATTTGGTTCAGGCTTAACAAACGTAATGATAGCAGTTGGTATATCTTCTATCCCAACCTATGCTCGTATTGTTCGTGCTTCAGTACTGTCTGTTAGAGAACAAGAGTTCGTTGAAGCAGCGCGAGCAACTGGAGCCTCAGACTTACGCATTATTTTTTCACACATACTACCAAATGCTATGTCACCAGTAATTGTTCAAGCAACGCTTGGTGTAGCAAGTGCAATTCTTTCTGCAGCAGGATTAAGTTTTATTGGCCTCGGGATCCAGCCACCTCTTCCTGAATGGGGAGCTATGCTTTCATCTGGTAGAGCATTCTTAAGAGAATACCCTCATATGGTAATGTTCCCTGGTGTAACAATTATGCTTACTATTTTTGCCTTAAACCTATTCGGTGATGGACTTCGTGATGCACTTGATCCAAAACTAAAGCGCTAGTTAAAACAAATAATTTTACGGAGTAAACATGGAAAACAATGTACTTTTAGCCATAAAAGATTTACACATACGATATGTCACTGATAACGGAACAGCAAGTGCCGTCAATGGGGTTTCATTTAATATAGAAAAAGGACAAACACTAGGCCTTGTAGGTGAAACAGGTGCAGGAAAAACAACAACTGCACTCGGAATTTTACGCTTAATACCTGATCCTCCAGGTGAAATTTCAAATGGTAGCGTTGAGTATAACGGCGAAAACTTACTCAACGTAAGCGAAGCAGATATGAGAAAAATTCGTGGTTCCAAAATCTCAATGATTTTCCAGGATCCAATGACATCATTAAATCCAGTAATCACTGTTGGGGAACAAATACAAGAAGTTATACTGCTACATGAAGACATTCCACCGTCAGAAGCAATGAAAAAAGCTGGAGAAATGATGGAAAAAGTTGGTATCTCGGCAACAAGGTTAGGAGATTATCCTCATCAATTTTCTGGTGGAATGAAGCAGCGTATAGTTATAGCTATGGCTATTGCCTGTGAACCTGAACTTATTTTGGCAGATGAGCCTACCACTGCTTTGGATGTAACTATTCAAGCACAAGTTTTGGATTTGATTTCAAAACTAAAATCAGAATTAAACACTTCTATGCTTTTAATTACACATGACTTAGGTGTTGTTGCAGAAGTTTGTGACCACGTTGCCATTATGTATGCAGGAGAAATTATTGAGTATGGTACTGTTGAGCAAATATTTACTGACCCAAAGCATCCATATACAAAGGGTCTTTTTGCATCAATACCAAACCTTGATAGCGATGTTGAAAGACTTATTCCTATTGAAGGATTAATGCCAGACCCAATGAACTTACCTTCAGGTTGTAAATTTCATCCAAGATGCAAAAGTTACATGGATAAGTGCTCACAAAAAGATCCTGAAATTACAGTACTAAAAGATAATCATAACGTGCGCTGTTACTTACACAGCGAAAGAGGTGTAAATGGATAATACAACAATTTTAGAAGCAAAAAACCTATGTAAATATTTTAAAACACCTCGAGGAATGCTACATGCTGTAGATGGAGTTAATTTTTCTCTTCTTAAAGGAGAAACGCTTGGTGTTGTAGGTGAAAGCGGTTGTGGGAAAAGCACACTTGGTCGAACCCTACTCCACTTAACAGACATTACATCTGGTGAAGTTTTTTTTGAAGGTAACAATATAACACATGCAAAGGGTAAAGAACTAAAAGATTTGCGAAATCAAATGCAAATTATTTTCCAAGACCCATTTTCTTCTCTAGACCCAAGGATGTCAGTAAGTGAAATAATCGCTGAACCGTTGAAAATCTATAAGATGTATAAAACTCGACAAGAAATTGATAAACGAGTTAAAGAGCTTATGGATATAGTGGGACTTGCTGAAAGACTATCAAATGTGTATCCTCATGAATTAGATGGTGGTAGACGACAAAGAATTGGTATTGCTCGTGCGATTGCACTTAATCCAAAATTTATTGTCTGTGACGAGCCAGTTTCTGCGTTAGATGTGTCAATTCAAGCTCAGGTTATTAACCTACTACAAGATCTTCAAAAAGAAATGGGGCTAACGTATATATTTATCACACATGATTTTTCTGTAGTAAAACATATATCAGATCATATTATTGTTATGTATCTTGGTAATGTTATTGAGTCTGCACCAAAGTCTGAATTATTTGCAAACCCTTTGCATCCTTATACTAAAGCTCTCCTTTCTGCAATTCCAAAACCGGTATTTAAAGCAAAACAAGAGAGAATTATTCTAAAGGGTGAAATATCATCACCTATTGAACCTAAGCCAGGTTGTAGGTTTGCTCCACGATGTACATATGCAAAAGACTCATGCACTCAAGAAACACCTCTTTTACAAGAAGTAGGTAATAAGCATTTTGTTGCATGTCCCTATGCTATAAACTTATAAATATAAAAGCGATTTTGAAGTATCAAAATCGCTTTGTTTAGTTATACCTTTTTAAACAAATCCTTCCCTACTCCGCAAAGAGGGCAAAGCCAACTAGCTGGTATTTCTTCAAAGGGGGTTCCTGGTGCAATACCTTTATCAGGATCTCCAACTTCAGGGTCATATACATACCCACATACAGTGCATTCATACTTGTCCATAGTGTTTCTCCTTACTTATTCTTTCTAAATTATACAACATGTTGTATAATTTTGCAAGCAGAAAAACCACCTACCTGCTATTTTTATTAAATACTATATAAAAAGCTTGCTTTTTTTAAAATCTGTTGTATAATATATTTGATACTTATATTTAAAAACCACGAGGAAAGTATGAATATAGAACAATTTGCCAAACTCGCAATGGATAACCATAGTTTTATGTGTTATATTGTTGATATTGATACCTTTGAGCTTGTATATATAAACGAAACAGCTAGAGCTACATTTACACCGTTTTCTCCAGCATTTACACCAGGTAAAATGTGTTATAATTACCTACATGGATTTGATGAACCCTGTTCGTTTTGTAATAAGCATCTATTACACGAAGAGCAAAAAATCCATTCAAAAATTCAAAATATTCGAAATGAAAAATATTACACTCATATAGATACGTTACTTAATATAGATGGGCGAAAGCTAAAGCTAACATATGCATATAGTGCAGAAGATCATGATGAAGAACTAGCTTCTTTAACAAAAAAACTTTCCATAGAAGATACTCTAATCAAGTGTGTTAAAACGCTAGCCGAAGACGTGGATACAGACAGAGCGATTGTAAATCTATTATCAATTGTTTGTGAGTTTTATGATGCCGATAGATCTTTTATTTATGAACTTAATCATGACACAAAAACAGCAAAAAATGTTTACGAATGGTGTCTAAATCCTGAATTAGCAACAGCTTCAGACAATCCAATAATTATGACAGAAGAAGAACTTAAACCCATTATTCAAGCCTTAGAAGGCGATGGTGAAATGGCAATTACTGATATTGATATGGAGCTTGATAAAACAAGTGATTTTTACCATTTTTTAGCTAAACGAAACAAAAAATCAATTCACATTGCGCCAATTTTTTCTAGTGGGAAACTTGAATATTTTATGGGAGTAAATAACTTACGGCAAAGTATAAAAGATGTTACATTATTACATTCTGCTATTATATTTGTTGCCGATGAAATAAAAAAGAAAAAAGTATTAAATCAATTAGAAAAATTATCATATAATGATGCTCTTACCGGTTTAAATAATAGAAATAAATATTTAGAGCATTTGGAAGAAATAAATCCTCGAAATCTATTTTCTCTCGGTTTTATACACATAAACATAAATGCTTTAAAAAGAATAAATGAACTTTACGGAGAAAAATATGGAGACTCAATTATTAAGCAAGCCTCCCTACTCTTTTCTCGATATATTAAAAAAGATTTATTTCGCATTGCAGGTGATGAGTTTCTTGCCTTATGTGAAAACATTACAGAAAATGATTTTGATACACTAATTGCATCTTTACGAAGTGAGTCTGAAAAACAGGGTGACTATTCATTTGCAGTTGGTGGTGTTTGGCAAGATAGAAAAATAGATGTTAGACAAGGTATTACTCATGCAAACGATATAATGTCTTCAGAAAAACAAAATTTCTATAAGGCACAGACTGGTGATACACTGCAAACAAGGTTAAATCCTGTTGAAATTTTACTGGATGAAATAAAGGAAAATCTTTTTACCGTTTATTTGCAACCGAAAGTTGAATTAAAATCAGAGAAAATTACTGGGGCAGAAGCATTGGTAAGAAAATTTGGACATGATGGTAAGATGGTGCCTCCAGATCGTTTTATACCTATTTATGAAAATGAAGGTACAATAAAGCACTTGGATATGTTTGTCCTTGAACAAGTTTGTATTTTATTAAAGCAGCTAATAAAAGAAAACAAGGCTATTCCAATAGCGGTAAACTTTTCAAGGGTTTCTTGTTTGGCCTACGATGTTATTGATGAAATAGTAGCAATTTGCGATAAATACAGTGTTACTCATAACTTAATAAAAATTGAATTAACAGAAAGTATTGATAAAATGGATTTTGAGTTTTATCATAAAAAGATTTCGCAACTCAAAAATCTTGGCTTTGAAATTTCTCTTGATGACTTTGGTGCAAAGCATTCAAATCTTGTTATGCTTACTATGGCTGAGTTTTCTGAAGTAAAGATAGACAAGGGTTTAATAGATAATATTACAACCAGTGCTGAGAATAGAACAGTTGTTAGAAATGTAGTTAAAACAGTAAAAGAATTAGGTAAGTCGTCATGCGTTGCAGAAGGGATAGAAACAATAGACCAAATGCAATTATTAAAAGGATTTGGCTGTGATTATGGCCAAGGATATTATTTTTATAAACCTCTACCAATTCAAGTGTTCTTAGAAGAATACGACAAAAACAGAGATATTGCAAGCACTAAGCTTGAAATGATAGGCAATTATTCTGGCCAAAGTTATGATATAAGTTATGATGAACTCTACTCTATTATTCAAAATATGCCACTATGTGCAAACCTTTGGAACCATAAGGGTGAAAATATCATGGCCAATAAAAGGGCTGCTGAAATATTTGACCTCGAAAATGAAAGCGAATATCTTCAAAATTTTTCTCATCTTTCACCAGAATACCAACCAGATGGAAGGACTTCATGGGAGTCTGCAATTAATACTCTTAATAAAGCACGAAGCTCTGGGTATGAAAAGTTTAACTGGATGCATTGCAAACTAAATGGAGAGGAAATCCCATGCGAAATCACACTCGTTAAACTTGATGTAAAAAGTGAAGATGGAGATTACTTTATTGCAGGATTTACCCGCGATTTACGCTCACAAATTGCAGGTGGTGCTGAAGAAAACTCTGCAAGTGCGTATTTTTTTAACGAGGTATCAGATAAAACTCTTTTTGATACCATCTCTGATATATCAGAAGAGTTCTTTTGGGCATATAGTAATAAGTTAAAAACAATTCAATTCTTTGGACGAGGAAGAAGGATTTTGGCTCTACCCGAACGTAAAATGAAGTTTCCAGAAGAAATATTTGAAAACAATATTATACCAGATGAATGGTCTGATATTTTTATGAACTTTACCCATGCTATGGAAAAAGGTAACTGTCTTCCAATAGAGCTTGAATTTAATTTGCCAAACGGTAAAAGGGAATACTTTAGAATAGATTACAGAATTATCCTTGATAACAATCACAAACCTCTTTTTTCAATTGGAAAAACTGCCGTAATACCAAGAAAAAAAGAGGAAGGTAATTCTATATCACAAAGTTCTCACACAATTCCGACTAATTTCGGTTAGAGAATGTACACCACACATTACCATTGTGTCTTTTAATTCAGCTGCAAGTTTTTCTACTAAAGTGCTTACTCCCTCAGTTTCACTTCCGTAAATTGCATTTACAAATGGTCTACCAATTAACACAGCATCTGCTCCAAGCGCTAGGGCTTTAAAAATATCAATCCCTGTTCTTACTCCACCATCTATAAATATAGTCATTTTTCCACCAACAGCATCTACAATTTCTGGTAAAACTTCACAAGTTGAAGGACATTGATCTAATACACGTCCTCCGTGGTTTGATACAACAATTCCACTCGCCCCAGCTTGTAATGCTTTTAGAGCGCCTTTAGCTGTCATAATGCCTTTAATGATAAAAGGGATTCCTGCATAATCAATTATTTCTTTTAATTCCTCTACAGTTTTGCTTCCTGCAGGGGGAGTAAGGTTTTTTAAAAAAGGAAGACCCGCTGCATCAATATCCATTGCAATAAACTTTGCTCCCGACTCTTTTGCTAGGTCAATTTTAGAAAAAATAGTATCTTTGTCCCAAGGCTTAACTGTTGGAACACCCTTTCCGTTTGCATTTTTAATTGCTGCACAAGCACCTTTAAAAACATCTCCATTAGCTCCATCACCTGTAAAAGCTGCAATACCAGACTTTTCACAGTCTCGAACTAAGATATCATTATATTGCATATCATTGTATTTTTCCCCGTAATGCATATTCATGGCTCCAACTGGAGATGCAAAAAAAGGATACTCATAGGTATTTCCAAAAATTTCTATGTTCGTATTAACCACTTTGTTTTCACAAATAGTATCCATGTTTACACATATCTCTTGCCATTTTTGATAGTTACGAATAAACCCAGTTGCTAAACCTTTCGCGCCTGGACCGGGCATACTATCCTTACATGCAATCCCATTACAAATTTTACAAGCCTTACAAAAAGGACCCATTTGCCCTTTCGCACTTTCTAATACTTCATTAAACGTCATTTTTTACTCTCCTTTTTACGGCTTACAGCCTTATATTTTTTGTCTTTTTACGGCTTGCAGCCGTAAGTGCGCTAAATGTGTGTTTGAAACTTTGTTTCGATTTTTTTTAATATGAGAAGGAAAACCAGCTTTTTGCAGCGCGCAGTTTTTCCCTCTCAAACTCTCCCTTTCCTTGCGCGGCTTTCTTAAACTTTCAGATTGTAAAGAACGGTCGCATCTACCACCATTCCACTGGATTCTGAAAGAAGCCATAACACTGTAACCGTGATATTAATTATTCATTATTAATTGTCCTAATCCACGTTTGTTTTCAAAACCGCTAAAAATGCGCTTTGTGGGAGTTCTACATCTCCAATCATTTTCATGCGCTTTTTACCTTCTTTTTGCTTTTCAAGAAGTTTACGCTTACGGGTAACATCCCCTCCATAACACTTGGCTAAAACATCTTTTCTAAGTGCGTTAACGGTTTCACGGGCAATCACGTTACTTCCAATAGCACCTTGAATAGCAATCTTAAATTGCTGTTTAGTAATTTCTTCTTTAAGCTGTGAACACACGTGTCTAGCATGATCGTACGCATTTCCTCGAAATGATAGCTGTGCTAATGCATCAACTCCCTTGCCATTAATAAGAATATCAATTTTTACAAGGTCTGTGTCTCTATAACCTATTAGCTCATAATCAAATGACGCATAACCCCTTGTACAACTTTTTAGTCTATCGTAAAAATCAAATAGAACTTCGGCTAATGGCATTTCATATATAATTTCAACACGCTTTTCATCTAAGTATTGCATGTTTACTTGAATACCACGTTTTTCAGTACAAAGCTGCATAATAGGGCCCAAGTAGGTTGCAGGGGTAATGATAGCAGCCTTTATATACGGCTCTTGAGCCTGAGCAATTTTTCCACCGTCTGGATAGTCTGCAGGGTTATCTATATACTTTTCTTCACCATTGTTTAATGTTACATGGTATCGTACGGATGGAGCTGTAAAAATAACAGACTGTCCAAAGTCACGCTCTAAGCGCTCTTGCACTACTTCTAAGTGTAACAATCCTAAAAATCCACATCTAAATCCGTGTCCGAGAGCAAGAGAAGAATCCTTTTCAAAAACTAAGCTCGCATCATTGAGCTTAAGCTTATCCATACTATCTCTGAGCTCTTCATAGTCATTAGTGTCGACAGGATATATCGATGAAAAAACGACAGGTTTTACTTCTTTAAATCCTGCTAAAGGTTCCTCTGCTGGGTTGTCAGCAAGGGTAATTGTATCCCCTACTTTTACATCGGCAACTGTTTTAATACCGGCAATAATGTATCCTACATCGCCTTCTTGTAATTCAGCCTTTTCTTCTAATTTAAGTTTAAAAATTCCAACTGTTTCTACCTTGTATTCAGTCCCCGTTGCCATATAACGAATAATTTGTCCAGGCTTAATAGAACCTGCAAAAACTCGTATATGAACGACAACCCCCCTGTACGGATCATAATGGCAATCAAAAATTAAAGCTTTTGTTTTTCCAGACTCATCATGCTTTGGGCACGGTATTCTCTCTACAATGGCTTCAAATAGCTCATCAATGCCTTCCCCAGTCTTTGCGGAACATAAAATCGCACCCTCTGGGTCTAAGCCTAAATCGTGCTCTATTTGTTTTTTCGCAGAAGGAATGTCTGCAGCAGGTAGATCAATTTTGTTAATTACGGGAACCATTTCAAGATCGTGTTCAAGTGCTAAGTACATATTTGAAAGCGTTTGAGACTCAACACCTTGTGCAGCATCTACTAGCAAAAGAGCTCCCTCACAAGAAGCAATAGCCCTAGACACTTCATAGGAAAAGTCAACGTGACCTGGAGTGTCAACAAAGTTTAATTCATATGTATTACCATCTTTTGCGGTGTACGGAATAGTTACCGCTTGGCTTTTAATGGTAATTCCCCGCTCTCTTTCGATATCCATACTATCAAGAATTTGGTTTTGAAATTGTCGATCATCAACAATACGGGCTTTTTGAATGAGACGATCAGATAAAGTAGACTTACCATGATCAATATGTGCAACAATACAAAAGTTGCGTTTTAGCTTTAATTCTTTCATTATGACTATTTTATAGGAAAAACCTTGAGATGTCTATACATTTATTAAGAATTAATGCATCATCTTGTTTATTTACAGAAAAGCTCATTGCGCACTTCACTAAGCGCTCATCCTCCTCGAAAAGAGTTTCTCTCTTTTCTGCGGTGGACGCTATCGCGGTGCTACAATCGCAGTGTATAGTTATTAGAAAAGGTACAAACTATCTAAAGGAGCACCAACAGAAACAGATACTTCAAAATAACCACTCTTTCTTTTTTTTGTAAATGTTTCAATAAAAACTATATCCTTGTTATTTGTAACCGTTGTACGTAGTAGCTCTACAGGATCATGCACAGAAAACCCAGACTCATCTGCTATACTTCCTTTTATAATAGATTGAACAGTATATTGATTTCTATTGCCAACCGAAGAAGGTATAAGCTCCATTCCAAAAATTGGATAAATCATTTTGTAATCAGGTTCTCTTTCATAAATTGCATAGCCCGGATTTTCTGGCCGAATGTCTAAATACATGGGAATAATTTTTTCAATTGAATCCTTGTTTTCTTTAAGCCCAAGGGAAACAATAGTATTGGGCGCTAATTGAATAAGTAAAAATTGAAGATCCTCTATACTCGAAATAGGTGTCCCATTAATAGATGTAACAATGTTTCCCTTTTCTATATTTGCATTATGGGCAGAGCTAGATGGCATAACATACATTATTTCAACACCTACACCTTTAACATCGGAAGGTATGTTCTTTATAGTCCGCCCATAAGCACCCATCCACGAATGGTTAATTTCTCCACTAGAATACAATCTCGATAAAATTGAATGTACATATTCTATCGGTATTGCAAAGTTTAAGCCTTGGTATGATGCAAGCCCTGCAAAAACAACACCTTGAACTTCACCTCGATCATTTATTAAGGGGCCACCAGAATTTCCAGAGTTTACTGCAGCATCAATTTGCATCACGGCAGCAGTAGATAAAAGATTTCTGTCAAATGCTGATATAATACCTGAAGTAATAGTATTTTCTAATCCAACAGGAGAGCCGATGGCATAAATTGAGTTCCCTACTTCAAGGTTCTCTGAGGTGCCCATCTTAAAAACATACGGAACACTTATTTCGGTTTTTATTAAAGCTATATCTAAGGTTTTATCCCAACCAATAACGGTAGCAGGAATTCTGGTTTCATTATCAGACGAAAGTTTTATGTATAACCTTCCATACCCTTCGTATTCTGGATCAACAAGCTCTTCAATTACATGATGATTAGTGATTATATACCCACGATCATCTATAAAAAAACCTGAACCAAGCTTTCTATTTACTACACCTCTACCGTTCTCTACTTTTACTCCTAAATCAACCCAAATAGTTACAACACCAGTTATAAAAGTCGACATTGTACTTTGAGCATTTGTGCTTGAAGATAGCTGGGCTAATGAATTATATTCCTTTAGAACGTTTTTATGTGTGTCCAAAAAACTTTGTGAAAAATTCCTTTGTAAGTCTTTATGTGCATTTTGATTCTCTGTTATAAGAGAACGAGATATTTTTAGAGCTTCTAACCAGCGCTCATTTTCAGCATGTAAAAAAAACTGGGTTTGTGCATATTCTATACTCTTATTATATAAATTTTTAGATAGATCTGTATTTGTTTCAGTATATAATAAATTGGAATTCCATAATACATTCAATACTTCATCTTCCAAACGGCTCTCTAATCGCTGTATTTCATTTGCAAGTATTTCTGTATCAGTAAAATCAGGTCTAACATATATATCAGTGTTGTTTGTTTGGCATCCAAATAAAAACACTACCAGACATAAAAAAACAAAAATGCTCTTATTCGTAAAAAACTTCCCCAAAATATTTATCTCCATTTCTAATGCCAATAATTCTCATATACTGCTGGCGTTCGTTGTTCCAAAATAAATCTGAAGCAATTAAAGCTATATCAGAACTATTTAAATCAGAAAGATCTTTAATTATATTTTCAGCATACGAACTCCCTGCATTATCTCCAATCCAATAAAAGTCATAAACTGCATCTTTTGTAACGGCCTTACCATTTGAAAAAACAGGTATTCCATCTTGTAATTGAATAGTAACTATTTGATTGGATAAAGGATGAACGTAATTAATCGTTTGTTCAAATCCATTTGGATCTTGTATAAACTGAATTTCCCAATTGCCATCTGCATTATTGTCCCAAGTTAGAACATCTCCTCCATCTAGGATATATTCATGAGAAAAATCATCGACACCATCTTTGTCCAAGTCAATAAGAACTTTTTCTAAATAATAACCCAAAAAAACGTGATCAAATCCAAAAACAGTGTTTATGTATTCGATATCGTCTTCACTCGGTAATTCAGTTTTAGAATATATTTCAACACTTTCATAATAACCATCGTTATCTCGGTCAACTCGACGAGAAAGAAGGTTACCATCAGAAAAACTTGCATAAGCATACGGAACAGAATTCTGTGTGTATTCTATGTTTTTTATAATACCATCCAACAGAGTATATCGGGCTTTTGAGTTTTGATATTCTTTTGTTGCCATTTCGATTGCATAAGAATTATTAAATAATTCTAGGGCATTAATCATGCCAGAGGCATTTGTTAGTACTGGAATATAAAATGAATATGATAAGTGTTCAGAAAAAAAATCGTCCTTTATCATATCAATTGGTGTCCAAGAAAAGGTATTATTAATCAAATAATATGTTGTGTTGTTTCCTATAAGTTCAATTGATTTTAGTTTTGGCCAAACATCATAGTCAATAAAAACATTTTCTTCTACCAATTCAATTGTTCGTGGCTCTGCATAATCAGCATCCACAACCCAGGTTAATTTTCCATCTTGATTTTCATCATATTCAACTACAGAAGGTCTACCCCTATCATAGCTTACTATCATTTCATTGTATGTATCGTTGTTTGTATCAAACAAAACAGTTCCATCGTATGTAGTAAAATAGCTGTTTATTTGATTTTTTACATCACTTGATTGTATTAAAGAAATAAAATCAATTAGATTTTCATACGTAATATGCTCGAAAAAACCAAGCATATAGTCATATGCACTTTGTTCTGAAATCAAATCAGATTCTAAGGCATGTATCGCATATAAAGGATGTTTTTTACCTGTAGCATTCCAAGCACGTAATAATCTTGTTTTCTGTTCAATTGAATTAGAATATATTGCTGCATATAATAAAGCCAACATGTGAGTATTTTCATAAGATGTTGCTCTATCTATAAATGTTTGGGCTAAGGTATTAAATAACTGTGAATCACTTTGCATTACAAATGGAGCAATTTCTAAAAATTCAAAACTTACTTCTGGCTCATCAGAAACACCAAAATCATTTTCATTTATGAAGTTAGAATCGATAGCTGAGTCTGTGTCTATAATATACTCTTCACTTGGTATAAAATCTTCGCTAACAAGTACAGAGTTTTCTGTAGTATTAGTATAATCTTGTAAGGACTCTCTTACATAATCGTATTCATATTCAAAAAATAGTGTATCAAAGCGAGTATCTAAGGGATACTGGTGCACTCCATCTAATACCAATTGTCGTGCAATATCAGTATTTCCTAAAATGTAATTTGCTTGGCTTTTTATAAGACTTGCATCAAGAGAAACTAACGCTGTTGGTACATCTAGTAACGTTAGTGCTAGCGATGGCATTGATACTTCCACATAATATTTTGCTAGCATTAAGCGGGCTTCATCAGGGCTATAATCATACCACTGTGATTGTAAACTTTTTTCTAACAATGGAATAACTTCAAATGATTTTTTTCCACTTTTTTGCAAACTAAGAGCTTGCAAATAGTAAAAATCTGCAATGGTTTCATCATATGTTAAAGCAAGTTCAGAAACTGAATAAGCTTGATCGTAGTTTAAGGCTGAAAACTCTTGCTTGGCTCTTTGTAATAAACGTAAAGCACTAGAACTAAATGTTTTTGGGTTCTGAGTCATTTGAATATTTTCACCAGACGTGCTAACTGTGTCTGATGTAATATCCTGGGAAAAAGACATCATAACTACAAAAAAAAGAAATATAATAATAGTATATTTTTTCATAATTCCTCCAAACATTGTGTTAGCGATGTGCCACGTTATTTATCGTCCTCATCACCCTTTAAATGGATGTGAGGTCCTTCAATTCCTGTACCAGACTCTTGTTCATTTTCTGATAAATCTACTAAAGGCTTAAACCCTAAGAGCTTACGTATTTCACTATCGCTCAAAGTTTCATTTTCAACAAGGGTTTTTGTAAGAAGATCAAGTTTTTTTCTATGCTTAGTAAGAAGAGCCTTACAAGTTGAAAGCGCTTCATCTAATATTTTTTTTACAGCTAGATCAATTTTTTTTGCACTATCTTCAGAATAGCCTTTTCGCCTTTCTATTTCTTTCCCCATAAAGATAGGCTCATCTTCTTGTCCAAAAGCAATGGTTCCTACCTCTTCTGACATACCCCACTCACACACCATTCTTCGTGCTATATCTGTTGCTCGCTGTATATCATTTTGAGTACCAGTAGTAGTATCTCCATATACAAGTAACTCAGCAGCATACCCACCAAACATAATAACTAATTGATCTTTTAACCAACTCTTAGTATGTGAGTATGAGTCTTCTTTAGGAAGTCCCATAGTAAGCCCCAATGCTCTTCCGCGTGGAATAATAGTAACTTTATGTAATGGAGAAGCATTCTTTAAATAATAGTATGGTAAAGCATGACCAGCTTCGTGGCATGCTGTCATAATTTTTTCCTTTTCAGGCATAACCATACTTTCTCTCGCAACTCCCATTAGTTGTTTGTCACGAGCCTCTTCCATTTCTTCAACAGTAACTTTCTTCTTGTTTTTTCTCGCTGCAAAAAGAGCCGCTTCATTAATCAAATTTGCTAGTTCTGCCCCACTCATACCAGGTGTAGCACGAGCAAACTTATGTAAATTCACATCACTTGAAAGTTTAATTTTTTTTGAGTGTACTCGTAAAATCGCTTCCCTTTCTTTTATATCTGGAAGAAGAACACTCACCTGTCTATCAAATCTACCTGGTCGCAATAAAGCAGGATCAAGTACATCAGGCCGGTTAGTAGCGGCAAGAATTATAATTTCATCTTTATTTTCAAAGCCATCCATTTCTACAAGCATTTGATTTAGGGTCTGTTCTCTTTCATCATGACCACCACCAAAACCGGCCCCTCTTGCCCGACCAACAGCATCGAGTTCATCTATAAATATAATTGCTGGAGCAGCCTTTCTTCCTTGCTCGAAAAGGTCTCGCACGCGGCTGGCACCGACACCAACAAACATTTCAACAAAATCACTACCAGAGATGTGAAAAAATGAAACACCAGCTTCCCCGGCAACAGCCCTCGCAAGTAAGGTTTTACCCGTACCTGGACTGCCAACAAGCAAAACTCCGGTTGGTATTTTTGCACCTAAATTTTCATACTTTTTTGGATTCTTTAAAAAATCAACAATTTCTGATAATTCTCGTTTTGCTTCTTCTTGCCCAGCAACGTCATCAAATTTAACACTTTCTTTTTTTGTCGCGTCAAATACTCTTGCTTTACTTTTACCAAACTGGGAACCTCTATTATTCTGCATTGCATTTTGACGCATATGCATAAATATAAACAAAACTAAAATAAGTAATGGTACGTATAATAAAATATTTGATAATAATCCAGGTGAACTTGTTTCTCCTGTAACAACAACATTATTTTCCTCTAAGAGAGCAATAAGGGTATTGTCTTCATATGGAATTACGCTTTCAAAAGATGTTTCTTGCCCTGCAGCATTACGCATAAAACCAGTAATATTTTTTTGGTCCTTGATAACAACTTCAATAACTTGTTTTTGTTCAACTGCAACAATAAAATCAGTATATGACACTTGCGGTAAATTTCGTGATTGATTATTCAAAAGCATGTATAAGCTTAAAAAACCTATCATTATAATAAAGAGAGTCATTCCAAAACGACCAGAAGATTGATTATTTTTAGATCCATTATCGTATTTATTCTTTCCCCGATCATTTTTTTCAGGCATAAATTTATTGTCACTCATTGTTGTTCCTTTTAAACCGAATAAAAACAGTTTTTTTATTATCAGTTATATTTTGTTTTACATACCAATTTGGATAACCGAACAGTTCTGCAAAAATACATGTTAACTCGCCGTGTTGTTCAAATAAGGGTATTATCTGACGATGTTCTATATCTACCCGCCATTGCGAAAAAATTTTCTTTATACTTTTATGCTTATTATCAGCAGTAAGAATTTTATCTCCACTTTTTTTTGATCTAATTACAAGCGGGAGATGAAACTTTCCAATATAATACTCTCCACTTTCAGTATCGGTTATTTTAAACGATTTCTGTACTTGCTCTTGAATATTAAAAGTTCCAATACTTGTAGTATATTCACCACATGCGTCAATTGAAATATCTTCAAATAAGTCTATGTCATCCTCTTTATTTGAAGCAAGTTTCTTCTTAATTATAATATACTCATTTTTATGAAAAACTTCTACAGTTGAGCACTCAACTCTCTTTTGACCTTGCGCACTTCTTTTAACTAGAGTATATGGTATCCTAGCCTTTATTCCTGCTAAAGAAAATCCTTTATATAATAAACGTACCCTCACAGGAAAACCAAGTGCTAAAAAATCTTGTAGCTTCATCTTTACTTCTGGTTCAACTTGCCAGCTAACTTTTTTAACACACTCTTCTATAAATGAATGTTCTTCTAAGGCCTTTTCTGCACCGTTCAAAACAGCAGTATCCCACCCCTTAAAATGCTCTTTTAAAACAGGAATTAACATATGTCGAATTTTATTTCTATAATAAGCGCACTCATTATTTGAACTATCAAAGCAAAACGGAATGGAAAAAGATTCTGCATACTCTTCAATTCTGCTTCTGCTTATTGTTAACAAAGGTCTACATAATGTTAAAACTTGTTCGACATAGGTTTCATCAATAAGAGGAAACTCAATAACTGGTAAAATCCCGGCACTAGCGGTACCTGAAATGCCAGCGCTACAACCTTGTAAAAAATGTTGAACAAGGGTTTCTAGTTGATCATCCCTATTATGTGCAAAAAACACATATTGTGCATTATAGTCTCTAGCTAAGTCTCTTATTATATTATACCGAGCAAATCGTGCTGCGTCTTCTATTCCTCGACCACGTTCTTTGCTGAGTGATCTTATATAACCTGGAGCTACAGTTTTAATTTCACAGGGTACTTTTAAGATATTTTTGCAATAGTCTGAAACAAGAAGTGTATCTCTTTTTGACTCGTCTTTATCTCTAATATTATGATTAACGCTTACAACGTGTATATCTATGTTGTACTCTTGTGATAGTGTATAAATAGCATGTAACATAACTTGAGAATCAACCCCCCCAGAAACTGCAAGTAATACCTTTATTTTCTCATTACATACTATATTATTAAAGACAGAAGGGATGTTTTTTTCTAAATTTTTTTTAACGTCTTGTAAAAAAATGTCTGTTGGCACTACGTTTAAGGTCTCTTTACCCGTATAAAAAAATGAACCTTGAACTCCTAGCTTTGAGGAATCCAAGGTTTTATTTGCATCCATGCAAGTTTTATCGCATTGGGCGAACTGTTGCTACAACTTCGTCTGGATTTGAAAGCACAGTAACACTTGACTCAAATGGAAGATCTTTAATACAAATAGAAGTATTAAGGGCAAGATTTGAAACATCTGCTGTTATTCTTACAGGTAAATCTTTTGGCAAACATTTAACAGTTACTTTTGCAGCACCTTTTTCAAATACACCACCATCTCGAACACCAACAGGATTTCCACTTGTAAGGATTTTCATTGTTGCAACTAATGGTTTTGCTTCATCGATTACATGAAAATCAACGTGAATATTTTTATCTAAAATAATGTTATAGTCAGTTGTCTTAATAAAAGCAAGCTTTGAATCTGCTCCATCAACAACTAAAGAAATTAATGTAGTAGGAGTAGCTTGTTTCCATACCTTAAAAAAATCTTTTTCATTGATTTCAAGCATCCCAGATTCGCCTTTTGAATTATACATAACAGCAGGAAGTTGTCCTAATTGTCGTAATCGTCTAGCAGCACCCTTTCCTGTTTCTGTTCTAGTTTTTGCGTTAATTACCATTCGTTCCATAAATAATCTCCTAACTTTTTTTATAGTACTAATATGTCATGAATAAAATAAATATAAAGCAAGTTTAAATGTAAAACATGCCACTTTTTATTTAAATCCATAAATAACCTGATAAAATATACAGGTGTGTGAAAAAATTGTGTGAATTACTAGCTATAAAGCCATTAGGAAGGTAACAGAGCACTACTCTCTAAAAGTAAGTAGTGCATCTTTTTTGTTTGTCCCCATCGTTCATCACGCCAGAGTTTTTCATTCGCTGAGTCGGCAGGATTCGAACCTGCGGAATGCCGATACCAAAAACCGGTGGCTTACCACTTGCCGACGACTCAAAATATCACATACATATCACCTGCACCTCTCATAAACAAAGAAGCAGAAAACATGTGATGTTTCATAACAACGCTTTTAGACCGTTAGTCTTAGTCTTCGAGTGCCGAAACACCCACTTCAACATTACCAGCCTCGAACTCTGCAAGGATTCTATCTTGCAATTCTGTCCTAAACTCAGGAGTGATTGGATGTGCAACATCCTTATAATCACCACCACTTGTTTTGCGGCTAGGCATAGCAATAAATAAACCCGTTTTGCCTTCAATGATTTTTACATTGTGCACTACAAAGCAATCATCGAAAGTGACAGTTACATAGGCCTTCAATTTACCCTCAGAATCCATTTGTCTAATTCTAATTTCGGTAATTTGCATAAACACCTCACTTCAGCTCATTTCTAAAGTCATTGTATAACATAAGTTACACACTGCATTGTACGCACCACGATAATCAGCTCAGATTATCTAGGGCCTATAGAATCGGCATTGCCAAATGGCATTCCCATTCTAAACACAATTGGGTGTAGGCTCTCTTAGCATTCTCTTCCGTGTCGAAAACACCAAAAACTGTTGAACCGGATCCGCTCATTTGCGTAAATAAAGAACCATGCATATCTAAGCTTTTAATAGCCTCTCCAATACATGGAAATTTCTTTACAAGCAAATCCGTAAAGTCGTTAGCAAAACTCCAGCTTGTAACACTCTTCCAATAATCATCCTCGATATTGTCGACTGTTAAAACCTTCAGTGTTTTTATTTTATCTATGTGTTCATCAAAATAGCTAAAAGCTTCTTTTGTTGAACTATGAACGTTCGGCTTAATAATAACAAAAAATAAATCATCTCTTGCCTTTATTGAACGAACGAATTCACCACGTCCAGTTACGATAGCTGCGCCACCGTATAAAAAAAACGGAACATCACTACCTACTTTTATAGCAATGTTTTCTTTCTCCGCCATGCTTAATTTTGTTTCAAATAAAACATCTAAAGCATGTATTAATGCAGCCGCATTGGAAGATCCACCTCCAAGCCCTGCTCCAGAATAGATTCGCTTAAAAAGCGAAACTCGTACTCCGTATTGAATACCAGTATATTCACAGTATTCATCATATGCTCTCGTTAGCGTATTTGGTGTTGGCAAATCGAATTCTGTTTTTATCCGACATCCAATTTCGCCGTGAACTATAGCAACCGAAATATCATCGTATAAATCAATTACTTGAAATAAACTTTCGATATCATGATAGCCATCATCTCGTTTAGGCAACACCCTTAAATGCAAGTTTAACTTTGCAAAAGATGTTACACTCACTTCATTGAGCATATTTATATTATACTGAAAAAATTACTTTTGTCAAAGGGTTTTATGATTTTTAATAAAAAAAATTGATTTTTTTTATTAAAAATAGTTGACAGAAAACGCTTAACAGATTATTCTAAATATATAAGGAAAACGTTACATAAGGATGTGTATATGCTTGCAAAACTTAGCCTAACAAAACCTGCCATAAGCAATTCGTATGATGATGAATTTGATGATGATGAATTTGATGATTACAGGGATGATGATTTCTTAGATGATGACTTCAACAACCTTGATGATTTTGAAAATGATGATGATGACGATTTTGACTATGAGGACGATGACTTTGAGTATGATGACTACTCGTAAATAAAAAAACTTTTTTCCTCAATTTACTCGCATAAAACTATTTCTTATGCGAGTACAGATTGTTTTATGAAAGAATTTTTCCTCCGTGCCATAGTTTTTCTAAATCATAAAACTGTCTTGCATCTCCAGATAATAAATGAACAACAATAATTCCTAAATCGATGAGATTCCAATCATCCCCTGATGCAATTTTCTTATGCGGCACATGTATTTGCAAGTCATTCTCTTTTGCATAGTCTTTTACATGTTTATAAAGACCTTTCCAATGAGCACTACTGTTTACTGTTGTTAAGACAAAGTAATCTGTCCATGAATTTAATTGCGATACATCTAAAACCATAGTATCTAATCCCTTGTAATCTGTAAGTAGCCCTGCAATCTCTAATGCTTTTTCAGCATTCGTTTTCATATTTTCTCCTATAAATGTCAAATTGTAATAAACTGTGTCATATGTGACACCCTATATATCCTATACGTAATAATCCAAGCAGCCTAAACTCTGTGCCACGGATGGCACTTAAAC
>CAYJIS010000001.1:94316-127830 GCA_964370315.1 uncultured Treponemataceae bacterium
TCATTAGTCCTCGAGTTTATTGAAAATAAACTCGGTAGTTGAAGTTGACATGGATATTCACTTAATAATCCATGCAGCCTAAACTCTGTGCCACGGATGGCACTTAAACTCATTAGTCCTCGAGTTTATTGAAAATAAACTCGGTAGTTGAAGTTGACATGGATGTCAACTTCAACGTACATACCTCCCATCGAAATCTGTCCCTAACACAATTGTAAAGTCTACTAGCCTATTCCTAAACCCTTCTTGGCTACCAACTTCTTCTTGAACTATATTTGAACAGCGAATAAAGTCTCCTAAGGCTTTAGAAACTTCTTCATTTCCGATATGGTCAATAATGTATGTCTCTGTATGATCACTATGCTCTGCATTAATTACACTGGTAACATCATATCCTGTACTGCGGAGCAAACTAGCAGTATTTCCTGCAAGTCCTTGTATAGTAGTACCATTTTGAATTTCAAGTGCATACACCCTACTAAATGTTGTATCTGTTATAAGAGCTGAAACAGTTTGCTTTAGGACTTCTTTTATTAGTTGTCCGTCATTTTGAGGAAACAAAAGCGTTTCACCATCTACGACTCTTTGCGACCCAGTTATTACTTGAGGAAAAAGTCTTTCAGCATCAATTTGCGATACGGTTTGCAGCAGATTTAGTAAATCATCAGATCCAATATTCGCACGCATCCTTTGTTCGTAAAACTTAAAAACATCTTTTGAAAACATTTCATTCTGGTTTTCATTTAGGGCCTTATAAAATGCTACTACGGCGTTTTGAGCTCGTAATTGTTTATCAGAATCATCTTCGTTATCATAGGTTAAGTACGTTACAATTTTATCCCCATCAATTCGTATTTGGCCTGATGGTAAAAGATAATACACCCCATTAATTACATCATCAATAGGTGACAATACTGAAATATATAAGCCCCCAAATAAATCCGACATAACTGAAAAATCTTGTAAATTAATTTCAATTGAAAAAGGGATTGTCATATCAACTAAGGTTTCTATTTCCTGCCTATAAGCATCTATTCCTTTTTCTATGTATACGGCATCGATACTATCAACTCTCTCTAAACTTTGATAAATTCCACCTGTATTGCCCAGAATATCTACCAAGGCCCCTCTCTTTGAAACGGGGTAATACGTTAATATTGTGGTAGAAATAGGCTCACCTGCATCTTCTATAACAAGAAGCAACTTTATTATTTGATCATTTTTTAATACTTCTTCTACTACATTAACCTTGAGAGCAAAAAAAACAGTAAAGATTGTAATACCTAAAATGAGTGTAATAAGAGTAATAAAAATCGCATGTCTTCCACCTGCCATTATTTTCTTTGCCATATCAATCTCCAACCTATGCATAAAATACTTATAATAAGTATATCACTTTTTTATGTATAAAACCATAGTGCTTCTTCAAAAACTTCAACATTGCGCTCCCGTCTTTTTTCGACAGTTTCAGCCAATACATGTTCAAGCATATCATCCAAAGACAATTCTAACAAATTTTCACGCTTTGCAGAAGACATATACGGTCTACCTGGTTCAATTTTATCTGCAATACAAACAATTTTTGCAAGATTACACATGTCCTTTTTTCCAAACGTATGAGCAGATATTGCTTCCAATACTTGATCATTTTTTACATTAAATGTTTCTTTTAATATATGTGCAGCTACAAAACCATGCAAAAGAGATGGTCTTTTTTTTTCTGAATCACTAAGAACCTTTTTTTCTTTTTTAGCCACTTCTAAAAGCTTCTTTTTATCCATTTCTTTACACATATCATGAAAAAGACCAGCAAAATATCCAAGGTTTTCATCTTCATTAAATTTAATGCACAGTTCCTTAGCCAATTCAGCTACTCTTTCACTATGCTCATATCTTGCAGTAGATATAGAAGCAAGTGTATACAAGCGTATTCGTTCAAATTCTTTGTCATCAATATCAACTGGCATACAATTCCTCTTTTAAAATATATTCATAAACTTCGCTAGGAACTAAGTGTTTCCATTCTTTTTTTTGTTGTATCAAATCTCGTATCATATGTGAAGATATATCCAAGTTTTCGTTTTCTAAATAAGTACATGGATATGAAAACAAATCACTGTCATTTATTTTTTGTACGTTACTAGTTCTCTTTGCAAGCAAAATATCAACCCGCTCTACTAGCAAGTCAACATTTTTCCACAAGTTAAAAGTATCAACTAAATCTTCTCCAATAATTAAACCAACTTTTCCTTGTAATTTTTCTGAATACTTTTTTTCTATAAAAAAAATTGTTTCAATTGTGTATGAAACTCCTTGTCGATCCATTTCACAGGTTTCAATTTCAAAGCAGCTATTTATACTTACTGCTCTTTTTAACATTTCAAGGCGTTGAGCATCACTAGCTCCTTGAGCTAATTCTTTATGTGGAGGTTTAAATGCAGGAACAAACAATACTTTGTTATAACCCTTTTTAAGAACCTCTGTTGCGAGCATTATATGTGCATTATGAACTGGATTAAACGATCCCCCAAGAATTGCAATTTTCATTATTCACTGCCAGGATACTGTACCATCTCGTCATCATCTTCGGTGTAAGTATTTCTTGCTTTTAAGAAATCGCTTTTTTCTGCTTCAAAAGAATTGGCAGCATTTAAATCATCTTTTTTACGCAAACCTTCAGCTACAAGTGTAATGAGAGCACTCTTTACTTTATCCAATCCTTCTTTTGTATGTATAGACATCGGAATACACACAATGTCTTTATATTTTTCACTTAACTCTACTGCTCTAACTTCTGCACCCTTTACATCTATTTTATTCAAAAGCAAAATACTCGGCTTTTTTAAAATAGGTTTTGAAAAGGACGCTAATTCTTCTCGTAACTTTTCATACGCATCTAGATAATTTTCATCTGAGCAATCAATTAAAAATGCAAGACCTTGAGTTCTTGAAATATGCTTTAAGAATCGAATTCCAAGCCCAGCTCCTTCGCTTGCACCTTCTATTATTCCTGGTATATCAGCAATAACAAATGATTCTTCATCATCAACATGCAATACACCGAGATTTGGAATTTTAGTTGTAAATGGGTATGGGGCAATTTTTGGACGTGCATTCGTTAAAAAATCAAGTAACGATGATTTCCCTGCATTTGGAAAACCCACAAGACCTATATCGGCCATAATACTTAATTCTATTCGAAGTTTTTTAACTTCAGCTTCCCCTCCGGGATTTGCGCGTCTTGGTGCTTGTGTAACGGAGCTTTTAAAGTGTACATTACCCCAGCCGCCATTACCACCTTTTAAATATAAGAACTCTTCATCTTCACTCTCAGTAGTAAACTCGCACACAAAGATACCAGTTTCAGCCTCCACAACACGTGTGCCAGGTGGCAGAAAAACTACTACATCTTCACCATCGGCGCCATAGCGATTACTACCACTACCGTCTCCACCATTTCGTGCTTTAAATACATGTTGTTTACGTAAATGTGATAAGGTTCTGAGATTTCTTTTTACGCGGAAAATAACATCGCCGCCACGACCGCCGTCTCCACCGGCCGGACCACCATTAGGCACATACTTTTCTCGTCGAAATGCTATGCACCCGTTTCCACCTTTGCCGGAACGAACTTCAATGACAGCTTCGTCTGCAAATTGGATCACTAGTTTGCGGCTACGATTGATGCAAGTTTTCTACCCTTGCGTTCATGATATAGTACATTACCTGTTTCAGTTGCAAACAAGGTATCATCTTTTCCTCGGCCAACATTGTCGCCAGGATGAATTTTTGTACCACGTTGGCGAACGAGAATAGAGCCAGCAGTTACAAATTCTCCGCCGTATGCTTTTACGCCTAAGTATTTAGGATTTGAGTCGCGTCCATTTTTAGCGCCGCTACCACCCTTTTTTCGTGCCATAATATGCCTCCAGTTAGCATGAAAATTGCCTAAGGGCAACTTTCTAGTTAATAGTAATTTTTAAGGACACATGCTGAGGATACTCGGAACATAGCGAAGTAAGTCCATTTTCTAAAAAATCCCTAGCATACATCAATAACGAAGAGAGCTCTTTTTCTTGCTCTTTATCGCTACTTTGTTCTTTTTTTATAACGCAAAACGACAGTGTTCCACGTTTTAAAGCTTTCGCTTTTGTTTCTATATTTTTATTTGTTTCTAATACACTCAGTGTTGTTCTCAACAAGCATGTAACTGCTGCACATACTATATCACTTCCTTTTTTTGAAAAAAAAGAATGTCCTTCTGCGTCTACTGAAACAAACTCTCCAGTTTTGGTGCGAACAAGTACAATTTGTATCATGAAACACCAATAACTATTTATTCACCAGCTTGCGCAGCTGAACCTAGTTTAATTCCTGTTACACGAATATTAGTATAACGTTGTCTATGTCCGATTGTTCTGTGATAATCTTTTTTGCTTTTGTATTTGTATACAATTACTTTTTTATCTTTGAATGTATCTTCCACAGTAGCTTCTACTACAGCGCCTTTTACATAAGGAGTACCAATAACAACATTTTTGTCATCATTAACCATTACTACTGTATCAATAGAAATAGATTTTCCTTGTTCAATATCAATTTTGTCAACTCTGATGAGGGCATCTTTTTCAGCTTTATACTGTTTTCCCTTATACTCGATGAGTGCGTACATGTAACACCTCTATAATTTCCTAAAGTTAAATGGGCAGAAAACCTGCCTTGCACTTTGACAAAACGGGGATAGTCAAAACGCTAGACCGTATTTTATCAAATTTTCCAGTGTATTGTCAAGTAGTTTAGAAGTACTAAGAACATATAATTATATAATATAGTAAAAAAACTAAAAAAAAATCATTGCTACATTGACACAGTCTTATAAAAAAGTTAGACTACCTTTATAATATAAATACATCAAGGAGATTCACATGAAAAAAATCATTACAACAATAATAACAAGTTTGCTATTATTCACACTTATTGCTTGTGGAGAAAAAAACTCAAGCATCGAGTCTATTCAAGTATCTGGCTTAAACGGTCCATCTAGCATTGGCTTAGCGTATTTATTTGAAAACCCGCCAATTATTGAGGGAATTCAAACTAATTTTGAAGTAAATGCAAGCCCAGATGTACTCTTACCAAAATTACTTAAAGGTGAAGTTGATATTGGAATATTACCAATTAACGCTGCAGCAAAGGTTTACAATGCTAATAACGGCGCAATAATGCTAGCAGGAATAACAGGAAATGGCATGATGTCAATTGTAAGTAAAGATTCATCAATTACTAGTTTAGATAACTTAAAAGGCAAGAGGCTAACCGTAGCAGGACAGGGCGGCACCCCTGAATACTTAATTCGCTATCTTTGCAAGCAAATGAATATTGAAACAGGCATTGGCGAAAACGCAATTGAACTTGACTTTTCTATTCCAACAGCAGAAATTGCAGCTGCTCTCATTAGTGGAAAAATTGAACATGCCCTACTCGTTGAACCTTTTGCAAGTGTTGCAATAATGCAAGACACATCGAAAGAAGTAACACGTGTTATTGATATTCAAAGTCTATATATGAAAATAAGTGGCAACGATGAAAACTATCCAGTTACAGCCTTAGTTGTAAGAAGTGATTTTGCAAACGAAAACGCAAAAATTTTACGAGAGTTTTTAGAAAATGTAAAAATATCAATTAATTGGGTAAATGAAAACCCTAGTGAAGCAGGAACCTTAGTTGAAAAGCACGCTCTTGGATTAAAGGCACCAATTGTTACACGCTCTATTCCAACATCATCATTACAATGGACATCTGCAATAGATTCAAAACAAAGCGTGGAAGATTTACTTGGATTATTTTTAGCAGCTAACCCAGACTCAATTGGCGGAAAATTGCCTGAGAGAGAGTTTTATTTTAAATAATGGTAAGAGTTTTTGTGGTGCAAACACTTGGCTTTGCACCACCATGCATCATTGTGACAGCTAGTGAAAGATACGGATAAAAATATATGAGGATAGTTTTGATATGCAAAAAAAGAACACACTAAATGCTATTTTCTTCTCGTTTTTATTACCTATTACCGTAATACTTTTACTTTGGGTTTTACAAAGCAAAAGTATAGCATCACCCCTCATTTTTCCAAGTCCTAACCTTGTTTTTATAAGTTTAGTGGAGCTTGTGCAAACTAGTGCATTTTGGAAAAACATTCTTTTTACAACAGGAAGAACACTCTATTCTTTTTTACTTTCACTTGCACTTTCAATAATACTTGGCTGCATAACTGGTTTTTCCAAAAAAACAGAGCAATTTTTTTCATTTCCAATGAGCATCATAAAAACGGCACCTGTCGTTTCTTTTATTTTACTGGCTATTTTTTGGTTCTCAACAAATATGGTAAATGTATTCATTGGCGTATTGATGACACTCCCAGTAATGACAGGTGCTATAGCACAAGGTGTAAAAAAAATAGACAAAAAACTTGTTGACATGGCAAACGTGTATCAATTTTCTCAATTACAAAAGATTCAGCATATTATTGTGCCCCAAGTAATGCCATACTTTTTTTCTGGATGCATTACAGCGTTTGCTCTTTCATGGAAAGTAGTTGTTGCAAGTGAAGTTTTAAGCCTACCAAAACAGGGCATAGGAACTGCTCTTCAAATGAGTAAAGTGCATATAGAAACAGCCGATGTATTTGCATACACCATTGCAACTATCATCTTGAGTTTCTTCTTTGAAAAAATACTCACAGTTGTTATTTACAGGAAAAGTAAATTTACTAAGGCTGGCACAATATGAGTACCGTATCAATAAACAACATTTCACTAATCCGTGGAACAAAAACCATTTTTGATAATTTTTCACTAAACATCGATAAAAACAAAACAACTGCTATTATCGCATCATCGGGAGCGGGAAAAACAACTCTATTAGATATTATTTGCAAACGACTATCTGTCGAAAACGGAAGCATTTACAGTGATAGTGATAAAATATCATACGTCTTTCAAGAAGACAGGCTTCTTTCTTGGCACACAGTAAAAAAAAATATAGCCCTTCCACTTGAAAAAATACATATACCTCTAGAAGAAAAAAATGCGCGAGTGAAAAAATATATTTCACTTTGTGCACTTGACGATAAAATATACGAAAAACCGAACAATCTTTCAGGCGGCGAAAAACAGAGAGTTTCTATAGCCAGAGCTTTTGCCTACCCATCAAACCTATTACTCATGGATGAAGCTTTTCAGTCACTTGATTTACACATAAAATTTCAGCTATTAGAGCTTTTTGATAGTTTAATACAAACAGAAAGACGAACATCAATACTTGTAACACATGATATCAGAGAAGCACTTTCAATAGCGGATAGAATCATTGTTCTCAAAGGAAGCCCCTTAAACATTGAACTTGATGTAGAAATCACACAAAGCAAAACCGAAACCATACGAAACAAATACATTCACTTGTCTAAAGAAAATATTTCTCTACAAGAAAAAATATTGAATATACTTTCACAAAGTAATTCTTAGTTTTTTATAAAAAAGAATTATGGTTAAATTAATTTGAATATTCGAGAGAGCAATACCAACTACTACATGCATACTATTATTATTTTTGCTTTACAGTCAGAAGGATTAATCTTTAATGGACAAGTAAATCAACGGAATGCATTAATATGTGAAAAAAAACAAAATCATGCTATTAACTTTTTTTTCTAAATGTGTTACAATCAAATCATAAGGAATAATTGTGGACAATCTAGATTTTGATATGGTAGAGCAATCTACTTCAAATACATATACCGTTACTCAACTCACGAATCGCATAAAAGATTCCCTAGAATCAAATTTTTCTCACATTGAACTAGAAGGAGAAATATCAAATTACCGCCCATCAAGTTCAGGACATATATATTTTGTTATAAAAGATGAAAATGCTTCTATCTCCGCAGCTCTTTTTAAAGGGAAATCTCGATACCTTTCATTTAATCCTAAAGATGGAATGAAGGTACGTGTAAAAGGGTCTGTATCTGTATATGCAGTACGAGGAACCTATCAAATTATTGTAGATTCGATGGAAGAATTAGGTACAGGAGATATTCTAAAATTACTCGAAGAACGAAAAAGAGTTTTTGCAAGTGAAGGCCTATTTGATTCAGACAGAAAAAAAAGGATACCCTATTTTGCCCCAAGGATTGCTGTTATAACGAGTCCTACAGGTGCTGCAGTGCGAGACATCCTACAAATTATCAGAAGAAGAAATTCGAAAGTATCGGTTACTATTTTTCCTTGCGCAGTACAAGGTTCAGAAGCAGCAAATCAAATTGCTAACCAAATTGATAGAGTAAATATATTCAAGCTAGCAGACTCAATTATAGTTGGTCGTGGTGGTGGTTCACTAGAAGATTTACTACCCTTTTCTGAAGAAGTAGTTGTAAGAGCAATTGCTCGATCAGAAGTGCCTGTTGTATCAGCAGTAGGGCATGAAATCGATTGGGCTTTAAGTGATTTTGTAGCGGACTTACGAGCCCCAACTCCATCTGCAGCCGCAGAGTTAACGGTACCTCTTTTAGATGAAATGTATGAAAGACTCGACTTTTCTTTTGCACATCAATTTTTACAATCAAAAATTGATAACTTGCGAGTCCTTACCCGCTCTTTTTCGCCTGATAACTTTGAATTACGCTTTAGAACAATTGAGCAGCCATTATTACAACGTTTTGATGATGCCAAAGAAGATTTACTTTATTCTATTGAAAACAAAATTGTAGAATTTAAACATAGATTAAAATATGCATTACAAATATTAGAAGAAGCAAATCCTCATGCAATACTTGAAAGAGGTTATTCAGTTGTTCGTGAGACTGGAAGTGAAAAAGTAATACGAAGCGCAAAAGAAACCAAACAAGGACAAAAACTTGAAGTTATTTCCTTTGATGGTATGTATACAACTACAGTAAGTTAGTATGCAGTCAAGTTTACATATTAATAAAAGCATAGTATATTTTAATAGTGTGTTTTTACAAAGAAATCTAGGTAATAACTACCATATTTGATAATTATTACCAGTGAGTTTTGAACTACAAAACTCTTAATAAATTTAAGAACTGCGACATTCGTGCGCAATAATAGGAGACCCTGTGAATAATTTTGAAGAAAACTTACGAAAACTAGAGGCACTTGGGAACGATATTAAGCGAAATGACATAAAGCTTGAAGAGGCTTTAAAGGTATTCGAAGAAGGAATCAAGCTTGCAAAGGGAATGGAAAAAGAACTTGATAAAATCGAAGGAAAAATACAGCAACTGATGAATCAGCCTACTCTACCTGATGACAAAGTTGAACTCGATTTATTTACTGATGTAAACGAATAAGGATAAAAGATTGTATAATCCTGACATCAACAAACAAACGACACCTAAAAACGTAAAACCGCTTAATAATAATGTTGCTAGAAAAATTGCAGCTGGTGAAGTAATTGATAGACCCAATGCTGTATTACGTGAATTTTTAGATAATGCAATTGATGCAAGTTCATCAAGAATAATTGTAGAATTAGAAGGTGGCGGAATAGAGTCCATTCGTGTTGTCGATAATGGCTGGGGTATGAGTAAGGCAGATTTAGAAATTTGCGCAAAACCTCACGTTACAAGTAAAATTGAAAATGAAAATGACCTCGAAAACCTATACACGCTAGGTTTTAGGGGTGAGGCATTGGCTTCGATTGCAGCAGTAAGCCGACTCAGCATAACATCTACAAGAGATTCCCAAGCATGGCAGCTTGATGCCTTTTTAGAAAAGAATCACGAAATAAGTCCGTCAAACTTACATGAAGGAACTATCGCGCTAAGTAAAGCTTTATTTGAAAACTTTCCTGCGAGAAGGCAGTTTTTAAAAAGACCACAAACAGAAGGAAACCTTTGTAAACAAACTTTTATTGAAAAAGCTCTTCCTTTTACAGACATTACTTTTAGACTAAGTGTAGACAATGCAATTAAAATGGATCTACCAAGTGGACAAAGTTTATCTAGTCGCTTTACAAGTGTTTTAGATATGTCCAATAAAGAGTCATTGTTTTATGAAGTATCAAACAGCCAAGAACAATGGAGGGTTCGTTTAGTTTTAGGTGAACCTTCAGTGTATCGTAATGATAGAAAACACATGTTTATTTTTGTTAATAATAGACGTGTCCAAGAATATGCTTTTTTGCAAGCAATTGACTATGGCGCAGAGGGTTATTTTCCAAATGGGACTCACCCTGTTGCAGCACTTTTTATTGATATAGATCCTAGTTTAGTAGATTTTAATATACACCCTGCAAAAAAAGAAGTTCGATTTAAAGACATGTCTCCAATTCATCGAGCAGTAAGCAGTCTAACAAGAAATTTTTATACAGATTTTTCAGTTAGAGGATTAACCCAACCTAAAAATACCATCACTGAAAACATTCATGAAAGAAGTGCATCGTTTTTATACGGAACCGAAAACCCTTATAATTCGTTCACACAAGGTGCAGAAAAGCAACAAAACTATATACCCACGAATGCATTCTCCAGTGGGACACCTTCTTCTTTTTTCCAAAATTCCTACTCACAAAAGTCTACACAGGAAATAGCACAACAAAAAGGTAACATAAATATAAATAAGCTTGAACAGAATGATGATGAATACTCTTTTAGAAACGAATCTAAAAGAAATGATTTTCGTTACATAGGATTTGCCTTAGATGTTTTTTTACTGGTAGAAAAAGATAATGAGATTTTAGTAGTTGACCAACATGCTGGCCATGAAAGAATACTCTATGAAAATTTCCTAAAAACAGCCGGCCAAAAACAAATGCTCTTAATTCCTCTTGTATTAGAAACGCAAAGTGCAAATGATGATACCTATATAACTGAGTTACTTCCACAACTAGAAAGTGCAGGATTTAGCTTTAAGGATTGTGGAGAAGGAAGATGGGAGGTTTACAGTGTTCCTGTTTCCTGGCGAGGGAGTGAAAGCGATTTATTCGAAGATTTACTTGAAAACCGAATGCAACCGAATGAACTTATTCGTTCTTTGGCAAGTAGAACAGCATGTAGAGCAGCCATTAAAGATGGCCACATGCTCGATTCTCAAACCGCATACAAACTTTTACAAGATATTTTTGAATTGGAAGATCCACATTGCCCTCATGGCAGACCTTTATGGGCAAAAATTTCAAAAGAAGAATTATTTTCTATGGTACGTCGCACATAAAAAAAGTTGCAAAATGCAATATATCATTTTGCAACTTTCGTTTTTATAGCGAACTTAACAAAGAATTAACTTCTGCTACTTTATATGCAGAATCCTTTTGTTTTATTGAAGTTAGATAGCTTCTGGCATTTTCGTTTTCATCTAATGCAATACTAACCTTTGCTAACTCTAACAATGCATCTAAATTGTTACTATCAGCATCAACAATTTCTGAATAAATAGTTTTTGCATTCTCATATTGTTCTGCAGAAGAATATGACTGAGCAAGATTCATTTTAACAGTAACATTTCTTCTATCAATCTGTAGCGCTGCAAGAAAATAAGTAATTGCATTATTGTAGTCTTTCTTTTCTAGATATGCACCGGCCAAGTTATTTGTAGCCTCAAAGCTACGAGTATCTGCATTATATGCAGTTGTGAGATAACGTAATGCCCCATCAACATCTCCACTTTCTAAGTAAAGCTTTCCAAGATTGATATTTGCACTAACATGATTAGGCTCTACCTGAATTGCTCTTGAATAATAAGTAACGGCATTATCAAAGTCGTCTAACGCATCCGCTATAAGTCCATAGTTATATAAAAATGTTGCATTTGAAGAATCTGATTGTGCTGCTTTAAGAGCATACTGAGATGCATCACTGTATTTTCCTTGTGCATATAAAGCAATAGAAAGGTTATAGTTTGTTATTGCATCATCAGCAGCATAACTTATTCCACGTCTAAAGTATTGTTCTGCACGAGCATTATTATTTTGATTTAAATAAATTGATCCAATTTCTAATAAGGCATTAAGATTTGTCGATTCTAAATCTAATACTTTTTCATATGAGTCAATTGCCCCATTGTAATCGGTTTTTTGATTTTGCATACGAGCTAATTGAAGCCACCCATTCACATAGGAATCATTTGCAGAAACTGCTTTTTGTAAAGATGCAATTGCTTGATCTGTATTTCCGAGTCTATTGTGTGCGAGATGTGCATTAAACCACGCTTGATAAAAATCAGGTTCTAATCCACCAGCGGTTTCAAACGAATTTCGAGCATCACTATAGAGTCGCATTGTATACTGAACTTTTCCAAGTTCATAATAATAAAGAGCATTTCTTGGGTCAGCCTTGGTAGCCTTTGTTAATGAATCTCTTGCTTGAGGATATTGTCGGTTAGCTGCAGCATGCATTCCAATTACATAATGAGCATTAGCATCATTTGGTAATTGCTCTAAAGTGTCCACCGCATAACCACGAGCTTCATCAAGTAATTCTTTTTCTACTGCTTCATCAGGAACATCTTGAGACGTAGTGTGTAAAACTCCAGCAATTTCTGAAAGCTTACCACCAACAAACTCATCTTCACTTGCTAGACGTGGGTCTTCCAAAAGCCCTCTAGCAGTTTCAAAAGGTGTTAAGGCATCATCATATCGACCACTTTCTAATAGACTTTTACCTCTTGCAACTTCATCATTTATTCTATTAATTAGATCTGCTAAGTCTTTATTTTCTTTAGCAAGTTCATCTTCCATTGCTTTGCGCTCTGCTTCTTCACGAGCTAATTGTTCTTGCCTTCTTCTTTCGGCATCTGCATCTGCTTGACTTTGTGAACCAGTAGAAGATGCCCCAGCAGGTCCTTGTAAACCATTTCTTACTTCTGCCAATGCAGCGGCATTATCAGCAGCCAACCTTGCAAGAGCATCTTCAAAGTCCCTTTGACTCATTCCATCTTGGCCACTTGAACCACTTCCACTACCAAAGCCTCTTCCATCACCATCACCTCTTAAGCCTAGTATTTCATCAACTAAGGCCAATACTTCTTCATCTTCTGGATTTTGAAGTAACAAAGGTTCTAATAAATCTAAAGCTCTATCATATTCACCTCGATCTATATACTGTCGTGCAAGATTTAATATATTCTCCCTTTCTTGATTTTCAAGTAATTCTGTATCATTTTGAGAGGATCCACATCCTCGAACGAGTTGAGATATACCTATAATCAATCCAAGTAACAACAAGGCGATACCAATGATTACAAGTATCTTCTTCTTTTTTGCATTTGGGTCGTTAGGATCATTAGGGTCCATATAGTCTTCTGCCTCATCTGATCGTTGAGGTGCAAAACGTGCTAGGATGGCATTCTTTGCTTTGCCATACGTTTGTGTTGTTCCGTTTTTAATTGTATCCCATACAAGCACAGCCCTATTTGCAATTGCTCCAGGAAGGCTTTTTAAAGAAATGTTTTTTATGTTAAAGTTTTTTGGATCAAACGCAGTTTTAGGTGAAACAGGCTTTTTATTTTGCTCACTTCTTTGTGTAGTTTTAAAAATATCTTCCCTTTTTTCGCTGCCCAAAGAAGAGGTTCTATTTATAACTGGCCTATCGAATGTAAATGGATTTACATTTGTGATAGCTGCTTTTTTAGTAGTAGAAGGCTTAGTAGTTTTAGCTACCGTCGCTTTAGAAGGGGTTGCTTTTTTTACTGTCACATTCGAAGCGGTTTTTTTAGATTGTACCTTTGTAGTAGTTTCTTTTACTACAGGCTTTGCAATATTTTTCTTTGCAACTGCCTTTGCAGTTGTTGGTTTAGAAACAGCTTTAGTGCTCGTAGCTTTACTATCATTCTTCTTTGCTACAGCTTTTTCAGCACTACTTTTTGTACTAGCTTTTGTTTTTGAAGCTACCTTTGGTGCAGGACTTATTTTTTTTGCAGTTGGTTTTGGAGCATCTGTTTTTGGTGCAGCTTTTTTTGAGGGTGCTGTTTTATTAGTAGTTGTTTTTGTAACACTTTCTTTAGCACTTGTAGTTTTTTTTACACTACTTGTCTTTGTTGGGCTACTTTTTGCCCCAGTTGTTTTTTTTGCCACGGCTGTTTCTTCCTTATATTATAGTTTTGGGATATGTTCCCATTTTTTCTTTTTTTTAAGGCTTTATTTGCCTCTTCGTTTATTCTAATTCGGCTTCTTCATACTCGTAATCAAGTCCACCTTCTGATCCTGCTGAAAAATTTGTTACATCACCTTCTTGTAAAGCATCTAAAATTGCCTGGCGCCTTGCTTCTTCTGCTGCAGCTTGCTCTGCTGCAAGTCTTTGCTGTTCTTCTTCAAGACGCCTTGCTTCTTCAGCAAGTCTCTCTGCTTCTGCCGCAGCTTGTTCTGCAGCTATTCGCTCTTGTTCTGCTGCTATTCGTTTTTGCTCTTCTTCTATACGTTTTTGTTCTTCTGCCAAACGTTGTTGTTCTGCAGCCTGACGAATCTCTTCTTGTTTTTGAAATTCAATTTCAGCAGTTAATGCTGCAATCATCCTAATGACATCTACTCTTTGTTCAGAATTTGGCTCTAAAACTAAATACTTATTATAATCATCTATTGCATCTGTATAGTGTCTAAGCTGCACACTTGTATTAGCCCTGTTAAGATGCGCTTCTGCATAAGAAGGATCTGCAACAATGGCAAAGGAAAAATATTCTTTTGCTTTTTCAAAATCTGGTATTAAATAAGCAGCGGTTCCTGCATTGTAATACAAACTTCGTTTATCGGTGCCTGCAACAGTTGTTCCCTCTAAAAAAGTATCTAAAGCTTTTTGTATTTGGCCTGTTTTCATATATGAAATACCAAGATAATTATACACCACTGGCTGAGAGCTACCATCTATAAGAGAACGTTGTAAAAGAGGGATAGCTAATTCTGTTTTATCTTCGCGAAAAAGACTCTCTCCTTCTGTAAAGGATTGAGAAAATAATGCCGAAGGTATCAATACTACTAAAAAAATAAAAACATTTCGTAAAAGTAGTATACATAATGTGGCAAATCTTGATATAATATTACTAGGAGTTTTACTCATAGTTTAACCGCCTTTCTAGTTATATTGTAACATAAAATAAAATAATTTTCAATTGAAAATACCGGAGGTTTAATGGCATATTTTCAAATTTTTCTCATATCCGCATTAGGAGTTGCTGCAATTTTTCTTGCTATTTTTGTAATAAAATCGGTACGTTCTCCAAAAAAAATTAGCACAATTAAAAACTTACTAAAGCATGGAAAAACTGCGAATGCAATTAAGATGGCAAAAGCAATAATTGCAAAAGATAACAGAGACATTGTTGCTCACTACTATTTAGGGCTTGCTTACTTAGACGACAATAAAGATGAACTTGCAATAATGGAGTTTAAATTTGTAAATCAAGAAGCTATTTTTGATATTATGAATATCCCAGAAAAAGATTTTAGGGTTCATTGTGCAAAGCTATATTTAAAATTTAATCAAATAGATGAAGCTCTTAATGAGTATATTCTATTAACAAAACTTGACCCAAATAATGCTGATGTTTTTTTTGAAACTGCAAAACTCTTTGAAGAAAAGAAAAAATATGAGCATGCCCTTGGTTACTATAATAAAACTATTCAACTAAACAAAAGACATGTTAAAGCTCATGCTGCAAGAGGTATGATTCTTTTTAGAGCAAAGCAGTTTGCAGAAGCGAAAAAAGCCATTGATTTAGCAATTCAATTAAAGCCTGATGTTTTTTCTAGTTATTACTATCTTGGAAAAATTCTTAAAGAGTCAAAAGATTACCCAGGAGCAGTAGCCGCATTTGAAAAGGCTACACGCGATGCAGAGCTCAGACAAAAGGCCTTAATTGAAAGAGGCACTTGCTTTATGGCTGCAAATAGTATTGAAAAAGCAAAAAATGAATTTGAAAGAGCAATTAGTGTTACAAAAAATGAAAACGTAAATGATACATTATATGCACGTTATTTTTTAGCTCAATGTTTTGAACAACAAAGAAAAATAGACTTAGCTATTACGCAGTGGAAGTTGATATTAACTAAAAACAAAAATTTTCGCGATGTTCCGAACAAACTTGCAGAATACAAAACATTTAATGATAATGACGCAATAAAAGAATATCTTACATGTGCTGACTCTGACTTTGTTAATTTGTGTAAGAATATTGCTAACAAAAGCCTAGGCCTTAGCCCACAAACAGAACAAAATAAAAAATTTGGTTGCGAAATTGTAGCGACTGAACAAAAAGATGCTAACTGGATGGACGTTAGAAAAAAACTCATCTTATTAGTTTTTTACAGAGAAACAGATGTTATAGAAGACTCTGTATTAAGAACACTTTTAGATGTAGCAAAAAAACAGAACTACGTTAAGGTGTACATATTTACAAGTTCTGACTTTACAAGAACTGCCTTAACTTTTGCAGAAAACAGACCTTTGGAGTTAATTAATAACGAAAAGCTTCAAATGCATCTTAGTCGGGCTGTGGGGTAATACGTGAAAATTTTGTGTATTTCTGATCAAATTGACCCTCTTGTATATTCAAACGGCGCAAAAGAGTACTTTAAAGATATTGATATGGTACTATGTGCAGGGGATTTGGCAATGGAATACATTGATTATATTGTTACAACACTTAACGTTCCAACATACTTTGTCTTTGGCAACCACAATTTAGAAGAATTTGGCATTTACCATCCAAATGAAGTGAACACACACTATACTCATCATGAAACATTAAAATATTGCCATGGTGCAATATATTGCGGTTTTAAAGTATTAAAAAATAAGGATATACTTATAGCAGGGTGTTCAGGGTCGATGAAATATAATAACGGTGCGTGCCAATACACAGAAACTCAAATGAAGTTTAGACTAATAAAAATGATTCCGCGTTTACTTTTTAACAAAATAAGACATGGAAGATACTTGGATATATTTCTTACACATGCGAGTCCAGAGGGAATACATGATAAAAAAGACCAATGCCACAAAGGTTTTTCAAGTTATATTTGGTTTATAAAAAAATTCAAACCAAAACTCATGATTCACGGTCATATTCATCTATATGACAGCCAAGAGAAGAGGGTTTCTGAATTAGAGTCAACTACAATTATAAATGCATTTAGCCATTACACCGTAGAATTGTAATTAAAGATACGTAGAACGTTTGAGAGGTATGTATGAATCGAAGTAGTATAATTACACAAACCGAAGAAGATTTTTCAAAAGCACGAAATAAAGCTCTCTTTAACGAAATTCAACATTTTTTAAACCCAGAAGAAACACAGCTGCTTTCATTTGGTGATATAAAAAAATGGTTAAAGCCAAAAAATGAAGTATACATTGGAATGCAGGAAATACTAGTTGACCTCATTGTAGGCAGTGAAGGTCGTTACCACGATTTTGATAATCATTTTTTTCCGAAAAACATGCACTTAAAAAACAGATGGAAAAGCATTGATGCAGCACGTCTCACTGATGTAATTTTACCACCAATAAAATTATATGAAATTGGAGGTCTTTACTTTGTGAGAGATGGAAATCATCGAGTATCAGTTGCAAAAAGTCAAGGCATGGCATACATAGATGCAGAAGTAATCAGTTTGCAAAGCGAAATAAAACTAAGACCAGGAATGTCAAAAAATCAAATTCTAAAAAGAGTTATTGACTACGAAAAACGATTGTTCTACGCTGAAACTGCATTCGGTGATATTACCGATTGTTGGAACCTAGATTTTTCATCTTCTGGACAATATGATGTAATTTATAACCATATAGAAATTCATAAAGAATTTTTAAGTAGTACACGTGAAGTTAATAAAGTGGAGGCAGTACAACTTTGGTACGAAGATGTGTATCTGCCTATATTAGATATACTAAATAAACAATCTGCGATGAAAAAGTTTTTAAAACGAACTCCTGGTGACTTATATGTATGGCTATTAAAATATTGGCAAGAATTGCAAACAAAATATGATAACTCCATTACATTAGATGTTGCAGCGGTACAGTTTAAAACTTTTTTTAAAAAAAGTTTTATTTCTTCTCTGCTTGCAATATTCAAAAGAAAAAAATAGCTACACTATTTCAATCCTCGCTACAAGTTTCAATGTCTTGACGTATTATATTTGAGGTGATAAGATATACATATAGTTTTTTTTAGTTACTATATGTATATCCATTTTATAGGGAGAGATAATAATAGTGTCGCAAATTACATTCTTTCCACCTGTCTTTGTTTTAACAATCATTATTCTTAACTTAGCACTCATTTTAATTTTACTTATTATGCTCCTAAAACAAGTCAGCACATCTGAAACCAAAAGCAGCGATATACATAACACTAAGATGTCGGGACTATCATCATCTATTGCACAACATGGATATGCAATTTTAAATCGGTCAATCAGTGCAATATATGAGAAAAATCCAATTGATGCATTATTAAATCTAATAACAAATACATATATGAACCTATCTGATAGCGATGGAGGTATAGCATTATTATTTGATGACTATACCGATACTTTAAGTGTAAAAGCTTTTGTAGGTTTTTTTTCACCTGCACATAAACTACCTGATCAACTCCCCTTAACTTCCTTTGATATTGGAAATCACTTTCGTACAAGTATATTTAGTAACAATAATACCTTTTATGAAAAGATCGCAAAAGAAATACAAAAAGAAATAATTATTGATGCAAGCTTAGACCCAAGAATTACTACTTCTCAATTTTTGCCAGAAGAAGAAAAAAGTAGTGATGCACCAATTGAATTACAAGCAGACTCATATATGGCGTTACCTTTAAAAATAAACGATGTAGTATGTGCAGTAATAATGCTTTGCAGAAAAAAAGGTCAAGGACAATTTAGCACTATGGCCCTTGATAAGTTATCTCAGTTATCAGAATTTTCAAGTATCGCCTTAAAAAATATTCTGTGCTTTAATGAAATTGAAAAAAAAACACAAACTAATATACAACAACAGCTTGCAACGAAAATTCAAAAGGACTTGTATACACAAAGAATTCCTCATTTTCCACATGCAGAACTATACACATATTTTAATCCCTTCGATGGAATATGCAGTGATTTTTTTGATGTTATTACGACAAAGAATAATAAGCTCTGCATTGTGCTAGGCGATATTATTGGTAAGGATATGGGTTCTATAATGACCATGCAGATGCTCAAAACTACAGTAAATATAATTGCAAATACATCGAAGCCTGCCTCCACACTAATGCAATGGATTAATAGAGTTTTAATAAAAGAAAAAAAGAAAAATCAATTTGCAAGTTTAAGCTTGCTACTTTTTGACTACAATCAAAAACAACTACAATGCTCTAATGCTTCAACAAACCCATTTTTATTATACCGACCTACAGAACAAGAATGGATAACACTTTCTAAAAATACAAGTGCCTTAGGAGTACATAAGCATAGCGAATATGGCGACTATACACTTACAGTACAAGATGGTGACATTGTTATATTATGTACTGACGGCATAGTTGAATGTACTAATGAACATGGAAAGCAGTATACCGTAGAAAGATTAAAAACAATTATTGAAAACTTTTCACATTTAAAGGGTAAAGACATATTACAAAATGTAAAAAGTGATATAATAGAGTATAGCAATAAGAATGTACATTGTGATGACCAATCTTTGGTGCTTTTAATGATACATATGTAATGTCTATTATTTGGAGGACAACATGGAATTAACAATACGAAAAACTGGTGAAAACTACATAATAGATGTCGATGGCGAAATGGATTTATATAATTCTCACAAAATAAAAGACTTAATTTCAAAAATGGTTGAAAAAAATGTGAAGCGAATAATTATTAATTTTTCTGATGTTACTTATATTGACTCATCTGGAGTTGGTGCATTAATATATATTTGTTCTGTAATTAAAAAAAAGCAATTACAACTAGCTCTTACAAACATACAGGGCTCTGTAAAAAAAGTAATCGATTTAACACACTTAACTGATTACTTTCCAATGACAAATACGATAGAAGAAGCAGTTTCCCTGTTTAATCAAAGTTAAAGAGTGACTCTCAATGACTGAAAAACTTATAAGTGATGAAAAAAATTCTCTTTTTGATAAAACATACCTTCGTTATAAATGTTTTGATTCTGACTATAGTCAAGTAAGATATTATTCCCATTTATTGCTACAAAGTGCTCCTGTAGATATAGTAGGAGGAGAATTATTAGAACAACAAATTGCTGAGATGATAAAAAATGCAATAAAACATGGAAACAATTGCAATATAGAAAAAAAAGTTCATGTATGGTATTCTTTTGGAAATACATACGCCCACCTTATTATTGAAGATGAAGGAGAGGGTTTTACACACCTAGAAAAATGGAACAACTTTAACAAACAACGCTTAGAATTTCTTGAAAAAAAAGATTTTGAAAACCTTTCCAATTTTGTTTCATTTAAAACAGACAAGAGTGATAAAGATGATGGTGGAAACGCTATGTTTGCTGCATTAGAATATTGGAATGGATTAATATTCAATAATAAAAAAAATGGCGTTGCTATGTACAAAATATTTGAAAAAAAACGCTATTGCATTTACTCAAGTTAATTAATTGTAAAATAAAACCTTTCTAAATAGGTTCGCCTTTTTGCTGCATCTTCCCAATAACTACTTTGTGGATAAAATTCAACAAGTCTTTGGTATGAATCATAAGCTCTTTTTATATTTCGCTGATCTGAATTAGCTTCGTAATTCTGTCCATAAAGATAAAGAGCTCTATCAATATCAGAAACAGCTGTGATGCTAAATTCATCTAGTAAAGCCAGACTATCTGCATACCTTTTTTCTTCATATGCTACTTGAGCTAAATCTAGCAAACTTAAGTCTTCTTGATTTTCAATTGAAGATTCACTCATGGATTCATCATCAAACATTAAAATCTCATCATCAGACAACAAATCAAACATAACACTTGCATCGGCATTATCACTTGTCATAATGGCATCTTCTGATAAAACTGAAAGGCGAATATATTCATCAATATAGACATTTTCTATTATATCTTGTTTATAAAAGTGTAAATCTGTTGTTCCAACATCTTTACCTTGAAAGGTAAAGCTCGTATCACCATCATCAATATTTCTACCTTCAAAATCATAGATACTAGGGTCGCTTTGTTCAACCTCTCCTAAAAAAATCCAACCTTGTCCTGGAAGAAAAATATCTGTATAATCACCTTTAAAGACTTGCACATGACGTAAAGGGGTAAAAATTATCTGTTCATCTATATCATCTTCAAAGCTAAAGTCGTTCGCTTCTTGAATCCCCATTGAAAAATTTGCATCACGGTCATTTACATATGAATCTCGCTCTTGTGCTTGCGTTACAATTGGTTCTGGTTCTGGAATAATAATTTCGTCGACTTCTGGTGATTCTTGAATAATAGGTTCTGTAACAAAAGGAGTTTCAATAACAGGAGCTTGCGTTATTTCAGGAAAATCTATCACTTCACTTTCTTCATCACTAGCTATACTAGTGTCAAACGGTAAGGCAACACTTTCAACTTCTCCATCTTCTGTTAAAGGAATAAAAGATTGTGTAACCTCACCTATTGTACTATTATCGGTTGTTTGATTAAGGGCTGATTCATCAATATCATCTTCATTTATGGTGGTTAAAGGTATAGCTTGAGCAAATTCTGGTTCCTGTAATTGTATATCGTTGATGTTTGGCGAAGACTCTCCAATGTCCGTTTGATCAGTATTTTGAGCTACATCGTTTTCTTCTAAAAATAAATCTGTATTAGTATCATTTGTATTTTCTACATTAAGTGCGTTCGGAAAAAACTCAACCTCTGGATCATCTTGTATATCAAAAGTATTCTCTTGTGCTATTTCTCTTTGCGCTGTAGGATTTTCATTAGTTTGTGAAACATTTTGATTTTGTGGCGATAGAGGTGTCAAATCTGCTATTTCAGATTCTGCTATTTCGCTTACGTCACTTTGTACATTCGCTTGATCTTGCTCATCTTGTATCGGTGGTATAATTGATTGCCCTACAAATGGCTCGGTTGGAGATTCTTGTATCGATGGTGTTTGTGGTATTTCTTGGCCTTCGTCTAAACTATCACTAGAATCATTCATAGACTCACAAGACGCTAATAATAATAAAACAAATACACTTACAAGAATCTTTTTCATGGGGCTGCCTCTAATACTTCTTTTATTAATTGTTCATTTGCAGCGTTTAGCCTTTCGAGATTTTCTCCCTCAGGAATAATAAACCACTGCTCTACCTCTTCCTTTGACCACCTCTCACGAGGGATATTTGTAATAACATAATCATCGTTATAAATTGGTTCTTTAGGTAAGATGGGTGACATTTCGATAGTAATGTTTGTAAGAGAATCATTGCTTTTCTCGGGCGCACAAGCGATAGTGAATAAAAAAATAATACTAAAAGTACATGCATAAAATAACACGCCTTTTTTATTCATTGTTTTCACTCTCCTCTGTTGTTCGCATTACATCTTGTTTATCTATGCTCTCATTATTTTTATGGTTCTCATCTTCTTTGGAAGTAGAATTATCTTGTTTATGTTCAGTAACTCCCTTTATGCGCTTAGGCGGATGAGGTGGAATATACACATCTTTTTCGGGTTCAACTTCTTCTTCCTCAAAAGGAGCAATATCTGGAATTTTTAAACTTCCACCACCTTTACCATCTGTTTCCAGCCTAATGGTAATTATTTTACTAACACCAAATTCTTCCATGGTTACACCAAGAAGTGTACTAGCACCTGCAACCGTTTTTTTATTATGTGTAATAACAATATACTGACTTAAAGAACCAAATTCACGAAGTGTATTAATAAACCTACTTACATTTTCATCATCAAGGGCTGCATCAATTTCGTCCAAAAGACAGAAAGGGGAAGGTCTAACCATGTACGTGGCGAACAATAATGCAACTGCAGTCATAGTTTTTTCACCACCGGACAAAAGCGCAATGTTTTCAAGTTTTTTCCCAGGAGGTTGCGCAAAAATATCAACACCAGATTGTAAAACATTCTGAGGATCCACCAAACGAAGTTCTGCTCTACCACCACCAAAAAGACGGCGGAACATATTGTGAAAGTTCTTCTTTATTTTATTATATGTTGCTAAGAAAAGTTCTGTAGATTCGGCACGGATTTCTTCTGTAATTCGATGTAGGTCGTCGCGTGCTTTTTTAAGATCCTCAATTTGTCCTGATAAAAAGTCATATCTTTCTTTTGCTTCACCAAACTCTTCAACTGCCATGAGGTTAACATTCCCCAGCTCGCGTATTTTTTGCCTCAATCCCTGCACCGCTTCACGTAGTTGTGCTGGCTGCACAGTAATTGTAAACATTCTTTCTTCAAATTCCATTAAGTCCCTAGAATGTGTTTCCTTAAAGTTTTCTTTTAAGTTTCTAATTTCTGTGTCGGTTGTAGCAATATCTAAGTGGAATTTTTCTATTTTGTGCTGATGGGCAGCCATATCCGTCATTAATTTTTTCTGGTCTTCTCGCTTACCAGCAACATCAGAGTTTCTATCTGATATACTTTTTTCAAGCTCTTCAAGTTCCTTTGTTAGTCGAATGCCCTCACGCTTCATAACAGCAATTTCACCTTCGACTTCAAGTACTTGTGAGTCTATGTCTTCAAAGCGTTTAGTTTCAGCATAGTGTTCATTTTCAAGCTCTTTCAATGCACCTTCTTGACTTGCGATTTCTCGTCGGAGTAACCGTAATTGATCATCACTTGATTGAATTTGAGTTTTCATCTGAGCTTGATTAATTCGAAGGTTTTCAAGTGTAATCCTGTACTCTTCCATTTTAAGATTTAAGTCAGTACTATCATCTTTTACATCTAAAATCCTCTCACGCTTTTCATTCACTCGATTACGGTTTTCTTGAATTTTTACATCAATTGCCCTTTTTTTAGTTATAATACCTTCAGGTGATAAAAAGTCTTGAATAAATGAAGGGTTTGATTTTTCAAACACATCAATTGCATTTTCTAGATTTGATACTAAAAATTCAATTTCATCAAAAGCGGTGATTGCAGAATTTACAAATTTTCCTGTTTCTGAAAATGACGGTTCTTTTATTGTTGAAAAATCTTTAAAAAGTTTTTTTCTACCGTTTGCCAAAACTTTTAGTTTTGCAACAACCTGATTTAAATCTTCTTTTGCCTTGCTTGCTCCTTGAGAAGAAAGTCCTGCATCTTTTAATTTTGCATCAAGTTCTGTAACTATATTTTCGGTAATAGCTTCAAGTTGTTTTTGCAGTTGACCTCGAACACCATCTAATTCAGATATTTCTGCTTCAATATGAACAATTTTTTTATTATTATCTAAAATTCTATCAGAGGAAATTGTTATGTTTTCTTCAAACGATGCAATATTTTTTGCAATCTCTGATAAACGTCTTTGTAATTCTTGTAAAGACCCTTCTTGTTCATCTGCATCTTCTGTCAGCATATCCAAGCGCTCAGTAAGACCTGCTTTTTTTACTTCTATTTGTTTTAGTTTTTCTTTTGCTAAACTTCGACTTTCTTCAAAGTGTCTTAAACTTTCAGTTTTTGATCGCTCTTTAATTGCAAGCCCAAATATTTCTTGTTGCATTTCATTAAGCTTACCTTCCATTGCAGTTACTTCATCTACATGTTGTGTGAGCTCTGTATTTATCGCTTCAATTTTCTGTTGTACATTGTCTCTTTTTTCAGTTGCCTTTTGTAAATCTTCGTCTCGATTTCGTTTATCTTGAAGAAAACTTTTTAAGCGAAGCAACTGTATATCAAGCTCATGTTCAAAAATGTCATCTTTTAATTTTCGATAGTCATTCGTTTTGTCTGCTTGAATTTTCAAAGTATCATAGGTTCTTTTTACTTCTCCTAAAATACCTTCAACTTGTTTCATATTTTCTTCTGTTCGACTTAGCTTTCTTTCTGCCTCTGCTCTTTTAGCTTTAAAGCGAGTAATCCCAGCAGCCTCTTCAAATAGATAACGTCGATCTTCTGGCTTACTAGAAAGGATTTGGTCAATTTTACCTTGTTCCATAACAGAATAGGCTACTTTACCAACACCAGTGTCCCAAAAAAGTTCTCTAACATCCTTTAATTTGCATTGTCGATTGTTTATAAAGTATTCACCTTCGCCTGATCGGTAAAGACGTCTTTTTATGCTGATTTCACTCATGTCCAACGGTAACAATCCGTTATCATTTGCTAATATGAGTGTTACCTCTGCCATATTGAGGGCTTTTCGAGTTTCAGTACCATTAAAAATAATGTCTTCCATTTTTTCGGCACGCATGGTTTTTGCAGCTTGCTCACCTAAAACCCACTTAACTGCATCAACAACATTACTCTTTCCGCATCCGTTGGGTCCTAAAAGCGCAGTAATACCATCGGCAAATTCAATCTTTGTACGATCAGCAAACGATTTAAAACCAAAAATTTCAAGACCTTTAAGAAACACTAATAACCTCTACAATATGGTAAAGTACCCATAATCGGATACTACACCCAGTTTAATATACTCTCTATTTTACTGAGTAAAGGAAGGAAGGTCAAGTATAATTTTTAATTACGAGTTCGAAATCTATCCATCAATATGTTTAAAATCAAAGCTCTTGCCTGCTTTCCAACTTAGTGGGTACTTAACAATCATATCCCAGGTTACGAGCTTTGCCAAAGCAAGTCTTTGCCTCATCCTCTCTACCTAATTTTTGTAATGCAAGGCCTTTATGATAGTAAGCAAGAGTATATTTTGCATCTCGACTTATTACGTTGTCATACCACTGAAGGGCATCATCAAACCTTCTCAACGAAAATAAAGCATTACCCCTATTAAAATAAATATCTGTATCATTTTTTCCTAACGCTATAGCTTTATCATAACTACGCATTGCTTTTGTATAAAGTTCTAAATCATAATACGAGTTTCCCTTGTAATAATACGCATTAGCATAATTAGGATCTCTTTTTATTGCTTTATTACAAAATTTTAATGCTTTACTATATTTACCTAAATCATTCAAAATAAGCCCTATATTATTATAAGATATAGCTAGATTAGAATCAATTTTTAGAGCTTTATTAAAACATTGCATAGCTTCTTCATACTTACCTAAGCACCTAAGAGCATTTCCTTTGTTATTGTATGCTCCAGCATAATTTGAATTTATTTCTATAGTTTTATTAAACCAAATAATCGCTTCGTCATATATATCTAATTTGATTAATGAATTACCTTTATTGTTATAAGCAAAATACAAAAGAGGATCTATTTCAATGGCTTTATCAAAACAACTTATTGCTTCGTGATGCAATTTCAATTCATGAACGCTAAGACCTTTGTTATTATATGTATTTGCACTGTTTGGGTCTATCTCTAGTGCCTTATCGAAACATTGAATCGCCTCTGCATACTTTCCTAAAGAATGCAAGCAAAGTCCCTTATTGTTGTAAGCATCATCAGAATCTAATTCTATGCATCTATTATAATTGTCTATAGCTTCTTGAAAAAAATTTAAGCTATTCAGCACAATAGCTTTATTAAAATATACATTCGCATAATTAGGATCTATTGCAATAGCTTTATCAAAAAATTGTAGCGATTTTTTATATTTACCTAAATCATTAAAAGAGAGTCCTATATTATTATACGCAACTGCTAATGTAGGGTCTATTTTGATTGCCTTATTAAAATATGTAATTGCTTCTTTATGCCTACCTAACGCACGAAGTGCATTCCCTTTATTATTATATGCTCCCTCGTGTGTTTTATCAAGCTTGAGGACTATATCAAAGGAAGTTATTGCATCTTTATATCTACTCGTGTTATTTAGTATATTTGCTTTATTAAAATGAAGAGTAGAATTTTTAGGATGTATGCTTATACCTTCATCATAACATCTAACAGCTTCATCTAGCCTTTCAAGTTTTTTCAAGACATTTGCTTTATCTATATAATTTGAAACATTGTAACTGCCTAACTCTATAAGTTTTTCAAAACAATCAAGCGCTTCATCATAGTACCCCAAGTAGGATAACATATGAGCTTTAATAGTATATGCTACAGTATTACCACTGTCCAATTCTATTGCTATATTACAATACTGTATTGACTCTTCATATCTTCCAAGTGCACGAAGAGTATAGGCTACATCAGTGTATGCACCTTCTTTTTGAGGGTCAAGGTCTATTACTTTTTCAAAACAATCAAGAGCTTCTTCAAATTCACCTAAGCAGATTAAAGAGTCTCCTTTGTGGCAATAGGCATTTATATTGTTAGAATCGAGCTCTATTGCTGTATTAAAGAAACCCAGTGCCGTTTCAGAATCAAACTCATGTGCTGCTTGTATGCCTTTATTATAATAATACGAACTTGTTTTTAAATCTTCTGACATATATCCTCAGTTACATTAAAATCTTTATTACAGCTTCCAATAGACTCTATCCATCAATAAAAGGCTCAACCACCTTTCCTTCTCTCAGTTCCCTTGGATATATAATTATGCCAAGTTTTTTTTCTAGTTTTGAAAGATTACGTAGTTCGTATTCATCACCAATTATTGCATTTATACCCTCTTTCCCAGCACGTGCCGTTCTCCCTGCTCTATGAACAAAAAAATCAGCATTTGAAGGCAAATCCATTTGTATAATATGTGTAATAGTAGGAATATCAAGCCCACGGGCCGCAAGATCACTTGTAATAATTATAGGTAATTTTCCAGATCTAAAATGATCTAAGGCTTGCTTACGTTTAATTTTATCGGTCTTTGCAGTAAGAACTTCACAATGCACCTTATGATGCTTTAGCCTTTCATTTAAATAAATAGTCTCATCCACCCTTGAACAAAAAATAATTGCCTTTTTTGGTTTCTCTGCGGCTAAAAAACTGCGCAATACCTTTGCTTTGTCACGACTTTCTGCATGAAAAGCCCAGTGAGTAATGCGTGATTTTAACACATCTTCTTTTGGAAGTAAAATAATTTCAAAATCTTTTGTATCTTTATTTTCTATTGCTCGTTTTAATATTTTCTGCATTGATTCAGGTAAGGTTGCAGAACAAGCAATAACTTGTACACTTTGAGGCATCATATCCACGAGTGATAGAGTTTCATCGCGCATTTCTGGTGATAAAAGGCGATCAACTTCATCTAGTATTATTGCTTTAACCCCATTAATTTTAAGTTTTTTTAAATGTATTAATTCCATTAAACGAATACTAGACCCAACTACAGCATAGGGTTTATCTTTAAAACTTTCAATTTGTCTTTTTAATGGAGCTCCGCCAAAACACAAAACTCCTTTAAATGGTGCAAAAAAGTTCACTTCGTTTTTAATCTGTGATGCAAGCTCTAATGTTGGAGAAATAACAATTACCTCAGGATTAGGAAAAACACTAACTTTGTTTTTTTCTAACAAAGAAATATCTGTTGCATCGTTAGTTTTTTGTAAAAAACTTTTTTGCAGTAGAGGTAATAAATATGCGAGTGTTTTCCCCGTGCCAGTTTCAGACTCAAAAAAACAATGCTTCCCAGTAAAAATAATTGGAACAAGTGATTCCTGTACCTTTGTAGGCTCTGTTATTGAGCGACTTTTGAGTTTTTCGATAAAAAACTCGTGTATTGATAAACGTTTCATTATATTTACAGTATAGCATAAAACTTAAATCTATGCTATAATTTCAAGAATGAAAATTGGAATAGATGTATTTGGATGTGAACACGGCAAGTCAGGTTTAGGCTCCTATGTTATTTCGCTTGTGCAAAATTTACCCATTGATGATGAGTGTACATATGAATTATTTGGGCATGAAATAGATAGATACACCTTTGACCCAGGTGACGGAAGAGTTTCCTTTACCGGGATTGATATAAAAGATACTTTAAAAGCAGAAAAAAGATGGCATAATTTAAAGTTAAAGTCATTTGTAAAAAAACAAAAATACGATGCTGTTCTTTTCCCTTCTGGCTCACCAATGAGTCGATTCTCAGCTAATGTCCCAACAGTAGTAGTTGTCCATGAAATAGTTTCTGAAACACTTAACAAGGTGTTTAACAAAATATCAATTGGGCTATTTAGGCGAAAGCTTAAAAAAGCTACAAAAATTGTTGCAGTAAGTCAATTTATCAGAAAAGATTTATTACATTTGGGAATAAAGCAAGAAAACATTGAAGTTATTTATGACGGTGTACACCACTCTCTTACAATGACAAACAATCGAAATAAAGAAGGCATTCTAAACTCAAGTGACAGTCAAGATGACTTTGCCTATATAAAGCCTTTTGCAATAAAAAGGCCATACATCACCTATGCATCAAGAATTTCAAAACCTGAAAAAAAGCACATAGAATTAATAAAAGCTTTTTGCGATTTTAAAAAGAGAACAGGTCTTCCTCATAAACTAGTTTTAGCAGGCAATGAAGACGCATACGCTCAAAATGTACATAAAGCATTACAAGACTGTGAATATTCTCCAGACATTCTTATAACGGGACATTTTCCTCGTGAGAATTTCTTCACATTATACTCATTATCTGAAGCATGTATTTTCCCTTCAATAAATGAAGGGGTTGGACTTCCTGTCATAGAAGCTATGGCATGCGGAATACCTGTAGCATGCTCAAGTCAAGGATCACTAAGTGAAATAGCCGGAGACTTCGCCCTCTATTTCGACCCAGATAATATAGAAGACTTTTCTAATGCCATTGAAAAAATACTTTCTGATATACCGTTGCGAGAAAAGTTCATAAAAGGTGGTTTGGATTGGACTAAACGCTTTTCATGGGAAAAAACAGCCATAAAAACAGTGGAATTACTAAAAAGCCTGATTAAATAAAAAAAATAGCGGCATGAGTGCCGCTAAACGTAACAGTCAACAATGTTTCAGCTTCGCTAAAACTCGATAGTAAAAATCGTCACGAAGTCGTTAAATACACTTGCTATACCCCTTAGAGTAGGAAGCGTTAGCACACTATGACGATATGTACGTATTATGCCGTTTTTTGTTCAATCTGCAATGTTTCACATGAACAGATTTTATTTTTTACCATCTCTGCTGTAATTGTTAAAGTTTTCTTTCCTTTAATTGATGGAACTTCAAACATTATATCTAACAACATCTTTTCAACAATTGCTCTCAAACCTCTCGCCCCAGTTTTTTGATCAATTGACATTTCTGCAATTGCTGCAATTGCTTCATCTGAAAAAATTAGTTTTACATCATCCATCGCAAAAGAAGCCATAAATTGCTTTGTTATTGCATTTTTAGGTTCAGTCAAGATACGCACTAAATCTTCTCGGGATAATTCATTCAATGCAACTGCAATTGGCATACGACCAATAAGTTCTGGTATAAGTCCAAATTTAACAAGATCATCTGGTATAACTTGATTAAGAAGTTCAGACCTTTGTTCATCTGTCATTGTATGAATATGTGAGCCAAAACCAATAGAATGCTGGCTTACTCTAGAGTCAATAATTTTTTCTAAACCAACAAATGCCCCACCGCAAATAAATAGAATATTTGTAGTATCAATTTCAATTAATTCTTGGTTTGGATGCTTTCGCCCTCCCTGTGGTGGAACGCTAGCTTTTGTGCCCTCTATAATTTTTAATAATGCTTGCTGAACACCCTCACCTGAAACATCTCGAGTAATTGAAACATTTTCACTTCTTCTTGAAATTTTATCAATTTCATCTATAAAAATAATACCTCGTTCAGCTTCTTTAATATTTCCATTTGCAGCATTTATAAGCTTTAAAAGAACATTTTCCACGTCTTCGCCTACATATCCTGCTTCGGTTAACGTTGTTGCATCTGCAATAGCAAAGGGGACATTTAGTTTTTTCGCAAGTGTTTTAGCTAAAAGAGTTTTACCACAGCCAGTTGGCCCCATAAGAAGTATGTTTGATTTTTCTATCTGTACTTCATGCTCACCAGACTGAATATTTGCTTGAGCTGGAGAAGCCATTCTTTTATAATGATTATACACAGCAACTGCCAAGGCTTTTTTTGCGTAATCTTGACTTACCACATATTCGTCTAAATATTCTTTAAACTGCACAGGTGTAGGCACATTTGAAATTTCTATAGAACTTGCACTTTCTGAGTCTTCTTCAAGAATAGATTTACAAACTGCTACACAATTTTTACATATGCAAACACCACTCGGTCCTGCTACTAGCTGCAAGTTTGCAGAAGAAGGCTTACCACAAAAAGAACAACTTGAACCAAAAGTATTTTTTGATTTTGCCATTATGTTCTCCTACTTGGCATTATATGATCGATTATGCCATATTCAAGTGCTTCAGTTGCACTCATAAAAAAGTCTCTTTCCATATCACTTGCAACTTCTTCATGTTTTTTTCCGGTGTGATATGCAAAGTATTCAATTGAAAGATTTTTAAGTCTCATTATTTCTTTTGCTTGAATTACAATATCGGAAGCTTGCCCTTGTGCACCACCCCAAGGTTGATGTATCATCACACGTGCAGAAGGTAAAGAATATCGCTTACCCTTTGTTCCGCCTGCTAATAAAATAGCGCCCATACTTGCAGCTTGCCCCATACATATTGTCTGAGTGTCACACTTTACATATTGCATAGTATCATAGATTGCAAGCCCTGCAGTAACAGAACCACCAGGTGAATTAATATACATACTTATATCTTTATCAGGATTCTGTGATTCTAAAAATAAAATTTGAGCGACAATAAGGTCGGCTGTTACATCATTTATTTCGCCATCAACAAAAATAATTCTGTCTTTTAGTAGACGTGAAAAAATATCATACGATCTCTCACCGTTTCCTGTTTGCTCTATTACGTACGGAACCAAACTACTTGCTTTTTCACTCATGCTATGTCCTTTATAAAACGAGCAACATATTACTCGTTTTACTAATGTTAATTTACACAGAAAATATATTTTCGGTGTGCTTTTAAGGGCAACAGACAGTATGTTTATTGTTTTTTAAACAAGTCTGCAAATGTTGTTTTGTCGCCCTTACTGATTTTTACTTCAGAAAAAAGTTGTGCATACAATTTCTTTTCTCTAATGTCATCTTTAAGATACTCTTTTCTTTGTGCATCCGCATAGTGTTTTTTTACTTCTTCTGCAGAAATATTTGCTTCTGCACCAATTTTTTCGTATTCTGCGTCTATTTCAGCATCACTTACTTCTATTTTTCTCATTTTTAAGAGTTCTTCCACAATCAAGCGGCTTTTTAGCATCTTTTCACAATCGCCTACCCATGTTTCGAGCATTGCTTCTTTTGTTTGACCTGAACCAGTTAGCATACTTTCGAGTTGATCTGGTGACATTTGAAATTGTTGTGCCATCATTCTCCAACGAGATTCTTTTTCTGCTTCTATCATTGATTTAGGAAGAACAATAGCATTTTTTTCTACTAATTGATCTAGAATTGCGCTTGCCTTTATTTCTCTCATTCTATTTTCTAGGGCAGTATTTAAATTCTTTGTAATATCAGCTTTTAAATCTGCAAGATTTTTATATTTTTCGTTTACATCTTGTGCCAATTCATCATCTAAATCTGGTAGATTTCGCACTTTTAAAGCTTTTATAGTAACAGATACTTTTTTTGTTGTTCCAGCTAATTCTTTGTTTTCATCATCTTTTGCAAATTTTTTGCTAATAACTTTAGTATCACCTTTTTTCATTCCAATAATATCATTATCTAGCTTAAAGATGTTTTGTTCTGTACCAATGGTAAAAACGAAGTCTTCGCGTTTTGAACCTTCAATTTCTTTATCATTATCATCAACTTCGAAGTAGTCAATTGTTACAACATCGTCTTTTGCAGCTTTTTCATCATCTTTTTTATCAATTACCATTGCATTGCGCTGACGTATATTTTCAAGTTCTTCTTTTAATTCAGCATCACCGACACTTACTTGAGGTTCTTTAATACTAACCTTATCGAGTCCTTCTACTTTTACTTTAGGCATTACATCATAATTGATTGAAAACTCTAAGTCCTTATCAAAATCGATTGGAGGAAACTCGTCCATTGAAGGTCGTGCATACGGAAGTGGTCTATGTTCTGCATCATTTTTATCAAGATCGGTAAAAACTTCTTCTACTGCTTTTTCAACAATATCAGAAATAGCATCTTGCTTTAATGCTTCACCATATTTTCTTTCAAGAATAGAAACTGGAACCTTACCTTTTCTAAATCCAGGTAATTGAATAGTTTTTGCATATTGTACTATAAGCTCATCATAGCTTTTTTTTACTTCCTTTTTTGGAACAGTTACGGTTAATTTAACTGAGGAGTTTTCTAATTCTTCAAATTTTTTTGTGGTTTCCATAGTAATTTCCTTATCTAATATTTTTATCAAGTCTTGATATAAAAAAAGAGCGATTCAAGAATAGTCCTGAATCGCTTTGAGCGGGAAACGGGAGTCGGACCCGCGACATCCACCTTGGCAAGGTGGCGC
>CAYJIS010000002.1:0-127621 GCA_964370315.1 uncultured Treponemataceae bacterium
TAGGGTTACTGTTTTTCCACCCGTATTAGGGCCTGTTAATATAAGAATACGATAGGCACCCCTAAACTCAACATCAATGGGAACAGCCTTTTCACCAAGCAAAGGATGGCGAGCCTGAAAAAGAGCTAAATTGTTTTTTTCAGTACATTCTTGGCAAAATGTTGCCTTGTTGTCTAAGCCCCATCGAGCAGATGCATACGCACAATCAAAGCGAAGCATACTTTCTATTGAGTTTTCAAAAGCTTCTTTGTATGGACTAAGGGTTGCGGTAAGCTCTTTTAAAATACGACGAACCTCTTGTGAAAGGCGAAACTCTTCTTGTATGAGGTCATTGTTCTTTTGTACTACATCATCTGGTTCAATATAAATGGTTTGTCCCGTTTGGGAAACTTCATGCACAATACCCTTTAATCGTCCCTTAAAATTTGCCTTTACCGCAAGCACTTGCCTATTTCCCCTAAGGGCTGGTACGTTTGATTGTAAGGCATCTTGTAGTTTTGAGTCGCTCGTGTAACTTTTTATAAGTTTTTCTATACTTGAACGGATTGAAACGATACTTGACCTAATTTCTCTTATGGAGGGAAGGTCTCTCATACTCCCTGAGTTATCAATTATTTTAAAAATTTCACCTTCGGCGCCGCTTAAATCTTCCACAGAATCTGCAAGTTTTGTTAAGTGGGGAAGTTCTATTGAATCAAAAGGAGAATCTCCGCCTTCTTTTGTACCAAGGGCGTGTTTAATTGTTATACAGGAGCGGCAAAATTGACCAAGGGCATACACTTCTTCAAGCTCAAGAACGGCCCCCTCAACCCCTAAGGTTGAAAAATAACTTTGCACAGGATTCCACCTGTTTAAAATACGTGCAGCTCCAGATGAAATATATTGTCCCCATTCATGAGATTCATCCTTTGCCCTTTTCATATCTTCTTTGTTAGTAAAAGGAAGCCTCTCCAAGAGAGTTTGTTTTCCCTCTTCTGTCATGCAAAAGCCTGCTATTGAGTCTCGTATTCTAAAATAATCTAATTGTTCTAAAGTTTTTTTTTCCATAATCTTCTTTACTAAATATTTTGTTTCATCTGTAAAAAGTTCGATACTCGCAACATGGAAGTTGCTCAAACTAAAAAGTCTTCGAGTTTTGTCCTAATCAATTATCTTCGGCAGCGTAAAACTCAATAGCAAAAATTGACACAAGGTTAATTTTTACGTAATTATTAATTGTTAATTATTCTCAGTCCGCCCAGCTTCCTGTCCTAATTTCGTTACAAATCCTTTCCCAGCTTTCATAACGCTCTTTACTAATAGCACCATTTTCTAAACCTTCAAGAATTTTGCATCCTTTTTCATGAGTATGTGAGCAAGACATGCCAAAGGCGCATTGCCCCACAAAGTCTTTCATTTCTCTAAAGTAAAGTGCAAGGTCATCTGCTTGAATATCATTTAAAACAAAACGTCTTACACCTGGTGTATCAATGACAGTAGTCTTTACACAATGCCTTCCTCCAGTTAAGGATTCGTTTATTTCTAGGTGTAGAAGAACTCCTTTTGTGGTTGTATGAGTTCCACGTCCATATTTTTCTGATAGACCACCAACCCTAAGCACAAAGTTTGAATCAAGCGAATTAATTATACTTGATTTTCCAACCCCAGATTGCCCAACAAAGGCACAAAGCTTTCCTTCCATAAGCTCGGCTAACTGCTCAAACCCCTCTTGAGTTTTAGCTGAAACCCCTAAAACAACATACCCAAGCTCCTCCCAATTTTTGAGGCGGCTTTTTATTTCTGCATTATGAATTGTCGCAAGATCACATTTATTACAAATAATAACAGGAGTAATTCCTGCTTGTTCTGCCTGGGCTAGAGCTCTATCGATAAAACGAGGCCTAAAAGGAGGCTCATCTGGGCTTGTAACGCAAAGCAAAAAATCTACATTTGCCACTAAAAGTTGTGGTAAACGTCCTTTTACATTATACCTAACAAAGCAATTTTTTCTATCAATAAGAGATAAAATTTGCCCCTCTTTTTCAGTGTGTAAATCTTTTTCTATTTCAACATAATCACCAGGGCAAAGTGGATTATAATAGTTTCCTGCGTCTTTTAACTTTTTCCCTTTTAAAGAACACTGGCGCGTTTGCCCGTCTTCGCATTCAACTTCAAACACATTGTTTGTACCACTAACTATAATTCCTTGCATAATGTAGTTTCGCCTAAAAAAAGCCTTCTGTCAAGGGAAAAAAGCAGAGATTCATAATGTTTTTTACACTTCTTATTTAATGGGACATTTTATGTCCCTTGTGCTCGCTTATACTATTTATATTAAAAACAAAAGAGGTTTATATGATTAACAACAAAAAACAAAACTCACTTTCTTCTGGTCATTATGTATTTTTTAATGAATTCGAAAACACATCTGTATGGCGATCAATTCGCTTTAGGGCTTCATTACTCTCTGCATCATGCATTAGTGTTGGTGTTCTCTTGCCATTTTTCTTGGGCTTTTTCCTATCCTTAAAACAAGGCGAAACTAGTCACTTTCTAGAGTATTTTGGTTTTATAACATTGATAAGTATAATTATGTGTATTCCACTTTCAGTATTTATTGTAAAGACGGGCTTGGGTCTATACAACAAGATTATTGAAAAAAATCTACGTAACTTTGGATTTTAAAATATTCCAATAGCTCTAAAAACAGAGGTAAATACAAACAACGTAAAAGCTGAAAAGACCGAGGTCCATACAACAATCTGGCTTGCTAACTCTCCATCGTTACCCATGCTTTGAGCCATAACTGCACTGCTTACAGCACTTGGAGCTGCAAAAAGTCCTAACAGGGCTGCATATTCTACAGCTCCAAGATGGGGGAGAAAAAAGCTTAGTAGAAAAAAACTTACCGTTGGAACAATAGCTAAACGCATTGTAACAACTTGTGCTATCTTTGACCACAGACGTTTTGCAGAAGAAAAAGAAAATTCTCCTCCTAAAACTACTAAAGCTAGAGGGGTCGCTACCTTTGACAAATTTTCTACTGATTGAAAAATAAATTGTATTTCTGAATTTTTTAGACGCCATTCACCAACAAAAGGTCTTATGGCAAGGCATGCTAAACCAGTAATTGCACCAATAATTAGAGGGTTTTTAATAATTTTTTTTAGAACATGAAATAGCATTTTAAAAAATGAAGCCTTAGAATCATCTTGCGGTAAAAACACCGTTAAAGAAATAACTGCTAAAATATTGTAAAAAGGAACCATAAAGGCAGCAAGCACCGATGCTAACTCTTGGGCTTGTTCGCCTGCAATACTAAAAGCAATAGGAAGTCCTATTACAATATAGTTAGAACGAAAAAAGCCTTGCAAAATAACACCCTTTTGTTTTGGATCTTTTATAAATAACATTACATATATAAAGCCAACACAAAACAGCACAAATGTAACAAGCCCAGCAAAGGTAACTATATCCCAAGGAATGGAATTAATTTTATCTATGTTATAAATATTTACAAACAACAACGAAGGAAGACAAATATTAAAAACGAAAGCGTTTGCTACACGCAAAAAATCTTGGGTTAAGAAGCGAATCGATCGCAGGACAAAACCAAGCACAGAAAGAATAATAATCGGCAAGACGACATTTAAAGAAAAAAGAAATACATCCATGCGTAATAATACACTCATTGTTAAAAAGCGTCAAGTTTTTTCAAGAGGACATTATATGTCCCTTTTCATACGGTATACTATCATTATGATTATGCACAAGAACGACAATAGTACACTTGCTCTTTTTTCTGTTCGCAGTTTTACAAAAGCTGGAATAAGGCATACATGGAACTTTATACTACAAGAAAATAACACCCTCCTTTTTGTGGGAAAAACAACAGTCCAAAGAAAACATAATTCAAACAAAAAAGATGCATCTAACAATGCAACCATAGACAAGAAGGCTCAGTTTATTATTGAAGCAGACACTTCTTTTTCTTTACAAAAATTTACGTACCTACCAGAGCATCTTTCTTCATATTCTTATGTAGAGGTTTATAACTGTACCTCTCGCCCCGAAAAAAAAACATTGGAATGGTTTGCAAACATTGCACCATTACTTCTTGCAATTGAACATAAAGACAGTTTATTGGCGGCAGAGTTATTTCATAATAAAGCATCTGTTTTTATGCAATTTCCTTCAATAACTATAAAGCTCTTAGAACCAATCTCAATTGAAGGACTTTTTAGCTGGGTTTGGGGCAGATTTGATAACAATGCGCTACATGATGTTGAGTTAATTTATTCAGGCAAATGTATAAAAGCAATGCAAACATGGGGAGTTGCCGAAACTTTTTTTACTGCATCTAGACGAAGGCTCGCCATTGAAATGCAGGCAAATGAAAAAATTGAAGATTGCCTAACGAGATACTTTAAATCGCACCGCGGAACAAAACTCACACTAGGCATTGTAGGAAGCAAACATTATAGATGGGTTGAAAAAAAACTACATACTCTTGAAGGAAGCAATCATCACAACAATTCACTCTTTTCAAAAACTAAAACCTCTGTCGTAGTTGAAAGCGATAACGAACATGATAAAAATGCTGTAGCCGTGTATTTATCTCAAGGTCAAACTGGTTATATCAGAAAAACAGGTTCTGAAATATTAAGAAAGGCGTTCCCATCAAAAATGCAATTTACATCTAAACTTGCCCGATTAGGAAATACGCAAGCCGGGAAAAATGGTATTGTAATTGAGATCGTGATTTAATAAATCCTGCTAATTTTTTTTCCCATTGAATATAGACTCTCACTTCTTCCATTTTTTTTAATAACCCAATTTTTAATTACTAGTAAATATGGTGTATTTATAAAATCTTGCACAGTAATAAATCACAATCTAAGGTTTACTCTACCCAAAATGTATGTTTTTTGATATACTGTTTATATGAAAAAATTACAACTTTCTTTTCTTTTTTGCATTATTGTTCTTCTTTTTTCTTCATGTACTAATGATAAAGAAAATGAGCAAAAAATACAAAGCGAAACTCGAGTAGCATTGGGAACTGTTTGTACGATAACCCTTTATGATGGTGGCACGCAAGAAGTATATGATACTCTTTTTTTGCGCTTAGATGAGATAGAAGCTGCTATGAGTGTAAACATACAAGAATCTGAAATCTCACGCGTTAATGCATTATCTGGCCTTGAAAAAGTATCTGTTACACAAGACACCTATAATGTTTTAAAAACTGCTCTTGAATATGCTGATCTCACTAACGGCGCTTTTAACCCCGCAATTGGACCTCTTGTAAAAATATGGGCTATAGGCACTGACAATCCGAGAGTTCCAACTTCTGATGAAATAACTGAAGCGATAAATCTTTCTAATTACAAACACGTACTTCTATCTGAACATAACGGAGAATATGATGTTTTCCTTGAGCAAAAAGGAATGGCATTAGATTTAGGTGGCATTGCAAAAGGATATGCCGCAGATGAAGTTTCTAAAATTCTTTTTGAAATGGGTGTTGAAAGAGCAATTATTGATTTAGGCGGTAACATTTACGCATTTGGAGAAAAAGAAAACAAAGACCCATGGCGTGTAGGAATAAAAAATCCCTTTAATTCCACTGGAAATCCCGCAATTCGTCTTGATATAAAAAGCACATCAGTTGTTACCTCTGGAGTATATGAGCGTTTTTTTGAGCAAAATGGAAAGAGATACCATCATTTATTTGATTCCTCAACTGGGCTGCCTGTAAACAATGGTATTATGTCAGTTAGCATAGTTACACAGTCCTCTATGCTTGCGGATGTCCTTTCTACTGCGGTTTTTGTTTTAGGAAAAGATGACGGAATGCAATTGTTAAAATCGCTTGATAAACAGGGTCTTTATATTGATACAGAAAAATTAATCCACTCAACTGATACATTACGGCCTAATATTACTGTTTTAGACAGTGAGTTTACACTAGTACAATAATTGACAATAACAAAGCCCTAACAGCGTAAAGAGCTACTAGGGCTTTGAATTAATAATAATCTTTTAAACCTTTAGCCAGCAGAAAACTCTCCAGAGCTAATAAAAAATGAAAGACCCTCAGTTGGAAACCGCTTTCGTAAGGAAACAATTATTTCTAATAATATATCTGCTTCCTTTTTTTCGCAATAAATCACATACAAATTGTTTAACTGAGGCCAAATTGTATCACCTTGTTTTGGGTCAGACAAACCTTGACCTTGTACCCCTTGTACTTTTGTAAAAGCCTTTCCTACCCTTTTTTCAGCACACGCTGTTAAAAATTCTTCATCTATTGCTTGACTAAAAACTATTTCGACTCTTCTCATTTTTCACCCCTTTGACTTCTTTCAACAGCAAGTCTTGCTAGATGGTTTTTCATTCTTAGCTCTTTACGTGCAGCCCTTCTTACTTTTCTTTTTTCGCGACTAGTATTAAAGATATAATATAATACAGGCATCAAGAAAAGAGTCATAAGTGTACCAAAACTCAATCCACCGAGAACTGTTTGCCCAATTGGCTGAACCATTTCAGACCCTTCACCTGGAAAAAATGCCATTGGAACAAGAGCCAAGACTGTTGTAAGAGTTGTCATCAAAATTGGCCTTAACCTACTTTTGGCTGCCTCTACACAGGCCTCTTCAATACTTAAACCTCTTTTACGTAAAAGATTTGTATAGTCAATTAACACAATACCATTGTTAACGATAATTCCAACCAAAATTAAAAGTCCAACGGCAGAAATAGTATTAAGCATAGCCCCTGTCATTAAATACACTGCAACTATACCAATAATAGAAAGAGGAATAGTAAAAATAACTATAAAAGGATCCATAAATGATTCAAACTGGCTTGCCATTACAGAGAATACCAACACAATCGCCATAGCGACAATCATTATTAAAAGCAAACCATATCGTAAAAACTCAGCCGCATCACCACCAAACTCAATCGTCACTCTTTCATCATAAGGAATATTTTCTTGTATCAGGTTTTCAATATTTTGTTGAACCCTAGTAATTGATACTCGTCCTACCGGCGTCGCCGTTACATGAACCGTACGTGATTGGTTTTCACGGTTAATTGACACAGGAGATGTTGAGTCCTCCCAAGAAGCAAAACTTGAAAGAGGAATCCCTTGTCCGTTTGCATTATTAACAACAATTTGTTCAAGGTCAGTTATTTTCGCTCTATCTGCTTCAGAAAGCCCAACAATAATATCAACATCTGTTCCATCATCAGAATAACGCCCTGCAATTTGCCCATTGATATTTGCTCTTATCTCGTTTGACACACCAAAGATGTTTAATCCTAAATTATATAATTTATTTCTATCAACTAGAATATTTACTTCTGGTAATCCATCCTCGAGGTCGCTTGTTGGTTCAGTTACAAACTTTGTGCCTTTTTCATCAAGCAAATCTACTATTTGCTCCGAGGTTGCTTTTAGTAGATCTAAATCATCACTCTTAACAATGATGTCTACACCACTTGATCCACCTCCACCAAAGGCACTCGTTTCAGAAAAGGAAAACTTTGCACCAGGAAACATATCAAAATAAGAGCGGAGCTTTTCCTTTGCGCTCACGTCATCGTCCCACCCTGCTTCTCTATCGGAAAACGGGAATAAAACAATATCGATACTTGCTGCATTTGTGGATGTACCACTTCCTCCAAACATATTTCCCCCGCCTACAGAAACGGTTGTCTTTTCAACTCCTTCAAGCTCTTGTAATGCGATAGCCTCCATTTGCCGAATTACGCCTTCTGTTACTTCAAGCCTAGTTCCTTTGGGCATATCCAAGTTTAATGTAACCGTCGTTGAAGCCTCTGAAGGCATAAACTCAAAGCCTACAATCGGAATTAAAAAAATACTTATTATTAAAAGCCCAATTATACTTAAAATTAGAACTAATTTACGATTCAAAACCTTACGTACAGCCTTAGCATAAATAGCATCTAGTTTCTCAAAAGCAGAACTTAAAGATCTGTCAAACTGGCCAAACCAGCCTACTCGTTGTAATTCTGCAGCCCGTTCTAACTTTAAGTACTTAGAAGCTAACACTGGCACTAACAATATAGCAACAATTAAACTACAAATCAATGAAAAAACGATTGTAAATGTTAGTCCTGAGAACATCTGCCCTATTACTTCTAATTCTGCCGAAAACATCATCAATGGAAGGAATACACAAACTGTTGTCAATGTACTTGATATAATTGCATTTATCATCTCTTGTGAGCCTAAGATAGCTGCAACGGTTGCTTTTGCTCCTTTTTCTCGGTAGCTATAAATATTTTCTAGAATAACAATTGAGTTGTCTACAAGCATACCAACCCCCAAGGCAAGCCCCGCAAGAGTCATTAGATTTAAGGTTAAACCCATAAAATACATAATGCCTAAGGTAATAACTAAAGATACAGGAATTGTTATAGAAATAATAAGGGTGCTTTTAAAGCTTCTCAAAAAGATAAATAATACAATAACGGCTAGAATTGCACCTATTATCGCAGAGCTAGCCACTTGATCGATAGAAGTTTGAATAAGTTCTGTTGTATCCATACCAACTTCAATTTGAATATCTCGCGGTAAAGATGGTTTAAGTTCTTCTATTTTTGCATAGACTGATTCTGCTGTTTGCAGTGAATTTTTTCCACTTTGCTTTTGAATAGACAATAAGACAGATGGCTCTCCATTAAAATATGCTAAAGAGGTTTCGTCCTGATATCCTTCATATACATCGGCAACATCACGCAATAAAATAGAGCGCAGTTGAGGCACAGCCACTCCACTTGTATCCGTCATTTTATATGAAATTACGGTATTACGTATATCATTTAAGCTAGCGTATTGTCCTGATGTGTTAATAGTGTAATTAATATCCCCTTCGGTTATTTGTCCACCTGCACCAAAAACATTTTGTGCCCCAATCATTTGTGCAACTTGCGTAATGGAAAGTCCATACGCTTCTAATCTATCCCTAGGAATATCAACTCGAATGATTTTTTGACGTCCACCACTAATATTTGCTGATGCAACCCCATCAATTTGTTCAAGACTAGGGGCAATTGTGTCTTCTGCATATTGCAAAAGTTCTTCTGGTGTTCTATTCCCTGTAAGTACAAGCGACATGATCGGAATCATCGATGGGTCTGCTCTAAAAATTGTTGGTGAACTTGCATCTTCGGGCAAAATACCTTTTACAAATTCTATTCTATCACGTATTTCATTGATTGCAGTATCAAAGTTGGTCCCATATGTTAATTCAAGGATTACGGTACTTGAGCCAAAGGAACTGGTCGATGTGAATTCGTTCAATCCAGTAATACCCGAAATTGCCGATTCAATTGGACGGGTAACCGACCTTTCAACTTCTTCGGGTCCGGCATTTGGATACTCTGTTATAACAGCAAGAAACGGTAACTCTAAGTCTGGAAACAAATCAATTGGTAACCGTAGAGCAGTAAAAAGCCCGAGCGCTGAAAGAACAATAAATAATATAAGTATTGTAGTGGGTTTACCAACAGCCACTTTTGAAATATTCATTATTCACCACCTTCATTTTCGGTGTTAACAACTCCATCTGTTTCAACAGATACAACAGAAACTTTCATTCCTTCATCTAAAAGCGTTTGCCCTCGAGTTACAACTATTTCTCCTTCAGCTAAACCTTCTGTTACTTCTACACTATCATCAACTCTAAGACCAACCACTATTTTTTGTAGGCGTACGGTTTCGTCTTCTTGTACTACAAAAACATATGGCTCATCTTCTCGTGTAATTAATGCATAATGTGGAATAACAAATACATCTTCTTTTTCTTCAGTTATAAGTTTAATTCTTGTATACATACCTGGTTTTATTTTTTCGCCAGAGACATCTTCGGGGATAAGCTTAACAGCCATAGTTCGAGTAGTTGGATCTAATACAGGACTTACTTCCGTTATTGTTGCCATAAAAACCTCTCCTGGCCAAGCATCTAATCTTAACTCTGCTTTTTGCCCAATATCTACTCGAGACACAAATCTTTCCGCAACAGCGGCTTGTATCTCCAATTCCCCAGTTGAGCTTATTTTACCAACTGACATAGAAGGAGCAACGGTACTTCCTACTGCAAGTGGGAAGGAACTTATCGTACCGCTTATTGGGGCATTAATTGGGCTAGCATTATATGTCATCCCAGGGCGAGAAGAGTCAACTTCTGCTAAAAGAGCATCTCGTCTTACATAATCACCAACACTGACATATATTCTAGAAAGCTTACCAGAAGCATCAGGAAGAATATCAACACTCGAAGCGGCTACAACATCTCCTCCAAAATCAAGATAATCATCTAATGATGTTTTTGAAACTTGATACCCACCTACAGCAAAGGTAATATCTTGTGCATCTTCTACCACAACTCTCCCGCAAGAGACGAGGGCAACAGCACTTATTACTATAGCACTCAATATTTTTACTGTAATTGTTTTTTTAACCTTTTTGAACATAATAAACTCCTTAATTTGTTAGTTCTGTATTTAATGCGTATTCCAAATCTAATAGATATGAAAGATAATTGTAACGTTCACTCAATTCACCAAGCTTCGCTTGATTTAATTGAGCCTCGGCATCCCTTACATCTAGAAGCTCAGCTGCACCTTGATAATATGCGCTAAGAGTCATGTCATAAGATCGTTGTGCTAATTCTATACTTTGACCAGCAGCCTCTATTGCACTTTCACTATACTGTAAATTATCAACCAAATTTGTTATTTCCATTTCTGCATTTTGAACAATGGTTTCATATTGCAGTTCCATTTTTTCGATATTATCTTTTATATCCATAGCTGACTGCCTGTTTGCAGAAAAAGGTAGTATGTTTGTTAGATTCCACGCTAAAGTAATTGAAAGTGCCCCATTATCTTTTTGATTATCCCCATCAAACCATGGTTCTTCAATATCTAATACAATAGGATTATAGCCCCAACCTAGTGCAAGTGCTGGTGTATATGTTTGAAAATTTGTTGCAGAAAGTTGTATTTTAAGAAGTTCTTTTGATTTTGAAAACGATTGTATATCTAATCTATTATACAAATATTTGTTTACTAAATCTTGAGCTTCTAATTCGATGTATAGAGGATCTATTTCACCCTCTAATACAATATTAGTACCAAGTGGCAAGCCAATTATAAAGGCAAATAAATCTAATTGCTGCATCAAACCTTGCTCAGCTTTTAATACTTGCGGCTTTTGATTTTCATATGTTACCTGTGTTTGCAACAATGACAACTCTGGTATATAACCGTTGTTATAATTAATTTGTGCTTGCCTTACTCTCTCTTCTGCATTCAAAAGACTTTGCTGTTGTAAGGACAAACTTTCTTGCTGCAAAAGTAAACCGTAAAACATCTTCCTAATATCACGTTCTGTCTCTTTTACGCTTTGCTCCCATGAAATGAGCCCTGCTTCATAATTTGCTTTTGTAGCCTTTATACCATCAATGAGTGCAAGGCTCAAACTTAAACTAACATCAATTTGTCCAAGGACAGTCCAATGGTCGATTTCTGTTGGATCTGATACAACCCCAGGTATTAATCCTGCAGTTGGATCAGTATACTCGTTACTCCTACTTCCAATGCCTACAGCCTGTACTGAGGGTACAAAAACATTCCATGCTGTATTTTTTGCCCTAGTTTTCATTTCTAAATCAATCTGCGCACTTTTTAATGTTTTACTATTTTGCAAAGCATAATCTACGGCGTCAACTACTGTGAGCGTTACTGTATCAGTTGAGTTTTGGCCTAACAGAGTACCTACTATGCCAATTAGTAGCACTGCTACAAAAAAAAGTTTTTTCTGTTTTCTCATTAATAGTATCTCCTAAAACTTATTCACTTTCATTTAGACAAATGCCTAAATGTTATTTTATTCCTTCTTTTTTATTCTGTCAAGTTATTTTTTAATCCTTCTTTCATAAATCCATAATACGTTCTTATAATACTTTTAATTTCAACCGATGAAAAATTGAAAAATTGCCCGAGCTTAAAGGCGGTAATACACAAAGAAAAAAACCATCCGCCTATTACTACTCCATCCACCGAAAAACCAATATTGGTAAAAGGATATACCGTTTCCATTATTTTCTTTTGATCATCATTCATTTTTTCAAAATAATCTTTTAAAACTTTTTCGGGTAAAAAACCTTGCACTGAAAGCCTATTACAAACAGGTACTAGACTTGTTCGTTTTGAAAGATATTCCATTTGACTTCTCATATGTAGAAAAACATACTCTGAGAAATTTTTTCCATGACTGACTGTTTCATTCATTGCTTTCATCATTAACAACAATTCTTCTTCTATAAGATTTTTAATCATGTCTTCTTTGTTCTTATGATGTGTATATAAGCTACTTTTTGCCATTCCAAGCTCTGAAGCCATTTTCTCTACCGTAATTTCAGAGAAAGAGTAATTTGACAAAAGAGAAGATAAGGCTTGAAACATCTTACTCTCTGGGGGAAAATTCTCCGCATCTAAATGAGAAATGCTTTCAAGTTCCAGCATGCGCGATTCACTTATGGTTTCTAAATTTTTCCAGCCATTATAAACTAAATCAATGAGCCCAGTGCAAAATAAACTATCTTCTGTTTCTGTGGCATGTGTCTCAGAAAGCATATATGCTCGTGCCAATAAAAAGAATATTTCGGTAGTTCGCAAGTATAATTTTTTACAAATTTTTGTTTTGCAAACTTCACTAAAAGAAGGTTTTACATCACTAGCATTGGCAAGACTTCTTTTTTGCATTTCATGAATAAAGGTAGGAATAAAATCATCACTTTCAACAATTGTATTTAGAAAAAACAAAAGGTATTCATTTCTTTCAATAAACCATTTTAGAAGTTTTTTTTCTCGCTCTTTAAATGTTTTTTCACTTAAATCATTTTGTGGCTCAAGGCTTTCAAGAAAAACACAAAAGTCATCAAAAAAACGATCCTTCATTTTTTCTTGTAAGTCTTCTTTACTTTTGTAATACCGAAAAATACCAGGCTTAGCTATGCCAGCTTTTTTGGCTATATCATTTAGTGAAACCGCTTTAATGCTCGAATTAGCACTGAGCTCAAAAGAAGCATTTAAAATTCTCTCTTTTGTACTAATTTTAGGACTATTGTGATTATTTATTATTTGGTTTTTTTTATTCATATGCATTACCGAACATTCGGTACGTACCGAATGTTCGGTAACAATAGCATTTAAAATGATTTTTGTCAAGAATTGCTTCAAATATTTTTATAGAAATATTAATATCAAACTAGTTATAGAAAGCTTCTCTTGAAAAATTATTCAATTGAGTTCAAAATAAATTCACCTGCTAAAGAGTACGTAGTTATACCATCTTGCTTTTTATCTGAAAGAGCACTTGTAAATACAAAAATATGCGTACAAGACTTCCTTTGCATTACAACTTCAATGTCATAATTACCTGTAGTTTGGGCATACAGCGAAACAAAACCTTCATCACTATAAGAATTTTCTGAATGCATTGAATATACAAAATCATTTTTTATTTCTGAATATTTCTCCGCTATTTCTCTTTCGTTTTTATTTTTACTATTTGAACTATATAAGTATGAAGCAGTTATAACACTTTCAATATTAAGTAATGAAAATCGTTCGGTTTCACTTATCTCTTTTCCAAAAAACAAACGATCTTTTCCTTGACAAACAAAATACAAGGGATAAAAATCATACGTCTTCTTGATTTTTTCTTTAGTAAAAACCTCGATACTTAACGCAACACCATTAACAAGTGCTTTTAAGAAAAGATTCTCGGTATATTCATTTTCACTACCTTCACCGTTTGACTGCAGTACAGTAATTTTTCTTCCTCGTAATACATTCTCAGAATGATTTTCTTTTGCAAATGGCAATACCGTTTCCATAAATGGAAAAAGAAAGCTTTTTTGCCAGTCAGGAATAATAACTTCTTTTATATTACTATTACCTACAAAGGTGTCATTTTCATTTACATCTAAAACATTTAAACGAAAACTGCTATCACTATAATAATACCCTTTTTTCTTTGAATCATACTTTAAAGGTGCCCCGTACGTTTGTCGAAGCTCAGAAATATCAGCAGCAATCGTCCTTGGATCAACCCGTTTGCTGAACTCTTTTTCATAAAGCTTTGCGAGAACAACCGTTGTGGGATATAATTTTTCACGTATTTTTTTGTCAATGAATATTTTTCTTTGTACAGATGTCTTAAACGCTTGCATGATTATTCCTTTCATACTTATTCTAAATAGTTTTAATTCATAATTCTAGTATGAAATATGTATTCAGCTTATTGACATTATAATATTTCAATGGTATTATTTTTCATAACAAAGAAGGTTTATATGGTTATTGAACATGAAACTCTTAATGAAAAGGAAGCTATCCTTTGGGCGCAAAAAGGTAACTGGTTTTATTTTTCACCATGTCTAATCACTCTTATCCTTAGTAGAGTTGTCTATAATTACTGGCCTGAGCCCATAGTTTTTATCATTCCATCATTTATTCTTATTTATTCTGTGAGTATGTTGTCTGTAACATATTTTATTCTTACAAATCAAAACCTACGGGGTTGTAATGGTTTATTCAAGCGTAACACCTTTTGTATCCCTTTAGAATCAATACTAAGCATTACAATTAGAGCAAATACACTTGAAGATTTTTTAAATTTTGCATCAATTGAAATAGTAACACAAACTAAGGTTTATAATGTAAAACATATCTCAAAAGCAAATACATTTAAGCAAGATGTTATGCAGCAATATGATAATTTTATCAATCAATAATGCCAAGAGATTGACAAAACCTTAACATTAAGTTAACCTATAAAAAGAAATGGTTAACATAAAAGAACAACAAACATATAAAAACCTCTCAACAAAAGCCGCCGTGCTTACTATGTTACGCGAAAATAATGATATACTTCTTTCTGGCGAAAAAATCGCAGAAACAATTGGTAAAAGCCGTGTCTCTGTGTGGAAAGCAATACAAGCTTTAGAAGAAGCAGGCTATGGCATTGAAAGCACAACTGAGGGGCGAAAACGCGGATACACTTTAGTTGATGATCTTAAAGACGCCCTATATGAATGGGAATTTGCAGAAAACGAAAATCATATTTGCTACTTCGATTCTATCGATTCAACTATGAACGAAGCAAAGAGAATTGCCTTAGAAAAAAGACATAGCGATAACGATTTTTACATAATAGTTGCAGACACACAAACAAATGGCCGTGGCACAAAACACAAAACATGGGAATCTCAAAAGCAAGGACTTTATTTTACTCTTTTAATTACAACAGAACTTGAAGCCCATTACATTCACAGACTCACTTCAATTGCACAAATTGCCCTTGTTAAAACACTTAATGCAATAATAAAAAAATCCGTTCCAAAAGAAACCAAAGACAACTTTCAAACACTCAAGCCTTTTCGTATTCGATGGCCAAACGATATTTGGATAACCCAAGAAAAAGACAAAAAACGCGGTAAAGTTGCAGGCATTTTAACAGAATATCTAAGCAGTGGAAACCTTATTGAATGGTGCTCTTTAGGCATTGGACTCAATATAGAAAGCAATGCTAGCGATGAAAAAATAGTAGCTTTAAACGATATTTTAAACCTTTATAACATTGATAAAGTCATTGAAAGAAAAGATATTATCCATCGCTTTTTACAAGAGTTTAAAGACCTTTTTTCAATGATTCATAAATCGTCAAAAATAAAAAAAAGATGGAACCTCTATTGTTCTGATATTGGAAAGTCGGTAAAAATCAAAAATGAAAAAGATAGCTATTTATTTGAAGGAATTGACTCGTATGGCTGGGCTCTTTTATCTAATGGTAAAAGAATACCACCTGGAGAAAAACAACTTATAAAAGAGTAGGACAAAACTAAAAGAGAAAAGGTAGATATTCGTGGTAGATGATATCGTTATGCATGAATAGAAGTTTAAAAAGCGTTGCAAGGAGGGGGCGGGGTTTTAGGGGAGGGGGAAACTTCGCCCCGCAATAGATGGTTCCCCATACCCTATTATCTCATAAATGAAAAAGGCCACTGCGCCAGCAGAATGAAAATATTGTATTCATAACTAAGTGAGTTATTGAAAATGTACCACGGATACAAGCCGTGAATTGTAATAGAATATTACTATAGGAGAAAAAATGAAATCATCAAAAAAAATGTCGGGGCCAATTTTAATAGCATTGTTTGCAGCCTTGGTATCAGTTGGAAGCTTTATTGCTTTCCCAATACCAGGTGGCGTTCCTGTTGTTATTCAAGACATGCTCGCACGCCTTAGCGGCCTTGTACTTGGACCACTCTATGGCGGCTTAGCAGTATTATTATTTTTAGTACTTGGAAGTATTGGTCTCCCTGTTTTTTCAGGAAAAGCTGGATTTTTAGTAATTACTAATGGCCCAACAGGAGGCTTTTTAATTGGTTATTTACTTGCCTCTATTGTTGGAGGCTTAATAATTAAATTCTTTTATCCTACTATAAAAATAGATGATGATGAAAAAACTAAAAAAAGAAAAAATACAATGCAGTGGATAATTGCTACAATCGCATCTCTTTTTGGAACTTTTTGCGTATTTGCCCTCGGAATACCAGGCTTTATGCATGTTACAGGAAATGATTTAGTAACATCTTTACCATATGTTTTGACTCCCTTTATTCCTGGGACAATTGTGAAAACTCTTTTAGCTGTAATACTTGCTAAAAAGTTTATCCCAGTAATTAAAAATTATATCTAAATTTTAGGAGAAAATAGAGAATGGCAATAATTGACGTTACAAATATTACAAAAACATTCCCCAATGGAACCAAGGCATTACAAGACGTATCTTTTTCTGTTGAAAAAGGCGACTTTGTGGTTATTGGCGGTTCCAATGGATCTGGAAAAAGCGTGCTAATGTCAATTATTGCAGGACTAGAAGATGCTACATCGGGAACTATTACAAATAGTGCAAAAGAATACGGCATACGAGAACATGTGGGATTAGTTTTCCAAGATGCCGATGCACAAATCTTAGGAGAAACTCCCGAAGACGATGTAGCCTTTGGACCAAAAACAATGCGCCTTCCAAAAGAAGAAATCGCAAAACGTGTTACAGACGCCATCGAACATTGCGGCCTCACTCATCGAAAACACAATCCTGCGCGCCTCTTATCGGGCGGTGAAAAAAGGCGACTTGCGGTAGCAGGCGTTATTGCAATGGACTGTGAAATTATTATTATGGATGAACCCTTTGCAAACCTAGACTGGGGCGGCGTGCAGCACGTTTGTGCTATCTTAAAGCAATTAAAAAAAGAAGGCAAAACAATTGTAGTTTTAACCCACGAACTTGAAAAAATACTAGGACTAGCCACTCGCTTTATTGTTTTAGACAAAGGTAGTATTCGTTTTGACGGTAGTGTTAAAGATGGCTTACAACAAAACTTAGCAGAATGGAGCATTAGAAATCCCTTAGCTCAATACAAGTCTATAAACGACTTACTGTGGGACTAATATGACAACATTATTTTCTTATCGTAGGGCAAACACAATCGCCCATAAAGCCCCTCCTCTTCTAAAACTTGCCATTCTTTTATTTGTTTCACTTTCTATTTTTTCAACTGTTTTAAATATTTCAGAATGGGTTATTTTAGCTATTTTTGGAAGTATTGCAGTTATTCTTTTAATTCTGTCTAAAACACCCTTTTCGCATGTATTAAAATTGCGCTTTATAGTCTTTATGGGTTTATTTGTAACATTTTTTAGAGTGGTACATTTTGCACCTTTTTCTGCCGATTTTACGCAAATTGCGGGGGGAATGCTTTATACCTCGCGTTTTTTTGTTGCATCCATGTTTGTACTTGTTTTTTTTGAAACAACCTCTACAACACAAATTACCGACTCACTTCAAAAGATTCAAGACTCTTTATCAAATATTATGCCCTTCTTAAAACCTTTTTTTCAAAAACACAACCCGGCTCGCATTATGGGACTTTCTATTGGCTTTATGCCGCGCATTTTTGCAACATGGGAAAAAGTACGATTAGCAACCTTAGCCCGCACCCACAACAAAAAGAAGAATCGCCTTTCAAACTTTCTGTATATTATAGAAGTAGAATTCTCTGCCCTTTTATCATGCATGATAAACATTGCCGAAACCACTCGTAAGGCTGTTATTAACCGAAGCGAAGATTTATAACGGTTTACAAAAAGCACCTTTTTCTCTATAATACTTTGTATGAAAACGTCAAAAACATTGATGGCAACACTCCGTGAAGTGCCATCAGAAGCAGTTATTGCAAGTCACCAATTAATGTTACGAGCAGGCCTTTTACGAAAACTAGGTAATGGTCTTTTTGCCTATTTACCTTTTGGCTTAAAAGCCTTTAGAAAGGTTGAACAAATAGTACGCGAAGAAATGGATAGAATCGGAAGCTTAGAATGCAAGCCTTCTGTAGTAGTGCCAGGAGAACTTTGGCAAGAATCTGGCCGTTGGGATACCATGGGTGCAGGTCTTTTACGCACAACAAACCGTCTAAATCAAGACCTAGTAGTTAGCCCAACAGCCGAAGAAGCGTTTACTCACTTGGTTCGTGAAGAACTTTCTTCTTACAAACAACTGCCATTAAACTTATATCAAATAAACACAAAATATAGAGACGAAATTAGACCTCGCTACGGCGTAATGCGTGGGCGCGAGTTTACCATGAAAGATGCATATTCTTTCCATGCAACACAAGAAAGCTTAGACGAAACATACGACGATTTTGCAAAAGCATACAGAAGAGTGTTTAAGCGCCTTGGCTTAACTGTTATTCCTGTTTCTGCAGACTCAGGTGCAATGGGAGGAACAGGGTCAGAAGAGTTTATGGTGGAAAGCGCAGTAGGCGATGACACATTAATTCTTTGCCCAAAATGTAATTACGCTGCAAACACCGAAAAAGCAGAATGTTCACCAGACACTCCTGTAAATAAAGACGGAAAAGCACAAGTTGCAACCGATAAAGCTTGCGAAGAAATTGCAACACCAAATGTTCGCACAATAGACGAACTTGTAGCGTTTTTACAGTCCAACGCACAAAGCTTTATTAAAACACTTATTTATAAACTCGACAATGCAGAAGAAGCATTCGTTGCCGTTTGTATCCGAGGTGACTTAGATGTAAGCGAAACAAAGCTTTGCTCATTTATGAAAGCAAGTGATGCAGAACTTGCAAGCGATGCCGACTTACAAACAATTACCGGAGCTCCTATGGGCTTTGCTGGCCCTGTTGGCTTAAAAGGAATAAAAATCTTAGCAGATAAAACCGTTATGGATATGCACGACTGTGTGACTGGTGGCTTAAAAGCCGATGTTCACATTCAACATGTTGAGCCAAACCGCGACTTCACTCCAGATTTTATCACTGACGTTCGTGTTGTTATTGCTGGCGAAAAATGTGCAAACTGCCAAACAGAGCTATACAGTAAAAAAGGTAACGAGCTTGGACACATCTTTAAGCTTGGTAAAAAATATACTGAATCTATGGGTGTTACCTACTTAGACGAAAATGGCAAACAACAAATTCCAACTATGGGATGTTATGGCATCGGTATTGACAGGGCTCTTGCATCAATTATTGAAGAGCACCACGACGAAAAAGGTCTCGTGTGGCCAATGACGGTATCTCCATATCATGTTGCAATAGTGCCTATTAAATATGATGGAGAAATGCAAAAAATAGCTGATGAGATTTATACAACACTCCAAGAAAATGGCATCGAAGTTTTATTGGATGACAGAAACGAACGCCCTGGTGTTAAGTTTAACGACATGGACCTGCTAGGTATTCCGGTTCGAATTGTTATTGGAGAAAAAAATCTACCTAATCTTGAAGTTAAAATTAGGAATGAAGAAAATCCAGAACTTTTGAGTATTGAACAAACAATAGAAAAAGTTATAAGCCATGTAAAAAAAGAGCTTACCCAATTGAATAATATTTCCGATATTTAATATAAGAGGTCACCTCAAATGAGGTGATTTTTTTTATCTTGTGCAATACTTGCACCGATTAAGGATTTATAATGAAAAAAATATTTTTTATATTACTTTTTACAGTTTTATCATTTTTTGCTTTTGCAATTCCAGCTGTTGAGGATATTATTCCTACAGAATCAGGGCAATATGTTTTCTATCGTGATTATTCTTTTACAACTGAAACATATATAGGTTTTTTACAGTACGATGAAGAAACATTTTCGATTCGTTACTACGCTCCTAACGCAACACTTGGTTCATCCAACATCGAATTGGCAATTACCATTGACCCAAAAGCTGATTACATACTAATGACTGGAGAAAAAATAGTTTCACAGGTTACGATGGATGACAACACAACGATAAACTACTTACATGATTTATTTTATGAACTTAGTGCCAGAAGAAAAAAAATAGCATTTAATGCTACAACCGCTAGTACTCGCAACAATAACTCAAGACAAACTCTTTTAGGTAAAAACACCATTGTCAATGATGAAGAGTATTTTCAATATGGGGGAAGTGTTACTATTTTATATGATTACACAATTCCAATTTTTAACGTTCGAAATATTACGTCAAAAAACACTAACTCACCCCTTTTGCAAGCCGTAACAATGGGGCAGATTACTGATTACACTGATACTTCTTTTTGGGACTTTAAGGGATTCCCTTCTCTTCCACCTAAAGAGCATGAAGAAGAGTTAAGTACTCAGGATTTGGAAAGCTTGTGGGATTCCGATAACTCAATTTTTTGGTTCATTGATGATGATGCATTACTATATTCTTACGATACAGAAATTGATCTTAATACATTCGAAAATAAAAAATATACAATATATGACTACTTTAGTCGAAAACTTTCTTTAAGTACAGAGCAGTCCTACGCATACTTGCCTAGTCAAAAAATCAGCCTTCAAAATGGGGCACTAGTGGTTACAAACGTAATTTACACAGCTGAAACAGGAAGCTTTTTTCTTGATACAAAAATACTAAAAGAAATTTCTAGTGATGAGTCCTCTATCGACTTTTCCTTAACTGGATTAAGCGCATTTTATCCATTTTATTATTCAAACGAAAAATACTTTAGCAATAAAATTAAAGAACTAACAGAATCGTAAAATTATGAGGGCTCTTTAAAGTCAGTTCGTGACAAAGGAGCTCCTATCCAAACACCATCATTCCCAAGATATGAACTTTGCTCGCCTTCTATTAAAAACCGAACATCTTTTATTGTGTTAAATGCTGTTGCGGTGTAAACCACTTGCATCAATTGAGCTAAATAGCCCTCTACACCATATTGATTAAACGTAAAATCTTCACTAAAACTTACTAAGGCCGTACCATCTTGAATCGATACAGATAACAATTCCGTTCCCTCAGGAATAAGTGAAATATAATCTTTGTTTTTTTCGTCTAAATTTGGACCCTCTAAAAGTGCATTTAAAGCGGCGGTTAAAGGAGCAGTTGTTCTTGGCACCGTTCTAACAATTTCTTTTCTTTCAATTGTTCCATCCCCATTCACAAGAATAAAATATAAGTATTGTTGTGAAGTAACAGGCTCCACGACAGCAGGTGGAGTAGGAACTTCTTCTGCACTCTCCGATATATCTTCTTGCTGATCCTGCATTGTATTCGACTCCTGAACAGGTAGTGCGGGAATTAAAACAGGCAAATCTATTGTCTCAGTTAAAGTTCCATCATCACTCGCTTCATCAAGGGCGTCTGGCAACACTTCTTTTTCGGGCAAATCATAATTTGTTATAAACTCTGGTTCTTCACCAAATACATGTACGAAAAACTCTGTCTCTTTTAATATTCTTACAATATTATCTTGCTGTACAAGAAAAACAATGAGAAGAGCTAATGCAAGTACAATCCAAAAAACAGCTGCAACACCTGCTCTGTTTCGTTTATTTGAAGAATCATTCATAAAATAATTATACCGAAATACTCAAATTTTGTATAGAGATGAAAAACAGAAAAATTTAGTAAACGATCTTCGCCTTTGTTTTTGCATCTATTTGAAGTTTTGAAATATCGCTTTTTGTAAGATTATGCTCAATTTCATCACCAGAAGCATATTGTACTTTCCCTTCCATAGCTAAGGTTAAGCCCCATGGTGCACATGCATATCGTCCTTTTTTCTTTATTTTCTTTTCCCCAAAAGGTATAATAATTGAGTCAGATATAATTCTAAAAGCCTTTTTAGTTTTTTCTTGTGTTTTTTTTGTTGTTGCAAAAACAAAACTAATTGAAGCTCTGTCTTTTGTAAGCCCTGCAAGGGTTGAAAGCTTTTGTAATGCTTTTGGTGCAGTATTTCCATCCAAAATAAAATGACACCATTTTTGTCCCTTTCGTCCATCCATTGGGCACGCCTCTGTATGTGTGCACGGAGAAAGAACTGTATGCCCTTTACGCAACAAAATATCACGTAACAACGAAACAAATCGTGCTGCGCGAGGAATACCTGGCTCGGCAACAAACAGCATTGCATCTTTTTTTAAGTAGGAAAAAAGAGTATTTCCATATTTTTTTGCAATCTCCTCTAAAGGTTTATTAGTATTCCAAAAAAGCTCATTAAACATATTTGCACAACACAACAACGATGCTTTATTTTTAATCGGCACTCCAATTTCCCCTTTTATACGAACAATATTCCATGGTTCTCCTTCCAACCTTGCTACTAAAGACAAAAATATGTTCTCCCCCAACAAAAGAGCATTATGTGACATATCGACACAGTACCATGTTAGTTTTTTTTCACGTAACTCAGGCCGTGCGAGATATAGGGCAATGGGAACCGTGAGAGGTCCAGAGCCAATATCAAGACAGTAATCACTATCTTTTAAAAAAGCAAAAGCATTTTTTGGTAAGGCTGCAAAAACAGATGTTAGCCGAAATAAATTCCACCACATAAAATAGCGGGTGTATGCACTTAAGCGAGCAGCTTCATTCATATAACCAGACTTTCTGCTTGCTCTGTCATCAGTTAACTCATGTGATAAGGTACGTATACTTGATGGTAAAAGGCGTAACTGCTTTGAATTAAGAGGCTGTACTCCTTGCACAATTACATCAAAAGACTCTAAAACCTCTTGTGATTGCTTTTCCAATGATGAAAAAACAGAATTTACTTTATTTACTATTTTCATTTAATTTCCCTTTTTTCATCAACTTTAACAAAGAATACACTTCTATCAAATCTGATCGTATTTCATTTATTTGAGGAATAAGAACTTGTCCCATATCTGTTAAAGAAGCCTCTGAAATAATTTGATTCCTGGCTCCTTCGATAGTGAATTTTTTTTCAGCAATTAAGTAATTTAAACGCAAAATAGTTTGAATATTTGACTTAGTATACAGTCGGCGTCCACCAAAATCTTTTGAAGGAGCAACAGAAGGAATCACTTCCTCCCAATAGCGCAATGTATGAGCCTTTACGCCTGTTATTTCTTCGACTTCACCTATTGAAAAACCCGACATACACGTTTCCCCTATTAGCGATCTTCCCACTTTTTGCGACTTGCTTTTAATTCAACTAAAACGGGGATTTTTGAATATCCTAGGTCCAATCGAATTTTATTTTTTATGTAAGAAACATAAGAAGCCGGTAAAAAATCTGGCCTACTAGTAAATAATAAAAAGCTCACTGGATTTACGCCTGTCTGTACTATGTATCTAACCTTTACACGAGAAGGGCCTGTTGAATGAGGAGGTGCAGCTGCAACCCAATCTGTTAAAGCTGTGTTTAATGATGCTGTATCAACCTTGCGTGTTAATTGATTGTATAACTCAATTGATGTATTTAATAACGCCTTAATTCCCTTATTTTCCAATGCAGAAATAGGAACTATCGGCACATATGCCATATGCCCAAACATAATTCTAATATTATCTTCAGCCCTTCGAACAGTTTTTTTTTCTTGATCTTGGGTATCCCATTTATTTAACACAAATATTATACCACATCCTCTGTCGTTCGCGAGCCCAATAACCTTTTTGTCTTGGTCAGTTAAGCCTTCTTGAGCATCTATCAAATATAGAACTACATCCGCTCTCGTTAGTGTTTTTATTGCTCTATTCACAGAGTAATATTCTACATTCTCTTTAACTTTCGCTTTTCTTCGTATTCCAGCTGTATCCAATACCTGGAAATTTTTTGCCTTATAATTAAATTGACCTTCCACAACATCCCTTGTTGTTCCAGCATAGTCACTAACAATTGAGGCCTGTGTTCCTGTTAGGAGATTGCATAATGTGGATTTTCCTGTATTAGGCTTACCCATAACTGCAAGCTTAATATACTCTTTTTGCTCGCCTTCTTTTAATTTTGTAAAGTCCATTTTTGACACAAGGAGCTCACAAAGCTCAGGTATATGATCTCCGTGCTCTGCAGATATACAAAGCAAGTCTTGGAAACCAAAGCGATGAAAATTATAAGCTTCGCTTTCGAACCTTCCGCCTTCCGTTTTATTCACAGCGGCAACAACTTTTTTCCAATATGGGCGTAAAAGTGATATAAACTCTTCATCTTCACCTGTTGTTTCTGTTGCATCTAACAAAAGCAAAATGAGGTCGGCCTTTTGTAGCGATTCGATTGTTTTTTCAACAACCAAGCCGTCTAACACAGCTTCCATTGTCCCAATATCACGGTCAAGTTTAAAACCACCTGTATCCATAATTCTAACAGGTTTATCTAAAATATAGGCTTCTTCTTCAACAGGATCTCTCGTTACACCTGGTGTTGGATCGGTAATAACTCGTCTTTTATGTAAAAGTCTATTAAACAACGTTGACTTACCAACATTTGGCCGACCTACAATTACCATCAAAGGAGCGTTTTTATATCTTTTTCTTTTTTCGACCACATTTTCATCGTTTTGGTCTTCTGAGTCTCTTTTACTTCGCTTCATCTGCGTTCCTGGTTTTACTATGACACGTCATTCATGTATGTTCATAGACCAATCTTAATATAATTTGATTTTTCAAATATCAAATACAAAATATAACTATTATATTATACCTTCATAAATCAAAAGCTCTTTTGAATCTACTGTAATTGTTAAGCCTTCCTCTAAGATTTTCATTGCATTTTCAACTCTTGAAAGCCATACTAATCTTGGATTTATTAAGTTAATAACTTCAGGCGGTATTAAGTTTTCTCCCTCACAAATAACCCCATCTACAATCCGTAACAAAGGAATATAATCTTCTGTGATATCTGAACAAACCAATATCTCACCTCTTTTTTTACGCAAGGCAAGCAAGGCTTCTTCTGAACTATTTGCTCGAGCTACTCTTCCACTAACAAGCGGCTTTTCAGGATTTGCACTACCACCAGCACTTCCTCTAGCAAGGATATTACCCACTAGCAAAATCCGAACTGTATTTGTCATTACTGGACTTGATAACGGAATTCCTGCACAAAGAACAACCCTATCACTAAGCTTAACAGCTTTGTTATCAATTGCAACTTTTATTGAACTTTGAATCATTGATTCTGAATCTTCAGCCATTTCGCATAAAAACGGCACTACACCCCAACTTAATTGCAGCTGTCTCATTGTTCTTTCTTTTGGTGTAATAGCTAATATTGGCTGTTCTGGCCTGAACATACTCAGAGTCCGTGCGGTGTTACCGCTAAGGGTCGGAGCAATCATCGCAGAAGCTTCTATTTCTGTCGCAGTTACATAAGCACTATGGGCTACTATTTGCGACATATTTTCTCTAACTAAAAAAGATTTGTTTTCTCGCATTTTTTTGCGATACTCTAACGAATCTTCAACACACACAGCTATTCTATTAAGTGTTTCAACAGCCTCAACAGGATATGCCCCATTGGCAGTTTCTCCAGACAACATCACTGCATCTGTTCCATCTAAAATAGCATTCGCAACATCGGTTAACTCGGCCCTTGTGGGACGCGGATTTACAATCATCGAATCAAGCATCTGGGTCGCTGTAATTACCGGTTTTCCTGCTAAAACACATTCTCTAATTATTTGCTTTTGTGCAAGAGGAATTCTTTCAGTAGGAAGCTGTACTCCCAAATCTCCCCTAGCTACCATTATACCATCTGAAGCTTCGATAATTTCTTTAATATTATCTAAGCCTTCCTCGTTTTCTATTTTGGAAATAATTCGAGCTTTTGAACCAAGCGAATGAATATACTCTCTTATTTCAACAACTTCTGAAGCAAAACTTACAAAACTTGCTGCAATAAAATCAACATCATTACTTATTCCAAATGCAATATCAGCCTTATCTGCATCGGTCATTATGGGAAGACCTGCATGCAAACCAATAATATTCACATTTTTTTTACTACCGATTTCTGCATTATTTTTGACGCGACACAAAACCTCTGAGCCCTTGTTTTCTTCTACCTCAAGCTCAAGTAGTCCATCTGCTATTAACACACGAACTCCCGGTGTAGCTTTTTTTGGAAAATCTTTCCAAGAAAGAGATATTTTTCCGGCACTGTGCTGCGTTGCACTGGTTGTTGGAGCATCGTCTACAGTAACAAAAACTTTATCACCGACGCTAAAGGACACTTTTCCGCCTGACTCAACGTTCCCAGTTCGAATTTCAGGCCCTTTTGTATCTAACAATAATGCTATTGGCCTGCCAACTTTCTTAGAACATCGCTTAACTCTTTCCATACGAGCGCCATGTTCTTCATGAGATCCGTGTGAAAAGTTAAACCGAGCAACATTCATGCCACTTAAAAGTAATTTTTCCACAATCTCATCATTGTCTACTGTAGGTCCCATTGAACATACAATTTTGGTTTTTCTTGAAAACATATACCAATTATAATGCAAATTTGCTAATATTGCAAGCACAATAAAGTTCAAAAAAAAAGCCCTGTTCAATGAACAGGACCTCTTTCGCGCAAATAAAAAGCTTATATTTTCTTTGTAATATAACCACTTCTTAAACAACGTGTACACATTTTAACAGTGAAAGTTGTACCGCCAATTTCTGTTTTAACACCAACAATGTTAGGTTTCCAAGTTCGACGTGTATGGTTGTAAGCTTTACTTACTCTGTTTCCGCTTAAAGATCCCTTTCCGCAAATATCACATTTTCTTGACATAATAAAACCGCCTATAAAAATCAAAATAATTTATAACTGTGAGTTCATCATAATAGCAAAAAACAAAAAAAGTGTCAAGGCTCACTACATGAATTTAGTGGATTAAAGAAGTGATTCTAAAAAAAACAATTGACATACAAGAAATGTGTGCTATACTTTAAAAGAACAAAAAAAAACCTTTCACGAAGTTACTATACTTCAATTCTTGGGTTTTTAACAGGAGACTTCTATGCTAAAAGATTTATTAACAGAAAGAAGAGAAGGCGCCGTAAACCGCTTTGATGAAAAAACACGAAACATTATGTCAAACGCAACAGCCCAACTTCAAAAAGAAAAGCTCGCAGAAAACGCTGCCAACATTGGACAAATTGTACCAAACAGTGAAATGTTAGACCACAACGGCAACCCAGTAATGTTATATGACTGCCTAAAGGGAAAAACTACGATTTTAAACTTTTTTAGAGGAACTTGGTGTCCGTATTGTAACCTTGAATTAAAAGCATACATTGATTTGTTAGTTCAAGAAAAGGACATTCAACTCATTGCCTTATCTCCAGAAAAACTAGATGTTGTAAGTGAAAAAATGGCAGTTGAAGAAGCTCCATTCACTATTTTGTGTGACATTAACAACTCCCTAGCAAAAAAATTAAACCTGGTCTTTACACTTCCTGAAGACTTACAAGAAACATACAAAGGTTTTGGTTTTAGCCTAGAAAATTCACAAGGCAATGATGGGACCCAGCTCCCTATGCCTGCAACATACATAATAGATAAAGACGCAAAAATCGTAAAAGCTTGGGTTAATGCAGATTACACCTATAGAGCGGAACCTTCAGAAGTTATTAGTGAGTATAAAAAAATATAAGATCTTGGTGTGCTGTGTTGTCAACACACACACCTTATTTTTTCCAGTATGCTCGAGTAAAAAAGATTATCATTGTGTACAGTTCTAACCGACCAGCAATCATAGCAAATGAAAACCACAACTTTGCAGCTGGATGAAAAAAGGCATAGTTTCCGACAGGCCCCACAGCCCCAAAACCAGGACCAATATTTCCAACCAACGCAAGCCCCGCAGTAAAAGATGTTAAAAGGTCTGCTCCATTGAGAGCCGCCACCATAGAAGTAATAACAACAAGAACAAAATAAACACAAATAAAAGCGGCAACACTATATACAATATCTTTTCTGCCTATTCTATTATTAAGCTGTATACTAAATATTCCATGCGGGTGTAACATTCTTTTTATTTCTATGCCCATTTGTTTATACAAAATTACCCAACGCAAAACCTTTATGCTTCCGCCGGTAGAACCAGTGCACCCTCCAACGAACATCAAAAAGAAAATTATCATCTGCGCAAAAGGATGCCACAAGGAATAGTCAGCCGTCACAAATCCTGTTGTTGTTGTAATTGACACAGCTTGAAATGAAGCATATCTAAGTGCATCTCCTATAGAACCATAAGTAGGATAAATAAATATAGCAATTCCGATAATAGCAACAATCATTATCTTAAAATATGCTTTTAACTCTGTATTATGAATTATTTCCTTTCCATTACCTATTATTAAGTGATAATACAAACTAAAGTTTACTCCGGCTAAAAACATAAAGACAACAATAATCCAGTCTACTGCAGCTGAATTGTATCCACCAACACTTGCATTTAGAGAACTAAAGCCGCCCGTACCCAACGTTGCAAACGTATGCCCTATAGCATCAATAAAATCAAGCCCTGCTATCATTAACAATACGGTTTGTATAACAGTGAAACCTAAATAAATAAACCATAGAATTTTTGCAGTCATTGTTATCTTAGGTGTAATTTTACCTTTTTCAGGTCCAGTTGTTTCAGCTTTAATAAGCTGAAAACCACCAACTCCCAACAAAGGTAACAATGCGACAGTCAAAGCAACAATCCCCATTCCGCCTAGCCAATGCATCTGCATTCTCCAAAGATTGATTGTCCTAGGAAGACTTTCTATTTCAGTTAAGATCGAAGCACCTGTCGTTGTATACCCCGAAGCACTTTCAAACAGAGCATCAATAAATGAAGGAATATATCCAGAGAGCACAAAAGGAAAAGACCCAAGCAAACTAGCAAAAACCCAAGACAATGCTACTGCCACAAATCCGCTTCTTGCAGAAAGCTTGAACGCCCTTTTCCTACTTACTAAGAATACTATACCCCCAAATATCCAACAAAAAGCGATAGGGATTAGAAAGGCATTAATAACATCATTTTCACCTATGCTTAGGGCAACCCCCAAAGGTAAAAGCATCGTAAAAGAAATAATCATTAATAGCATAGAAATTAGGCGAATTAAAGAAACTATTATCAATTTCCTACTCCAAATAGTTCAAGGGTTTCAAAGGTGCTTTCAAAGTGAACTAAAAATATTATCCTATCTCCTTCACTATATACATCATCACCAGTAGGTATTGAAAAAATCTCTTGCCCTTTTTTCTTAACTAGCAAAACTATAAAATCCTCTAAATTAGAAAATGCACTTAATTTTGTACCAATTATAGGACTGTCTGCTGGTACAATTATTTCAACTATCTCTAAACGACCATCAGTAACGGTATGAACGCCTTTTACACTTTTCCCACGTAAATGACTTAATATACTATCTATAACTGCATCTTTTATTGGCACTGCAACATCCACCCCTATATCTCGTGCAATTGCTGCATAATTTCCGCTTTGTACAAGACAAACAGTTTTACTTACACCCAGTGTTTTCATATAAGCAGAAGCAATCATATTTAATTCATGATTACGAGTTGCAGCTATGACCAAGTCAAAAGAACTTAAATTTTCTTCCTCTATAAAACTTTCATCTGTAATATCTGCTTGAAAAACATTTGCCATTGGGAAGTTTGCAGAAGCGGCTTTTGCTTTTTCTTTATCTGAATCTATAATTACAAACTCACTACTTTTACGTACCTGTTTTTTTAATAGCGCCTTTGTATCTTTAATTTTATTTTTTAATAATTGTTCTGCAACATTTGTGCCTATTCTACCAGCCCCAACGAGAGCTATTTTTTTTATAACATTTGTTTCGGTCCCACAATGTGCAAGAACTTTTGAAAGTTCATCTTTGTGCACAAGAACCCCTATTCTGTCTCCTGCTTCTAACACCGCCGACCCTGAAGGAAAATAACTTTTTCCTTTTTTTTCTACAAAAGCAAACAACAGAGGGGTTGTTGTTGTCTTGCGAACGTCTAGCACTGTCATTCCTGCAAAGTCACACCCTTCTTCTAAATTAACAGATGTTAACTCATAATTACAATCATCAAACTCTACAACATCTGTTATAGCACCGTGTTCTACTGCAGTAACAATTTCACTTGCAGCCTCTAAGTCAGGATGAACCATAAAGTCGATTCCGTATGTTCGTCGATTTGTTTGAGCAGAATTATAGTAATATTCATAATTTCGCACCCGTGCAATTTTTGTAACCTCAGGATATACTGATTCAACAAGAGAACATGTTATCATATTAAGCTCATCAGATTCAGTTACAGCAACTATAGCATCGGTTCTAGCTATCCCAGCTGCTTCTAATGTTGGCAAACTATTACCAGATGCATGCATTACCATACAATCGAGCCTATTTGAGGCATGACGAACGGTTTCCTCATCATTATCAATTAAAACAACATCGTTTCGCTCACTAATTAAACGTTTTGCAAGTTTAGTTCCGGTAAAACCCGCTCCGATGATAATAATTTTCATTGCACAATCCTATTTTGTTTCCTAAAATACCTTTTGCTCTAATTCGCAATGGTGCGTTATGTTTCTAATTAAGTATGCTATCTTATTTGATTTGTGTCAAGTGTTTACAATCAGGTTTCTTTTCGTGCACTGGACAACCAGCCTATTATCACTTATACTTATATATATGAACAAGAAAAAATCTTTGTTTTTAGTATTATTTCTATTTTGCACAATTCAAACTTTTTTTTCCGAAGAGGAGTCAACTATCCAATACGAAGGAACGGGTTCGTATTGGATGGTAGAAAGATCCGACTTACGAAGGTACGACAATGGCAGATACACAGGATTAACACAAAGAGAAGTCCGTTCTTTTGTTCATCAAATCAATGCCCCAGCTCAGCAAGAGCTAAAAGGCAACCCTGTTTTAATTACCTCTAAAAATACAGGAACAGGGTCTTGGTTCGATGGGAATTTCTTTGTCTCTGAAAAAACTATGTCATCTATGCAACAAACAGCCCTTGGACTTGATGATTCAATCGCAGCAACTTTTTTTATCGGCCCTGATGGAACACTAATACCTATTATAGACAATGGATTTCCAACATTTAGAAGCTTCCCCGCTTTTCCAAGAGAGATTTTAGAACCAGGAGACACATGGGTGGCAGAAGCATTTAGGTCTGTCGACCCTCTAAACAAGGGCTCTTACACAAAACTTAAAATGACCGTGCAATACACATTCGTAGGCGAAGAAATATATTTAGACCAAGAAGTGTTTAGAATCCAAGCCCAATGGGCAACGCGATACGGAAAGACTTATTGGGATTTTGATGGTGACAAAGATTTAAAAGAAGCGAGTGGCTCCCATCGGGCCAACATAATTGTCAGCAAAAAAACAGGCACCGCCATTCTTATTCAAGATATCGTTGATGAAACATTCGTTTATACTAATGGACAATCCGTACAATTTAAGGGAAGCATCAATTTATTTACAGAGTTTCCACCTGCAGTTAATACTGAAGACATCTTACCAGCTCTAGGAAAAATTGCGAGCATTGCTTCTCCGGAGGGAAGATCCCCTTCAACAATACAAGATGGCTCAAATCAATACGACTACTACTACATCCCTAACACTACAAGCACAGAAGAATCCTTTACCTCAAACGACTTACCAAATGCAAGCGAACAACAAACTCTTGCTCAAAACAACGAAATCTCGCAACCTTCTTTAGATTCCGATGGCGAACTACCAGCAAACCTACCAGAAGCCATGAATGATATGGTTGTAGAACAAACACCCGCAGGACTCCGGTTATCTGTCAGAAACATACAATTTTTACCTGATAGTTCAGAGTTTGCTCCCAGTGAGTACAAACGTCTAGACATGATTGCCGAAACGCTTAGCAGCATTCCTAATGCGCAATTTTTGGTAGAGGGGCACAGTGCCTCGACAGGGAACCCCATAGGTGAAAAACAACTTTCTATTGAACGTGCGCAGAAAATTGTTAGTGAACTTGTTAAACGTGGCCTCAGTGAAGACAAATTTTTAACAAACGGCTTTGGTTCTGAGCGCCCAATTGCATCAAACGAAACTCCTGAAGGAATGGCATCAAACAGGCGTGTTGAAATCACAATTCTAGAATAATCAAATCTCCTATTTGACAAAATCACTATATGCCTATATAGTTTAATATATGAAAAAGAATAAAAGTTTTTTTGGCAGCATTTTTATACAAATGTTTTTTTGTTTTATAATTTTTTCCATCGCAGGAGCTGCCCCTGTATACCTAGCCCTTAACAACAAAGAATTTACTATAATTGCAGGCTCTTTTGTAATAGCAGGTTTTTTTATTTCACTCATTTTTTTGATTGGTATCCTAAAACCAATAAAAAGAATTGAAAAATACTTACAAACAGTTGCTAAAAATGACTTTGGTATATCGTGCAAATTACGTTCACCAGCTTTTTCAAATGTCGAAAAACTTCTAAACACAACAATGCTCAGTAACTTAAATGAGTCTATTGAAAATATTAAAGCATCCGTAGTCACAGCACAAGATTCATCCAACATTTTTTTAACAGAAGTTCAAAAAGCTATTACAAACGCCTCTCGAATTTCACTCGGTGCAGACTACATAGGTTCACGTGTTGAAAATTTAGAAACCTTGTTAGAAGATTCTGTAAAAGAAAACGCAGTTGTTCAAGAAAACATCTTAGAATATGGGCGTTTTATGGACAATCAAGTTACTTCTATAAATGAAACCGGTATTTTAATTGAACAAATTACTTCAAAATTAAATGAATTTTTAAATGGCCTAGAAGAAAAAAAAGAGAGAGCTCAAAACCTTGGATCATTAACAAGAAACTCAGAAAAAACGGTAAAAGAAACCATTTCTGCCGTTACAGAAATTGCAGAAAATATCGGCGTAATAAAAAATACCATTACAATTGTAGCATCTGTAGCGTCTCAAACAAACCTCTTGGCTATGAATGCAAGCATTGAAGCAGCACATGCAGGCGAAGCAGGACAAGGATTTGCTGTTGTGGCAAATGAAATACGCAGTTTAGCAGAAAAAACATCAGAACAAGTTCAAACCGTTACAGGACACCTTGTAGGAATGAATGACCTCATTATAAAAGCCGTTGAAAGAACAAGCGAAACAGGCTTTGTGTTTGAAAAAATTCATGATGACGTAAACGAAGTTGTAGGAATATTTGACTCAGTGTTATCCTACTATGGAGAGATAGGTGATAAAAACCGCAATATTCATGAAAGGTTTATTAAGATCCGTGAGACCGAAAATGAAATTTCACAAAGAATGAAAACAATAGAAACAAAGGTAAATTCAAACAATGAAAATCTTGAAGGAATTTATGACAGCACAGAAAAAATTAGATCTATATTAAAAAGAAATGTAGAAGAAGCCCTACGTCTTAGCCATGTGCAGGCCCCAATTTATACAAATGCTGTTTATAATGCAAAAAAATTAGAAGAAATTAGAAAGTTTATCGATATTTTCCACTTAGCTGACACTCCTTATGAAATGTGGAAGGCAGATAAAAGAGAATTACACGCTCTACTTGAAGCCATTTTTGATCATTTTGACTGGACTGTTCTTTTATTAGACTTTTTACATGGCCGTTCTCAAGAAATACTTCCTTTAATAAAAGAAAAAACCACTCCTTTTGCAAAATGGCTCTATGGCCCACAAGGCAAAGCTCATTCTGGAACAGAAATATACAGTAAAATCATTTCCCATGATAAAGTAATTCATTCTAAAGCAAAACTAATAGAAACCCTTACCCTAGCGGGAAAAGAACAAGAAGCTACAATAGAGTTTTCAGAACTCTTAGAGTATTCAAGAGAAATGGTTGTTTTATTAAATGAATTAAAGATTGAAATAATAAAAAAATCCATTAACGCTCAAAGTAAAATATACATAGACTCTTATACAGAAGTAGACCCGCAGTATGCATCCTCACTAGAAACTTCTCATCCTCCTTTTGAACTAAATGACACAGCAGATACAGAGATAAACATCTTTACAGGAGATGATGAAAAATGGGATACTTCAAATGAACAAGCCCAGCCAGAACAATCAGAAGAGATTTTTGATCTCGAAGAAGCTGAAGAAGTAAGCGAATTAGAAGAGGCAGAAGAAATTGAAGAACTCGAAGAAAGCGAATATTTAGAAAATGTTATTGATAACACAGAACTTGAAGAAACCGAAAAAGTTATTTTAATAGAAGATGCCGAAGATGAGGGCATAGAAAAAGTTACCGTTTTGGATAAAACTGAGACAGAAGACCTTTCTCTCTTAAATAATAACTCAAGTATAAAATTAGAAAAAGGAACCGTAACAGTTGATGAGAACGGGGAAAATGTTTTCATTGACACCGATGATGATGTAGAAATATTATCCTAATAAAGCGTTAACACTCTAGAGTCAATCCGTCATAGGCAGGGGCAACTGTGTTTATATCATTACCATTTTTATGCAACCATTTTTCTAGCTGTGTGTGAGAAAAATCATGACATAAATGAGTAAACCAAGTGTTATCAGCTTGTATTTTTTTTGCACACTCTACACTTTCAGCAAAACAAAAATGAGTTGAATGCTTTTCTTCTCGTAGGCTATCTAACACACAATGCTTCACCCCTTTAATCGTCTCGATTGACTCATCACTTACATAATTACAGTCTGTAATATACGCTAACGATTGACCTGTGCTTTTGTCTGTAATCTTCCAACCGCACACATCTAAACACCCATGTTTTATTGGAATCGGAATAATATCTAAACACCCTATTGAAAACGAAGAAAAGTTTTTAACTTCAACTAGTTCTAGATTTGGCTTTCCTCCACCTTCATGTGTAGCCATAAAAATATAATCAAACCTTTTTTTTATATCGTTTAACGTACCTTTATTTAAATATATTTTTAGCGGAGGGTTTGGTTTAAAATTTTTTTTCACTTTTTTAGGATTCCACGTGTGTGAAAAAATACGTAAATCATCTAACCCATGCACATGATCTGCATGCGAGTGTGTTATAAGAACTCCATCAGCCTTTGTTAGTCCATAGCGCAATGCTTGATGCCTAAACTCAGGAGAGGTATCAATAACAAGAGTTGTTCCATCTTCTGCAAAAACAAAGGCGCTTGTTCGGTCTCTTTTATCCCGCATGTCCAGTGACGTGCAAACCTCACACTTACATCCAATAACAGGAATACCATGACTTGTTCCTGTGCCTGTTAAAACTATTCTCATGCACTCTCTCTATTGATTTGTGTATTGTTCGACAACTTCTTCAACGTATTCAAGTTGAATATTTGCCGTTTTAAACATAGCTTCACTTTCTGTACCTGCATGGTATTTTTTTTCACATACAACACGTGTGATACCGCAATTTATTATTAACATAGCACATGTTCTACAAGGAGTCATTTTACAATAAACGGTTGCACCTGCAAGAGGAATACCATGCCGGGCCGCTTGACAAATTGCATTTTGCTCTGCATGCACAGTTCTAACACAGTGATTTGTTTCACTGCCGTCTTCATGTACCATCTTTTTCATTTGGTGGCCAACATCGTCACAATGGGGAAATCCAACGGGTGATCCAACATAGCCTGTTACCAGTATTTGATTATCCCGAGCAATAACACAGCCTGACTTACCTCTATCACAGGTTGCCCTTTTTGCAATGGTACGGGCAACTTCCATAAAATATTCATCCCATGTTGGTCGTTTTTCAGCTTCGCTCATCATTATAACTCCTTTTTCTATTTAAATGCTTTTTTTATTTGCTCTATTTCATCTCTCAGCAAAGCAGCTTCTTCAAATTCTAAGCGTTCTGCGTGTTCATGCATTTGCTTTTCCATAAATTTTAATAGTTTCTTGCGTTGTCCAGGAATGAACATATTTGTTGCGTCCTTTATAACAGAAAGCTCTGTAAATACCGCTTCTTTTTTCTCTTCATTTTGGCGCACTAAAATATCTTCTATGGCTTTTGCAACTGTTGCTGGGGTTATACCATGCTTTTCATTGTACTCTTCTTGTATTTTACGTCTACGCTGCGTTTCTTCTATTGCATCTTTCATTGCAGGACTCATTTTATCGGCGTACATTACAACTCGCCCTTCACTATTTCTGGCAGCCCGTCCTATAATCTGAACCAAACTTGTTGTAGAGCGTAAAAAGCCAATTTTGTCGGCGTCCAAAATAGCAATAAATGATACTTCTGGAAGGTCAATTCCTTCTCTTAAAAGGTTAATTCCTACAAGGACATCGAACTCACCCGCACGAAGACCTTTTAAGATTTCAACACGTTCAATCGTCTCAACTTCTGAGTGAATATATTTTACCTTGAGGTTTAATTCGTCAAGATAGTCTGTTAAGTCTTCTGCCATTTTTTTAGTGAGTGTTAGAATCAAACTTCTTTCGTTTCTTTCTATACGCCTTTTGACCTCAAGATAAATGTCTTGCATTTGCCCTTCGCTTGGTCGGACTTCTACAAGAGGATCTAAAAGTCCAGTTGGGCGAATTAGCTGTTCAACTACTCGCACACTTTTTTGAAGCTCCATATCTCTAGGAGTTGCAGAAACATATAAGGTTTGATTTAGTTTTTCTTCAAACTCTGCAAATCGTAATGGCCGATTATCTAGGGCACTTGGAAGCCTAAATCCAAAGTTTACAAGGTTTGTTTTTCTGCTTTTATCACCTTCATACATAGCACCAATTTGCGAAAGAGTTACGTGAGATTCATCAACAATACATAAAAAGTCATCGGGAAAATAATGCAACAGTGTTGCAGGTGGTTGTCCAGAGGTGCGCCCCGTAATAGGACCTGAATAATTTTCGATACCTGGGCAGTAACCCATTTCACTCATCATTTCAAGGTCGTAGGTGGTGCGAGTTTTTAAACGTTCTGCTTCCATAATTTTTCCCTGGCTTTGAAAAAACTCAACTTGCATTTCCATTTCATTACGTATACGCTCTTCTGCTTCTTTGATCATTTCGGGAGGAACAATAAAGTGCTTAGCTGGGTACAGCATAAGTTCATCCATGTCTTCTCGAATATCGCCCGAAATGGGGTCAAAACGGCGGATTCTCACCACTTCTTCCCAGTCAAGCTCAATGCGATAGGCTTCATGCATGTAAGCAGGAAAAATCTCAAGCACATCGCCTCGAATTCTAAAGTTTCCGCGCTCTAAAATAGCATCATTTCTGTCATACTGTAGGCTTACCAGCTTTCGAGCAAATTTTTCAGGCGTAAGCGTGTGCCCCTTTTCAATATGAATGCTTAAATCTCGATAGATTTCGGGCATTCCTAAACCGTAAATACACGAAACCGTTGCGATTACAATAACGTCGCGGCGCTCTACAAGCGAATATGTTGCACTAAGGCGCAAACGATCTATTTCGTCATTAATTGATGCATCTTTTTCTATATACAGATCGCGTGCAGGCACATAAGCTTCCGGCTGATAGTAATCGTAATATGATACAAAGTACTCAACAGCATTATTTGGAAAAAAACTTTTAAACTCGCGATACAACTGTGCAGAAAGTGTTTTATTGTGACTAATAACAAGAGTAGGACGTTGAACCTTTTCAATTACCTTTGCCATGGTAAAGGTTTTTCCGGAGCCCGTTACCCCTTTTAAGGTTTGTGCTTTATCTCCATTAATAAAACCTTGTGCTAAGGCTTCAATAGCGGCGGGCTGATCCCCTGATGGCTCAAAACTTGATTCTACTTTAAATGGTCTCATATATCAACTCTCATTTGCAGCGGATAACCTCAATGTAATTGAAAGCTCTTGTCGCCCTCTTTGAACTCCAAGTGTAACGCTGTCACCTTGTTTTTTGCTTTCTAAAAGTGAATAGTAATCTGCAAATGAACTAATCGCAGCTCCATCAATTGATGTAATTACATCTCCGCCAAGATAAATAATTACCGCATTTCTCCCGCTTCCATAACGAACACCTTCTGTTCCGGCTTTCAAACCAGCCCTTTCTGCTGCACCTCCCTCAGTGAGCTCTGAAACTAAAAGTCCATGTGATACGGAAAGCTTTGCATAAGAAGCAATAGAATTTGTTACTTGCACTAAGCGGACATTTGGATCTATAACACCTCTTTTCACAACTCCATGCTCTATAAGATCAGCAACAACTCTTTTTGCCGTATCAATTGGGACTGCAAATCCAATACCCGAGGACACCCCACTCGATGAAAAAATTATAGTATTTACACCCACCATTTTTCCCTGCGAATCTAAGAGAGGCCCTCCTGAATTTCCCGGGTTTATCGCAGTATCTGTTTGAACCATATCTCGAATAATTGTTTGGTTAGAAGTTTGTATGGGTCGTCCAAGAGCTGAAACTATTCCCGTAGTCATAGTTCTTTCAAAACCAAAAGGATTTCCAATTGCTATTACTTTTTGTCCAACAACTAAATCTCCAGAACTACCAAAATCTATTGTAGGAAGAGCTAACCCTTGTGGTGGATCAAACTTTAACACTGCTAAATCACTTGCCCTATCTGTTCCAATTACTTCACCTTCATATTGCGTGCCATCTGACAAAGAAATATAAATTCTATAGGCATCTTCAATTACGTGTACATTTGTAACAACATATCCACGAGAATCAATTATAGACCCAGACCCAGATCCACCTTCATATGGCATAGCTTCCAAAAACCAATTTATCCCCATAATTTCGGTTGTAATATTTACAACAGCTGGGGCATTCTGCTCGTATATACGTATATTTTGAATTTCATCTTGCGTGTAATCTTGATAATTTATAACCGGCTGGGCATGATCTTGTATACTGCTAATTTCAGGATCTGAACCCTTAAAAGGATACAAGCTATTTTCTAAAGCTACAATTTGTTTTTGAAGATCTTCAAGTGTATGTTGTGCATCTTTACTACTATTTCCAAAAAGCACAGCGCCGAGAATAAGCCCAACTACCATAAAACTTGCACAAATAATAAGTGTAAAAAGAATGTGTTTTTTTAGATACCGTCGCATATATATAGTATACTACTCAAACGTAAAAATTTCCAGTACTAAACTTGCTGTTTTCTAAACCTCTAACAACTTCTTGCGCACTCGGTATTTATGGTTTATACTTACCTAAGAGGCTGATATGAAAAAAATACTTATTTTTATTACTTTACTTTACCTAACGAACACCTTAATAGCTCAAGAAAAAGAAAGAACCTTTCAGTTTAGCTTAGTGACCCCCTTAGGAACAAACTGGACAGATTCACACCTATACACTAACATATGGTCTCTTAATTTAATTGGTGGCTATAGTTATGCAAACACACTTTTTGAACTAGGTGGTATTTATAATATTAATACAGGTTATACAAAAGGAACTCAAATTGCAGGTGTTTTCAATTACACCTCACACGCGGAAAACTTATTGCAATTTGCGGGAGGGGCAAATCTCGCCTTTGGGGGAAACAATATTTTTCAATCAGCTCTAGGAGGAAATATTGCAAACAAAATTACTGGTGGTCAAATATCTGGCCTTGCGAATCTTTCAGGGGTGACACAAGGTTTTCAAATTTCGCAGTTTGGAAACCTCTCTCAATCCCTATATGGATTTCAGTTATCGGCCGTAAATTTATCAAACAATGCCATGGGACTACAAACAGCATGGATAATGAATGCCGTAGCAGAAACTTTTCTAGGAGCCCAAATTGGTGTTGGTGCAAATGTACTTGGGGAAGGGGCAGGCGTTCAAATTGCAGGCGCAAAAAACTATGCTGGTCAATTTTCAGGACTTCAAGTATCTGGATTTACAAATATTACAGGTAGTTTTACAGGATTGCAAATTGCTGGACTAGGAAACCTTACCTATTCTGTTGAAGGAGTACAGATAGCCGCATTGGCAAATCTGGGTGAAGCAGCAAAAGGATTACAACTAGCGGCCATTGTCAACACTTCAGTAGATATGCAAGGTAGTCAAATCGCTGGTATTTTTAATTTTGCAAAATCAATGCATGGTTTACAATTAGGCTTGATAAACTATGCAGAAACGACAAACGGTCTACAGATAGGCTTAGTTAACATTGTAAGATATGAAGGCAAAAAAGACCTAGAATTTTCTTATTCAGAGGCATTAGATACTACAGTTAGCTTCAAACTTGGCAGTAATCCTTTTTATACCATTTTTTCAGCAGGGATAAATTATATTAGTGAACCTCTTGAGTATGCTTGTGGTATAGGATTTGGAACTCAATTAAATTGGAACTATGGCTTTAGCAATCAAATTGAAGCAATTGCATACCAATTAACAGAAGATGGCCAATTTTCAAATGCACTCAACATGCTTACACAAGTGAAACTTTTAACTTCAAAGCAACTTGTTGGCGGATTAAATGCATTTGTTGGCCCTACATGGAATATGACAATTTCTCAGCACAAAGATGAAAATGGAAATATTGGTGCATCATTAAAACCTTGGTCTTTATGGCAAAAAAACACCACTAATACCCACTTAAATATGTGGATTGGCTTTAGCGCAGGACTTTTCTATAGATTTTAATTATACTCGTTAATATTGACTCGTTACTAAAACATTTTTTCTTTACTTGAATAATAGAACTTTTTAGATTATACTTTATATATAGATATAGGAGACTATTATGAAAAAAGTACTTATTTTTATTGCCTTACTTTACCTAACGAGCACCTTAGTAGCTCAAGAAAAAGAGAGAACCTTTCAATTTAGCTTAGTGACCCCCTTAGGAACAAACTGGACAGATTCACACCTATACACTAACATATGGTCTCTTAATTTAATTGGTGGCTATAGTTATGCAAACAAAGCCGTTGAACTGGGAGGGTTATACAACTTCAACTCGGGATTTACACAAGGTTTTCAAGCAGCAGGATTATTAAATTATACCGGAAATAGTGTAAACGCATTTCAGCTTGCAGGATTTGCAAACCTTTCCTTATCTGGTAATTCAAGTCTTCAACTTGCAGGAATTGGAAACTTGGGCGAAAACACAACAGGCCTGCAGGGTGCAGGAATCATCAATATAGGAGCAAATATTACAGGCGTACAAGTGGCAGGTGTAATGAACTTTGCAGATTATGTTACCGGAATACAGATAGCTCCAACTTTTAATATTGCAAAGTCTGTAAAAGGTGTTCAAGTTGGTCTTGTAAATTATGCCGAAGACATTGATGGGGTCCAAATTGGACTTATAAATGTTGTTGAAAACGGAGGAAAACAAGAAATAGAGATTTCTTCTTCTGAAGTCTTACACGGTGTTATTTCCTTTAAACTTGGAACAGATACCTTATATACTATTTTTTCCAGTGGTACTTACTTCTTGAATTATGATTTTGAATACGGAGCAGGTATTGGCTTTGGCACACAATTAAACTGGAACAATGGGTGGAATAACCAAATCGAAGCAATTCATTATGCTATTTCGAGGGATGCAAGTTTTGAAACAATTCCCAATTCGCTTAATCAGGTAAAACTGTTAACAAGCAAAAACCTTATTGGTGGATTAAATATTTTTGCGGGCCCTGTTTTCAATTTAGAAATTCTTTATAAGTACAAAGTGGATGGAAGCTTCGGTGAATCGATTGCCCCTTGGGTTTTCTGGAACGTAAAAAATGAGCAAAACCACTTTAATATGTGGGTTGGATTTAACGTAGGCTTATCATATAGACTATAAAACATGAAAGAAGACTTTGATTCTCTTGCCCTTGCCATTGTAGAAGAGATTCCACTTGGCAAGGTTTCAACCTACGGCTATATTGCAAGCCTTATGGGCTACCCCAAAAATTCCCGACATGTCGGTAAGGCATGCTCAAATGCATCCTATTATGGAGAGTTTCCGTGTCACAGGGTAGTAAACTCACAAGGAAGATGCGCCCCTAGTTGGGATGAGCAACGTTTTTTATTAGAAGATGAAGGCGTGCGATTTAAAGAAAACGGTTGTGTAGATTTGAAAGAGCACTTATGGACAGGAGAGCAATGATATAAAACCTATCCTTTCCTCTCCTTATTTCTACCCTTTTTAAACTCATACATCCTGCTGTCTGCCAAATCAATTAATGAATCAATTGAAAGCTTATTCGTTTTATCTATCACAACAACACCATAACTAATTGAAGTGTCATATTCTTTTTTGTGTTTTTCTTTAAGTCTTACAACAGCCTCATGGCAATCTTGGGCGCTCTGCATCACATCAAGCTGCCTTATTTTGTTGCCTATAACGAGAAATTCATCTCCTCCAATTCGAGCAATAATATCATAAGAAAAGCTTTCTTTTATACACTTTGTAGCATTTTTAATATACCAATCACCCTCTTCATGGCCATACGTATCATTAACTATTTTTAATCCATCTAAATCGAGATACACCACATAGCAGTACTCTTTTTTTCCTATACTTTTTTGCAAAACATCCATTGCTATTTTTTTAACATAAAATCCCGTACAAAAATCTGTCTTCGCTTCTTCATTTAGTCTTTTTATCGTAACATTTTCAGACTCAATTTCAGCAGACGTGTCTTCGTACGTTTTAGATGCTTTTTTTAAGTTCGAATAAATAAAAACAATAAGCATAACAATTACAAAACTAATTAATGCTAAAAGCCCCGTTCTTATTTGATATATTGCATTAAAATGCCAATCTCCTGTACCTATGTATAATGTTGGAATTGTTAATAGCTGCGTTATAGCTATAGCGCTTAATAATACACATGCTAATGTTAAGGTTGTTTTATCTTTAAAAATATAGATAACTGTATTTGAAATTAGTATTTTACTACTTATTAATATATAAGGGGTAACAATGATAAAAACAATAGCTGTTATCAAAATCTTATTATCTATTACAGATAATATATCAATAATATCTTGCTGCCTATAAAGAGAAAAAATACCAATTACTAAAACCTTTAGACCAAAAAAGTTTATGATAAAGCACAGAATAGAAGAAAGCGTAGTCATAAAGGGTTGTTTATATATTAGTTGCACTTCTACACCTAACACTAGAAAAAAAACTATCATAAACAATTCTTCGTGAATAAAGTTAAAACTAAAAAAAGGCGTATAAATCAAAAAACTATTCAAAATAATAACTAATATCACATTTTGAATTTTTGCCATTGCAATACCATAAATTCGAGAAAGCCAAAACATAACACACAACATATACATTACATATGCAACACAAGTAAAAATAAACATGCTATGTTCTCCTTTTCCTATAATAAAACTCTTTATCTTTTTTCATAAGATTATCAACTATATCTAAAACCTCTGTCCTTGTTTTTTTCTTCTCTCCCATCGCAAAGTACTTGTATCCTAAATTTGCATGCACAGTAAATATTTCTTTTTCATCATGTTCTTTAATTAAATGTTGCATGCGATTAATGATAGATTGCAATATTTCATCCGTAACATCTGTTAAAATTACCACAAACTCATCTCCTCCTACCCGAGCCGAAAAATCGTCTTCTCGTATAGTCGCTCTCACAATGTTTGCAATGTCTATTAGGTACCGGTCACCTACTTTATGCCCAAAGGTATCATTCACTGATTTTAAACCTGCCAAATCTGCATAAATTAGCCCAAAGTTATTATCTGAACTTTCACAAAGCTCATCAATTTTTCTATATATAAAACGCCTATTATAAAGCTTTGTTAAGTCATCGGTATATAGCTTATATTCTGTAGCAAGTTTCTTTTTTATTACTTGTCCATGTAAGGTAACTGCTTCATCGGCTTTTCGTTTGTAAGGATGTAAAACCATTATAAATGTATTAAAAAAGAACAGACTATAATACATAAGCAAAACAAAAAGAATTGTAATTACTGATGATAGGAAAAATTCTACAGTGTGAGGATTATTTGCTAGCACCCATGAATCTAACAAAACCACAAAAAATAAAAAACTTGATGTTCCGCCCATAATCTCTGAGTAAATCTTTGCAGTAGAAACCTCAAGTAACTTTGCAGCCGAAAGATATTTCTTTGCTAGTTCTAGAACTCCTATAAGAATTAAATACGTGATTGATAATGTTTGAAAAAATAATGAATGGTTATCATACATTTCTACCAATGTCATATTCAAAACTGCCCCAGTTATAATTAGAACAAGAAGATGTATAGAGGCTAGATTTATTAGATAACTCGATGTTCCAAACAGAATTTGTCTAAAAGGAGCCTTTGAAACAAGTTTAAAAGTCACAAAATAAACCACATACGAAGCAATATACAAAGCAAAAAAAGGTAGGCCAAGATAGTACACAAAAGCGAAAACAAAAGTATTTATTACTGGAACAATAAAAAAAATTATTTTTCTTTTCGTCGGATATTTTAAAAGCGGTATAGCGAAGTGAAAAATAAAAAAACTATGGAGTATATAGATTGAAAAACCTATAAATTCAAAAACACGCACATTCAAAATAAAATCCTTTAAATTGCCAGCAATTTAAAAAGTCAAAGCTTTTACGAATAATAGTCACAAATAACTTTTGTGATCTCAAGTGATAATCAAAGGTAAAAAATAATACCTTTTACCTATTTTCATCTTAAGAATACCGTTATTGTAAAAATTTGAGGATACTCATTATTTAAGTACAGTAATACCTCTGTGCGTGTTTTTCGATATTTGTTATATTATATATCAATTATGTTTAAAAGTAAACCTACTAATTTTTAATGAATTATATATCTTTTAACCCTGTAATAAGATTTTTCGCATATGGCAAACCTTCAATCCATTCACAAAAAGTATGCCATTCGTTTAGCTTATGATTTTTTCTTGAATAATAAATATTTATAAGCGTTTCATAATTCATTGTGCAGGTGCGAAGCTGATTATAGCTTGACGGTAAAAGCTGAATCATATCGTGCCAGTATGACTTATCTTTGGTTTCTACAAAAGAAAGGCGTGCTTTTTCTAAAAAGTCGATAAGGATTTGCATTTGCTCCTTTGCTGCTTCACTCATTTTATCCGTACTAAAATCGTCCATGCTAAAAGGCTTTGAGTGTATTTTATGCATCGTGCTTGTGGAATTTGCAACGGTCGAAACTTTATAAGTATCGTATTCTTTCCACCAATACATAGGAGCTGTTACATCAACAGAAACAAAAATCTGCCGTATAAATTTGCGATGATCGCTTCCTGATTTACAAAGGCGCCCTGCAAGATCTAAGTCTTTTTCTCCAAGAACATAGTTTCCCTTGTCATCATAGTAACTATCAGATCTCTCCCAACTATTCATTGGATTTCTTGCACCCCTAATAGCATTTTCTATATTCATAACTGAATCGTTTGAAATTGTTAACATTCTTTTTCTCCCACTTCGTTTGCTTTTATTAGTATATCAAAAAGGGGGTGGCTCGACAATAGATTTTACTGAGAATATTTTTGTTTACGCTCTTTATTTCTCATCTTTTTAAAGGTATACATTTTATCATCAGTTAGTTCAATTAACTCCTCTGCTGTAAAAATGTTTGAACTATCAACTTCTGTTACTCCATAACTAATAGATGTTTCATACTCTTTCTTATTTTTCTCTTTGAGTTTTAATACAGATGCATAACAACGCTGAACCTTATCGTTTATTGAAGACGAATCATTTCCTACTAGCAAGAATTCGTCCCCTCCAATACGGGCAACAGTATCTGCAGAAAACACACTTTGTATTTCTTTTGATACTTCTTGAATATACCAATCACCCTCTTCATGGCCATAGGTATCATTTACTATTTTCAATCCGTCTAAATCAAGATAAACAATGTAGCATTTTTCACGCTCAGATAAAAACTTTTGCAACTTTTTCACCGCAACACTTCTAACATAAAATCCAGTAAAAAAATCAGTTTTTACCTCTGCTTCTAAACGTGCTACGGTTGAGTTTTCCATTTTTATTTTTTCAGAAGTAACTTCATACGTAACAGAAGCTTGTTTTAGTTTTGAATAAATAAATACAATCACCATAATAAGAATAAAACTTATAAGGGCTAGTAAGCTTATCATTATTTGAAAACTGCTATTTAAAAGAGGATCCTCTGTTTCAATATAAAGTGTTGGTAAAGCAAGTATTTGACTTATACAGGATATTCCTAATAATACCGCTGCTAATTTTAAGCTTGGAATATCACTAAATAAAAATTTAATTACCTTTGAAATAAGTATCCTACTGCTAACAAGTATGTAAGGCGCTAAAATAAGAAATGTAATTGCTGTTATCTTAATTCTGTTATCAATATCACCAATCATTTCAACGATTTGTTGACCCGAATTATAAGCAAAGATTCCTATTAGTAAAACTCTAATACCAAAATAATTTATGGTAAAACATAATACTGCAGATACTGTTTGTACCAGTGACTGTTTATACGTTAACGCAATCTGCATTCCAATAACAATAAAATATATAAACATCATTAGCCATTCTAACTTAAAGTCAGTTATATAAATCGGCACATAAACCAAAAAAGAGTTAATTATAATAAGGAAAAGCAACCTTGTTACGCTTACCATAGGAACACCAAAAATGCAAGCAAAATAATAGAATACAAAAATAATATAAGTGATATAAAATAAGTATGTAGCTATCAACACTCTAAAAACCCCCTTTTTTATAAAAGATTTTTTTATCATGTTTCATGAGTTCATCAACTTTTTCTAAAACATCCGTCCTTGAAAGACCATCTATTGTTTCAAAGCACTTGTATCCCAAATTTGCATGCACCGTAAACTCTTCTTTTTCATCAATCTTGCGAATTGAGTTTTTTATTCTTCTAATTATTTCTTCCATCTCATTGTGTGTAACAGAAGTTAATATTATAACAAACTCATCTCCTCCGATTCGAGCAGGAAAATCCTCATCACGTATTGATTTTTGCAAAACTCTTGCTACATCCAATATATAGCGATCTCCAACCTTATGCCCATACGTATCATTAACATACTTTAGTGCAACGAGATCTGCATATACTACAGCAAAGCTACAATTCTTAGCCTCACACAATTCATCTATTTTTTGATGCACAAAGCGTTTGTTATAAAGATTTGTTAGATCGTCGCTATAAAGCTTGTACTCAGTAGCAATTTTCTTTTTAATGATTTTACCATGCAATGTTTTTGCTTCATCTGCTTTTCGTTTATAAGGATGAAGAACCGTTATATTTGCATTAAAATAAAACAGTACATAAAACATTGCCATTACAAAAAAGATTGTTGCAAGAGCCGAAATTGGAAAAAGAGGTTGATAATGAGCTTTCATAAGAAACCATGACTCTGCACAAAGGGCTGCAAATAAAAAGGTTGATTGTGAAGACATTATCTCAGAGTATACTTTTGCAGTTGATATTTCTACAAATTTTGAAATAGGAATATATTTTTCATAAACTTTTATTAAGACAATAAGAATTGTACAACTCACCACTACGGTTTGAAAAAGTAATGGGACATTTACATAGATGTCACCTAAGGATTCGCGCAAGATCAAGCTATACAAAAGCAAAACGGTAAGATGAACCGCAACCATACTTAATAGATATGAAGTAATAAAAAACCAAACTTGTCTGAAGGTTGTTTTAGTGCAAAGGCGAAGTTCAACAAAATAGCCGAAATACCCAATAACGTATAGCACAGCCCAAGGAACCCCGCAAAAATATAACACAATAAAAGTACACGTGTTAAAGAGCGTAAAAAAAATCAGTAAAAGGGTATTCTTTTTAGAGTATTTGAGAATTTTTAAAGCAAACTGCAAAATAGAAAAGCAATATGTGGCATAAGATAAAAAGCCTAATGCAATCCAAAAATTCGTCAAGCAATACTCCTTTCAATAATCTTACCCTAAATTATATAAGAAAACCGTATTTATGTAAATAATGCTAGCTTTGCAAAATGAATATTCTTCTATAAAATAATTATTAAATGTATCCCACATAATTCATATAAATATCTTAAGTTTGCACTTGCACTTTTATGTTATAGAGTTTACAATATTCAATATTAAAACCTTGTTCGTTAGGAGAAAACAATGTACGATATTATTGTTATAGGCGCAGGCCCTGCAGGATATCTTGGTGCAGAGCGATTAGCACAAAAGGGAAAAAAAGTTCTGCTCATAGAAAAACAGAGCATTGGAGGAACTTGCCTAAATATAGGTTGCATCCCTACTAAATCATTACTAAATTCGGCAAAATACTATAAGCATGCCAAAGATTCTTCACAATTTGGAGTACATTCTACTGACGTAACGTATAGTTTCCCAGAAATGATGGCATGGAAGAATAAAACTGTAACAACACTTGTCGGTGGCGTTACCTCTATGCTAAAAAAACAGGGTGTTGAGGTAGTAAAGGGAACAGGGCAAATCATTAATGCAAATGAAGTAAAAATTTTGGAAACAGAGCAAAGCTTTGAAACAAAGGCTATCCTTATTGCAACAGGATCTGAGTCTGCAATGCCCCCAATTGAAGGAGCTCTTAATAACTCTTTTGTCCTCAATTCTACAGACCTTTTAAATATCGACAATGTACCAGACAGTATTTGTATTATTGGCGGAGGCGTAATTGGAATAGAATTTGCAAGTCTTTTTTCAACCCTAGGTAGTAAGGTTTCGGTTATAGAAATGATGGATGAAATAATTCCTGTTATGGATAAAGATCATGCCCCCATACTAAGAAAATCTCTTTCGGATATTACTTTTAATCTGAGCTGCTCTGTAGAAAAAATAGAACAAAATACTGTTTTCTTTAAAACAAAAGATGGAAGCACCGACTCTGTGCAAGCAAGTATTATTTTAATGGCGGCAGGTAGAAAACCAGAAATGTCATCTCTACTTGCAGAAAATATGACTATTAACATTACTAATGGTGCCATTACGGTCGATGAAAAAATGAAAACCAACATCCCTGGCATATGGGCGGCAGGGGATGTAAACGCTAAGAATATGCTTGCACATAGCGCATATAGAATGGCAGAAGTTGCAGTAAGTGATATTTGTGCTTTCTTAGAGAGAAAAGAAGAAAGCAATAACATGATGCGATACAATGCCATTCCTTGGGTTGTGTATTCAAATCCAGAGGTTGCAGGATGCGGGATAACTGAACAAGAGGCTTCTTCTCAAGGAATAGAGATACAAGTAGCCTCAGTGCCAATGGTTATGTCTGGTCGATTCGTTGCAGAAAACGGATTGCGCGCCCCTGGGACAGTAAAGGTTATTGCTTCGAAAGCCGATGGGAAAATAATTGGTATTCATTTATTAGGTCCATATGCATCTGAAATTATTTGGGGCGCTGCGCTACTACTTGAAAAAGGAAGTACTATTCAAGAAATAAAAGAAATGATTTTTCCCCATCCTACCGTAAGTGAAGTAATTCGCGAAGCAGTTTGGATGATGTAAGATGGAAATAGGATTACAATAATACACGAATTGTAAGAGCAAGAGTTATCACTTATGTGATAACTCTTTTTTATTCCTCACATTGCAAAGGGTCTACCCCATACAACTTTGCCAATTGCTTTCTCAAAGAATCCATATCCTTTGAATACGGTGCAATAAAACTCATTTTCTTGCCCGTTGAAGGATGCTCAAACTCTAGACTATAAGCATGGAGGGCAAGCCTGTTCAAGAGAGGTCTTTCTGTAAAAACATCCCCTTTCCATGACCGTTTAATATCTGAAAGTTTAATTGCTTTTTGATTTCCTCCATAGAGAGGATCGCATACAATTTGAAATCCTTCATGCAATAAATGAGCCCTAATTTGATGTGTTCTACCTGTTATTGGTCGAGCCTCAATCCAAGAAAAAGCATTGCAAGAACCAAGAAACTTTAATTCTGTCTTTGAAGGCTTCCCCTGCCTCTTATTTACAACACTCCTATGTTTTGCATCCCCATCAATCATAAGAGCTGCATCACATAAATATTCTTCCCAAAGAGGTCTCCCATACACAAGTGCATGATATACTTTTTTTACATCTTTTTTTTCAAAAGCCATGCTTAAAGAACGATGAGATTCCTTTGTCTTTGCGTACACAATTAGCCCCGAAGTATCTTTATCTATCCTATGTACTGCCAGTAGTTTTCCGTGTTTTTCCTCTGCCAAAACATCTAGTCTGGGCGCATCATTATCATAACGGTCTGCTGCAGTTAGAATTCCTGAAGCTTTATTAAACACAATAATATCTGAATCTTCAAAAACCACTGTAAATTTTTCTTTTATTTTCATGCTCGTTATTTATCTCCATCATGAATTACAATTTGATTAAACGGAATTTCAATTTTCTCTTCATCAAATACTTTTTTTATTGCTATATATACCTGATTTCGCGCATCAATATAGTCATCTTTATTTATCCAAACACCTAATACAATATCAATCCCTGATGCTCCAAATCCATCAAAATAAGCAACCGGCTCGGGATCAGCGATTGTTAACGGACACATGCCTGGAACTTTTAATAATGTATTATACGCTTTTTCTAAGTCAGTTTCATACGCAACCGAGACACGTACTGTTACCCGTCGAATTGGATAATACGTTGTATTTTTTAGATTTGCTTTTATTATTGTTTCATTTGGAACACGAATTAATTGGTTATCCCTCGTTAATATTTTTACAGAAAGCAAGTCAATTGAGTGTACCGTTCCAATTACATCCTGAATAGTTACAAAGTCACCTATTTTTATTGTATTTTCACTTAAAACAAAAAATCCACTTATTATATTACTAAATGATGTTTGTGCGGCAAAACCAACTGCAACACCCACAATACCTGCTGCACCAAGCAAGGCATTTAAATTTACTCCAAATACATCCAAAATATATAAGGCTATTAATACATAAAAAGTGTATTTAATACCCTTTTCTACAAGCAAGGCCGCTTGAGGCTTAAGCTTTTCTTTAGCTACTTTTCTATATAATTTTAACAATACTCTGTAAGTAATATATAATAAAACAATTGCAGCAACAAAACTTATTGCCTTAAAAAGAAAGTCAAGTGTAAAAACACTTTTTAATCCTTCTAGGTTTTTTGATACATCAAACACAGAGTTTATGGCATTCTCAGCAGCTCCAATTACGTCTTCTGTTACTTCATTCATAGCTATCTCCTTTTCAAAATTTACACACCATTTTTTTTGCAAATATCTTCGATAATGCACTCGTCACATTTAGGGTTTCTCGCCACACAAGTATAACGCCCTTGTAAAATAAGCCAATGGTGTGCGTGATCTAAAAATCTCTCAGGAATGCACTCTAAAAGATCTTTTTCAACCTGCTCAGGAGTTATCCCCGTCGACAAGCCTATTCTTGGTGATATTCTTAAAAGATGAGTATCTACAGGCATTGTGGGTTCTCCATAAACCACATTCAACACAACATTTGCAGTTTTTCTTCCAACACCAGGAAGACTCTCTAAATCCTCTCTTTTTTGTGGAACGTTACTTTGAAAGTTATCAATGAGCATTTGGCTCAACTTAATTACATTTCTTGCCTTATTTCTATACAGCCCTATCGTACGAATATATTCAACTAACCTTTCTTCACCTAATGAAACCATTAACTCTGGGGTATCTGCGATTTTATACAGAGGCTCTGTCGCCTTATTAACACCCTTATCAGTGGTTTGTGCTGATAAGACAACCGATACCAAACAGGTATACGGACTATGAAAAACTAAGTCAGATTTTGGCTCAGGATTTTGCTTTTTAAAACGAGTAAAAACTTCTATAATTTCATCTTCTGCTAACATTAGCATAGAAGAATACCGTTTAGCCATACCAACCCCTATTTTATTGCTTTTAATAAGGCCTCTGTTTTGTCAAGTTTTTCCCATGAAAATTCACTTCGTCCAAAATGTCCATACACGGAAGTTGCTTGATATACAGGCTTCTTTAGATCAAGTGTATCAATAATTCCTCTAGGAGTACAATCAAAAACATCATAAATTGCTTTAGATAATGCAACTTCCTCCACCCTTCCTGTCCCAAAGGTATCAACCATTATTGAAACAGGAAAAGGAACTCCTATGGCATACGCAAGCTGGACTTCACATCTATCCGCTAGTTTTGCACCAACTATGTTTTTTGCTATGTATCGAGCCATATAAGCAGCCGAACGGTCAACCTTTGAAGGATCTTTACCACTAAAAGCACCACCCCCATGCCGACCCATTCCTCCATACGTATCAACAATAATTTTTCGCCCCGTGAGACCCGTATCTCCGTAAGGTCCTCCCGTTACAAAACGCCCTGTAGGATTTATAAAAAATTTTGTATGGACATCCAGTAAACCACTAGTGTTTAAAACAGGTTTTATTATTTCTTCAATAACACATTCTTTAATTGCATCATGTTCTATATCAGGATCATGCTGGTGAGAGACAACTACAGAGTCAACTCGTAATGGCTTATGTCCTTCATATTCTATAGTTACTTGGCTTTTTGCATCTGGTCTAAGCCATGGTATTGTTTTGTTTTTTCTTAGTTCTGTTGCCAAACGAAGAATATCATGTGAAAATGTAATTGGCGCTGGCATCAATTCTGGTGTTTCATTACACGCGAAGCCAAACATCATTCCCTGATCCCCAGCCCCTTGTTGCCCCTTATACTCATCCAAGCCAAGCCCTACGACACCCTGGTTAATGTCTGGTGACTGTGAGTGAATAACGTTTAATACTGCCATTGAGTTACAATCAAGCCCATACTCAGCATTTGTATAGCCAATTTCTCCTGCTATATTTCTTGCAACTTCTGGAATATCTACAAATGCAGTCGTTGTAATTTCACCGCCTACTAAAATAAGGGCTGTTGAAGCAAATGTTTCGCACGCTACATGGCTTTCTGGATCTACTTTTAAGCAAGCATCTAATACGGCATCAGATATTTGATCACATAGTTTATCAGGATGGCCTTCACCCACAGATTCTGAGGTGAATAGGTATTTTCCTTTCATTGCACCTACCTACATTGATGTTTTATATAGTATAATATAAAAACAAAACTTCAACAAGTGTCGTTATCTACAGTTACTATTAAGAATCTTCAATTATACTGTAAATAACAAAAAAAACCTTGACACTCTCTTTAAAAGACTTTAAACTAAAAAAAATTAATACAAAAAGCAAGAGTTTATATTATGAAAAAAATTATTTTTATTATTTTATCTGTGATATTATTGTCTTCCTGTAAACTGTTTAACACTACCGAAAATAGATATGTAGGCTTACAACGACCGGAAGTTCCAAAAGAATTTGCACCTCCTCCAGAAGATGCAAATCCGAATGGAGTTATTCTTGTATACGAAGACGGAAGCTTAATGTTACCCCCTAAAGAAGAACGACCACAAGGCAAAAGCTTATACTCCGTACATGTTTATGTAGCTCCAAATGATACGTATACCCCAAACCTTACTAGCGCATATTCTAACTTTGGCATGCAATTAAAAACAACAGGTACTCCTCCTACCAATGCTCAATCGTTATCATCCCACAACTCAGAGTTAGAAAGCTCCCTGCAAACTATTGCGTTTGATAATGACTTATATACTCATCCTTACACCCACCCAGAAAGTACTGGAGAAAATATATACTTTCAAAGTGAGCAATCTAGCAGCAATTATAACCTCGTTAACAGCCGCGCTTTTATAGGAGAACAACAAAGCATCACAACTGGTGGTCAGGGTGGCAGTGATATTAGAAATATCACTATCGAATGTGTAGCTTCAACGGCCCACGCTGATTTTTTTATAGAGACTGCTTATAAATCGTCCTTTGAAAAATATAAAACAGAATACGCAAATAGATTTGAGTCACATTACAATAAAATGATAACAGATTTTCGAAGTCCCACATCAAGAGTAAAAGTAATGATTGTACTCTACCCTTCAGGTATTAGTGGAACAATTGAAAATGGCGGTGTTAGTGTAAACATTAACGAGCTATTATATGGTAATGGGGTCGTAGGATCTGATTATGATGACTTAGTTGGACTTTCTGTTGCAACAGTTTTTCATGAAATGCAGCATATGATTTTTAGACAAGCAAGAGGTGCCATGGAGCTTTCATCTGGTGCTATATGGCTCGAAGAAGGATTATCGGAGTATGCAAGAGATATTACCTCTTTTGATAAAGAAAATGATGTAAGACTCTTATTTGGGAGCTTGGGAACAAAAGGCTTACTGAGCTTTGGTGGAAGTGTTCCGAGTGATGTGAGAAACAGCTATAGTTTAAGTTATTTATTTGTCCAATACCTCATAGACAGGTTTGGGATAGGTATAATTGATGAGCTTTATGAACCAGGCCCTCCTCTGGGTAGCGAGGCTGATACAAAACCACGTAGTGATGGGGTGCATCCTTTAAGTGCTGCAACTGGAATTTATTTTGATGAATTATATTTTGATTTTGCAATAGCCGTTGCCATCCATGGATTAAAAGCGTATGATGCAAATATTCCAGCTAAGTATAGGTTTACAACACCTTTTAGAAAAACAGATAGAGATGGTAATTTTGTAGATGATGAGCTTGTAACGGTTGTGGCTATTCCTGCTGATGCTGGTGGCACGGGAGAAATAGAAGGTGGAATTCGCCAAGTAAAAAATCACTTAAACCCATTTGCCGTTAAAGTATATAAATGGGAAGGGGATGTCGATACCATAGAGGTTCCTGTTCCTTTAAATAAAAATTACGCAATTATCAAAAGCGCTGTGTTTTACGCAGATTAAAAAAGAGAAAATATGAAAAAATTATGTCTAATACCCCTTTTATGTCTCCTTTTAAGTAGTTGTCCTTCATTATTTGAGAAAACAACAGGAGCAAATCCAAACGATTATGATATACACATCTATTCAGCCCAAGACCTCATGGACTTTCGAGATGATGCAAATGCAAATAGAAATGGTGCTCGAAGTGCTAGTGTTCTATTAATGAATAATATAACACTACCTAAAACAAACTGGGTGCCAATAAGTACATTTAGTGGTATATTTAATGGAAATGATTACACCATTTTTGGTTTGTATTTTTTAGATGGAAAGGATGAAAACACAAGCAACATAGGCTTATTCAATACAATTGACAAAGGTGGTGGAATTAATACAGAAATTAAAAATCTCACAATTGAAGATGCTTATATTAATGCACATGACCGAGTAGGAGCCATTGCCTCAAGAATAGAGTATGATGTAAAAATAACAAATACAAAAGTAGTCTTTTCATACATAATTGGTAATAACCAGGTTGGTGGCTTTGTTGGTAGCAGTGATGGAATAATCGATAATTGCTTTAATTACGCTTATGTAGAAGGCTTTTCTGAGGTTGGCGGAATCGCTGGAGAAAAAGGCAATCACAGCAACGATAATGTATGGAAAACTCGAATTACAAACACAATTCATGCAGGAATTGTGCAGGGTAACTTAACGTTTGATAGCTCTTATGTAGGAGGCATAGTTGGCAATAGCGTGTATGCAACAGTAATACAAAATTGCAAAAACATTGGAGAAGTTACAGCAGTCGGCGGTAATGTAGGTGGGATTACTGGAAAATCAGAAAGTGACCAAATAATTAACTGTAGCAACGAAGGTTTAGTACAGGGTTCTGCAAGATATGTAGGCGGCATCACAGGTCATATAGGAGAAAAAGACGATTGGGCTGCAACCAAAATTGTTTCATGTGTAAATGAAGGACTCGTTATCGGTGACAATAAATCCATCGGGGGTATTGCTGGGGCAAATTGGCGAGACAGTATAATCGAAGGTTCTTATAATATTGGAACAGTGCGAAGCACAGGCTTAAACCCTCCAAAAAACAGTGAACCTGGAGCTGCTGCTGGATTAGCAGGAGAAAACCTCGGTAGAATTCAAGGTTCTTTTAATGCAGGAAAAGTAGAAGCTCTTGGTGGATCTGAAGGAGATATTAGAACAAGCTATATAGCAGGTCTTGTAGGAAGCAACAGTGGTACTATTATTGCTGCTTATAATATAGGTTTTATTTATGAAGCAGTAAAGGCAAAAGAGGGTGGCTCTCTAGTAGGTGAAAACACAGGAACTTTAATTTCAACGTACAATGCAGGCCTTCTAAACAGCGGAAATAGCAGACAAATTGTTGGTCTTAATTCTGGGAGACTTGAAAACACTTATTTTGCAGATCCGACATCAAATGAAGAAGGTGCCCTACCATCAGTTGGCTCTATTAATAATAAAATTGGTGTAATGAATGAATCTATATCCAATTATAACGCTGGTTCAGTAGACCACCGTTTTAGACTTGGAAACAACGCTCCATCTCTATACAAACTAGATTAATAATTTGATGGTGGTCGCAAAAAAAGAGTATTGGTGAAAATAATTGGCGAATAATAACTATGATCTTTTATTTCATGAAGAAATAGAATCAATAATAAAAAACCCTCTATACAAAGAAAAGCAACCAAGGTTACTCTTGCATGTCTGTTGCGCTCCATGTTCTTCAGCTGTATTAGAACGCCTTAGAGGCTATTTCGATATTACGGTATACTATTACAACCCGAACATACATCCTGAAACTGAATACACCAGGCGCTTAAATGAGCTAAAAGACTTTTTAGATGCAATAGTTGAAAAAAGCACAACTATTTCACTTGAAAAACTCAAATATATTGTTACAGATTACAACCCTGAAGACTATTTTAACGCTGTTGAGACAGAAAAAAAGCCAGAAAGAAAAACAGAAAGAGAAAGAGGAGAACGCTGCCTTTCTTGTTACTCATTCCGCCTAAGAAAAACAGCTCAGTATGCTAATGAAAATGGTTTCGATTATTTTACTACAGTTCTTTCTATTAGCCCACACAAAGATGCAGAAGCAATAAACACAATCGGTAAAAAATTAGAAAATGAATTTAATTGTTCTTTTTTGTATGCAGATTTTAAAAAAAGAAATGGATACAAAAGAAGCCTTGAATTATCAGCCGAGTTTGAATTGTACAGACAAAAATATTGCGGTTGTGTTTTCTCACAACGTTAAATCCTTAATATAAAAAGGGCGATGTGTTTTACTACACATCGCCCTTTTCATTAGAATAACAACCTCTTAGTTATACAAATCGCGCTTTGTATAGGTTGTGTGAAAGAGATGATGCGCTTTTCCTTTATTTGGTTCTCCAAAATAATCCTTATAAGCTTTTAAGACAAGTGGATTCTTATGTGAAACGCGAATTTCACTTAATTTATCGTCCTTATAAAGACCACCTGCTCGCATTTTTCGGATTTCATCAGTTGCCCCATATGGTTGTCCACCACCAGCAACACATCCACCACGGCAAGCCATCACTTCGATAAAGTGATATGAAGGCTCTTTTCCTTCTGCTATCTCTTGTCTAATTTGCTTTACAACTTTGTCAACATTACCTAGCTGGTGGATTACAGCAACTTTTACCTTTACATCACCAACTTGTACTTCAGCCCCTTTTACACCATCAAGACCTCGCACTGGATGATAATCAAGATCTGCAAGTTCATCTTTTGTAACAAAATTGTATGCAGACCTAATCGCTGCTTCCATAACCCCACCAGTTGCTCCAAAAATGGTACCTGCACCTGAGTATGGGCCAAGTGGATTATCTGGCTCTGAATCTTCAAGATCAGTAAAATCGATTCCTGCTTGACGAATAAGACGAGCAAACTCTCTTGTAGTAATTACTTCATCAACATCTGGAGTCCCAGTTGAATTCATTGTTTCATTTCTATGAGCTTCATATTTTTTTGCCGTACAAGGCATAATAGATAAACTGAAAATTTCTTCCGGTTTTAACCCTACTTGCTCTGCCCAGTAGTTCTTAATAGTTGCACCCATTATTTGTTGTGGACTCTTTGCACTTGAAAGGTTAGGAAGCATATCATGATAATTTTTTTCACAATAGTCTACCCATCCCGGACAACAACTTGTAAACAGAGGTAAAACACCTCCAGTTGTTAATCGCTCTACAAACTCTGTTGCTTCTTCCATAATAGTAAGGTCTGCAGAATAATTTGTATCAAAAACATAATTAAACCCTATTCTTCGTAGAGCTGTATAAATTTTCTTTGTAGAAATTTCACCTGGTGCAAGACCAAATTCTTCTCCGATTGCAACACGAACAGAAGGAGCCATTTGAACTACACAAGTGAATTTTTCATCACCAAGTCTATCCCAAATTTTTCTATTTGAATGAGTTGAAGCAATTGCTCCTGTTGGACAGTGTACAGCACATTGTCCACAACGAATACATGGACTGTTTGCAAGGTTTACTCCGGAAACAGGCCCAATCATCGTCTTGTTTCCACGTCCGGTATATTCAAGAGCCCAAACGTTTTGTAATTTTTGACAAGATTCTACACAACGACCACAGTTAATACATTTATTTCTATCCAATACAATAGCATCATTAGAATCATCTATAGGTTGATCTTTTAAGATTTTTTCAAATCGTACTTCCCTAAGACCAAAGTCAGCAGCAAGGTCTTGCAATTCACATTTTCCGCTTCTAACACACTTCAGACAATCATCTGGATGATTTGAAAGTATAAGCTCAAGAACTGTTCTTCTTGATTGCACAATTTCAGGGTCATGTGTTATTAAATCCATTCCCTCTGTTACCTCCGTACAACACGCTCTCATCATACGGGCAGTACCAGCTGCACGAACAACACAAATACCACATGATGCCCATGCTGGAAGATCCGGGTTGTGACATAGTGTTGGTATTTGGACATTTAATTTTTTTGCAGCATCTAAAATTGAAGAACCTTTAGGCACTTGAACTTCTTTGCCGTTTATTTTTAAGTTTACCATAACGTCTTCTCCTATTAGCCTTTATCAATTGCATTAAATTTACAGGTTCTTTCGCATTCACCACATTTAATACATTTTGCTTGGTCAATAACATGGCGCTCTTTTCTTTCGCCAGCAATACAATTAACAGGGCATTTTCTTGCACAGGCTGTACAACCAATACATTTTTCATTAATAACGAACGATGTAAGATTTTTACATTTTCCTGCATCACATTTTTTATCAGTAATGTGTGAAAGGTATTCATTTCTAAACTTTTTTAGTGTTGAAATTGTTGGGTTTGGAGCAGACTGACCAAGAGCACAAAGTGAAGACTTTCTCATTGCAAGGGCTATATCTTCAAGTCTTTCAATATCGTCTAGCTCTCCTTGCCCTTTTGAAATCTTATCAAGAATGCCATATAACTGCCTTGTACCAATACGACACGGTGAACATTTTCCACATGATTCATCAACACAGAATTCCATATAAAATTTAGCAACGTCAACTACACAGTCGTCCTCGTCCATAACAATCATACCACCTGAGCCCATCATAGACCCAAGTTTTACCAAAGCTCCAAAATCAATAGGTGTATCCAAATGTTCTTCAGTGATAATACCACCAGAAGGGCCGCCTGTTTGAACTCCCTTAAATTTTTTACCATCCTTGATGCCACCACCAATTTCGAAAATAATTTCTCTCAAAGTAGTTCCCATCGGAACTTCAACAAGACCAGAGTTTTCAATTTTTCCAGTAAGGGCAAAAACTTTTGTGCCTTTTGAATCTTCTGTTCCAATAGAACTAAACCAATCTGCACCTTTCGTAATAATTACAGGTATATTTGCCCATGTTTCAACATTGTTAATAATTGTTGGTTTTCCCCACAATCCAGATTGAGCCGGAAACGGAGGCTTAGGCGTTGGCATACCACGAAGACCTTCGATTGACCGTAAAAGAGCCGTCTCTTCACCGCAAACAAAAGCCCCAGCACCAAGTCTGATTTCAATATCAAAATCAAAACCTGAACCAAGAATATTTTGGCCTAAAAGTCCATTTTCCTGAGCTTGCTCCATGGCAATCTTTAGTCGATCAATAGCTAAAGGGTATTCTGCTCGTATATATACAAAGCCTTTGTTTGCCCCTATTGCTTTACCACAAATAGTCATAGCTTCAATAACTGAATGCGGATCACCTTCAATTGTTGATCGGTCCATATAGGCACCTGGGTCACCCTCATCTGCATTACAAACTACGTATTTTTCATCTCCGGGTGCTTTAAAACATGCATCCCATTTAAAGCCGGTAGGAAAACCACCGCCACCGCGACCCTTTAATCCTGATTTAAGAACTTCTTGTATTATTTCTTCTTGACTCATATCAAAAAGAGCTTTTTCAAGTGCTAAGTACCCATCACGAGCAATATACTCTGTAATATCCTCTGGGTTGATTAAACCACAGTTTCTTAACACAATTCGTAATTGCTTTTGATAAAACTCTATCTCGTGAGATTCGCCGCCAGATTTTTTCTCTTTACTATACAAAAGACGTTCTACTTCGCGCCCTTTTACTATTTGCTCTGCAATAATATCTTTTGCATCTTCGGGTTTTACCTCCACATAAAAAGAATCTTCTGGTAAAACTTTAACTATAGGTCCTTTTTCACAAAAACCAAAACAACCAGTTTTTACTATTTGCACCTTGTTTTCTACGCCGAAATTTTTTGCTTCAGCGTGTAAATTATTATAAATTGCGTCTGCACTGGTGGATTCGCATGCGGTTCCACCACAAACTAAAATATAGTGTGTGTAAGCCATGTGAATCTCCTAGTTTTTTACAATATCAATTGACGGTCGGTCAATGATATGTTTATCTAACATACTTTTATTGATTATATGTTGTTCAACAATCCGCCCAACAACATCTGCAGTTACATCGCCATAAATTACAGCCGGCATATCAGGAACGATAACTTCAACTGTTGGCTCTTTTGCACAAGCACCCATACAACCAGTTTGACGAATATTTGCATTATCGTTTAAACCTTTTTTTTGTAGTTCACTTATAAATGCTTCCAGTGTTTCTTTTGCCCCTGCTGCAATACCACATGTACCCATACCGACAATAATCTGGACCGTCTTTCCATCTGTATCTCGTCGGTTAATTTCGATTTGTTTTTCTCCACGAAGTTTTCTTAATTCTTCAAGAGACATTTTTGCCATAATCTTCTCCTTAGATTAATTATTGTACCGTCTTTCGTCTTAATCTTCTTCTTGACTTTGAATATAATCTCCTAACAAAGCCAATTCTCCAACTGATTCTAATCCGCCAAGTGCGTCCAATAATTCAGTTTTTCTTAAACAATATTCCAGGTTATTTGTTGCCGTTTCTTTTTTTCTAGTAATTATTAACTCATAATCACCTGGTAGCGTTAAAATCTGTCTAAATAACCCTTGTACATTTCCAATGGGAGGTGTATCAATGTTACCTAAATCAAAGAGCATTGAAACTTTTGTCCCTACGCTTTCTTTAGATATAATATCCCACTCACCGTTTGTACTCATTGCTGTTTGCATTAAAAAAGGAATCCCCAATCCAACTTTTCGGTTTGGGTGCTTAATTCCATCGGTATAAAAAGGATCTTTTACCCGTTTTAATGTTTCAGCACTCATGCCTATTCCATTATCTTTTATAACAATACTAAGATTTTTCTCTGTTTCAAAAAAGTCGACTTCTATTAGTGAAGAATGTGCTTCTGTAGAGTTTTGTGTTAGGTCGGCGATTAGATCACAGAGGGTGTAATGCATGTTATGCAGTTTTATATTTATCTAGAACTTCTGACATTTGCCCTTTAACAAGCTTCCCATATACATCTCCATTTACTGTTAACACAGGAGCAAGCCCGCAGCAGCCAATGCATCGTACTGGTTCAACAGAAAACAATCCATCTGCAGTTGCTGCATCTTCAGGATCAAGTCCAAGAAGATCTCTCGCTTCATCAATAAGGTCTTGCCCACCTTTTAGATAACAAGCTGTTCCTAAGCAAACACTAATTCTGTTTTTACCGGGTTTTTTTGTTTTAAAGAAATGATAGAAAGACATAACACCATACACTCTCGCCAAGTGACTTCCTGTTCTGTCTGCAACTGCCTGAGCTGCTTCTTTAGAAATATAACCTTGTTCTTCCTGAACTCTATGAAGAACCATGATTAGATTGCCTGGCTTTTCGTTCCATTCGTCAATAAAAGCCTCAAGCTCTTTTGAAAAGCCAGCATCCGTCATCTGTGCCATATAACTCTCCTTTAATGTATATTTTTTTATCTTTTCTATAGTATAGCTATCTTATCTTATTTAGTCAAGGTTATAAATTGGCTATAATGATTAACTGTCTCTTACCACTCAAGATTAAGATTTATTTCTGAAGTATTAACCAAAAAGCTTAAAAGAGAAATATCTACTCTTGCGGTGTTTTCAGAATATTTAATTTCACCAATTGTTTCTGGATAAAGCTGTGCATTTTTAATACTTTTTGGAACCTCCATATCAAAAGAAATGATACTATCGGTTAAGTCTTCTAGTATTGCAGGGCCATAAATAGAGCTCATAAAAGAAAGATACTCTTCTTCGCTCATTTTTTCTCCTGTAAAAACAGGCGCCATAAGCAACTCAAGATAAACAAGGTTTTCACTTCCCATTAAAGAAAGAAGGGCATCTAATGTTTCGTTATTAATATGCAAATCCATCTTTCCACCAGCAGAAGTGTTTTCAAAAGCAATTAACTGGTCTCCAGTTGGAACAATTTCATTTATATCTTTTATTTTTCCAGAAAGCATAATATCAGCCGTTCCTACGGATGAAACACTTACTAAATCGATTTCTGACATCTCAAAACTTTTTTCGATAACACTTTTATCAAAAACACTCACAGATTGCCCCGCACCAGCAAAAGAGCGAATCAAACTTTCAACATTTTTACTCGCGGTTGTTTTGTACGAAAAATCTGCTGCTGAGCTTTCGTTTATCGACACAGTTGCATTTGTTGTGCAAGAAAGAAAAACAATCCCTGCAAATAAAAGAATAAAACTATTTTTCAAAACATTATTTTTTTTCATACCAATCCTTATTCTCCACTAGTACATATTACTAACTAAAAAAAACTTGACCCACCAAAGGTTAAACGAACCCCGGTAGAAAAAACAAGCCCAGCAACAATAGAGTGTCCTATCGGCAGGGCAGAATTATCAGTTTTATTAAAAACGGTCCATGCAACATCTTGTACAAAAGACAGTCCCACTTTATCAATCGTTGCACTTGGACTCTGCCACGAAAAACCAAGTATTCCAGGAAAAACGGATGAACTTATTCGCTGCGAGTTTCCAATTAATTTAGGGTTGCCAAATGTTAACACAGGCCCTGCATAGAGGCGAAACCCATACGGAACCGAAACGGTAAAGTGAATCGGCACTTGAACAATCCCCATCCTAGGCTCAAATCGAAGTTCAAGCCCAATACCTGGCTGAGTAACCCATCCAGTATATTTTATATGCGCTTGCAATGAAGCGCCCCTTATATTGAACAAAAAACTATCGGTGCTATAGAAATTCCATAACATGGTTGCACTAAAATCAATAGTTGTGTCATCGAGAAAATCTTGTAAATCATGTTGTGGCACCGTAGAACCATCCGGCATGGTAGGCTCCACTTTTTCTACAGGAGGTACATCTTCAACAGGAAGAGAGGCAGGCAAAAACTGGCCAACACCAGCATATGAATTTTTCCATGTTGTTTGTTTTAAAGAAGAAACAATAACCCCTGTATTAGGCCCGTCACTCGCTGAATGAATAAATTGTTCATTTCCAATATAAATACCTGCATGCGAAACGCTATTTCCAACCGTTACAAAAAAAAGAACATCTCCGACTTCCTTTTTTTCATTAGGAACAATACGCATAAAACCATACATAGCCTCAACCGTCCTAGGAAGCTGAATGCCAACAGAATTACGAACTGTTGTGTAAATAAACCCAGAACAATCCATCCCCGAAGTCGTTGTACCTCCCCATGCATAAGGAACCCCAACATATTTTTTTGCTTCAGTTACAACTTTTTGGCGAAGCGCAATAGCATCTTCTTGAGCTGCCTGTGAATAAAGAGGAAAAGATAGTACAATAAAAAAAAGTATGGCAAAGAAACCATATTTGGTATATTTCATAATGCTTCTATATTATCGGCGATTTTAAAGAAAGTCACAAGTACCCACACCCCTTTATTGCAAATTCTCAAGAAAAACGGTATAGTTATAGAAATGAATATTGTTCTTTTTTCAAAACGTGATAATTGCTTTTTTTCTCTTGATGACGAGCGCTCAATTCATATTCTTTCTGTCTTAAAAAAACAAGAAGGAAGCACCTTTGAAGCTGGAATAGAAAACGGCTCAGCCGGAGAAGCACTTATTACAAAAATTACAGAACAAGGAATTTTTTTTGATTTTAAGCCAACCTCGGATGGAAAACCCCTTTTTCCTATAGAAATGATTATTGGCTTTGTTCGACCAATTCAGTTAAAAAGGATTTTTAGAGATATTGCAAGCTTGGGTGTTCAAAAAATTCACTTAGTAGGAACAGACCTTGGAGAAAAATCATATATGAATTCAAAATTAGTTGAAAGAGGAACGGCATACAATGCTCTAAAAGAAGGTAGCATACAAGCTAAAAGCACACACATACCACAATTATTTATTCATGCATCAGTAAAAGATTGTCTAAATTCGCTTTCTTTAAAAACCAATGATGTTACTGTCTGCCTTGATAACATAGATTCAACAACATCTCTTTTTAAACACCTTCAAAAAAATACAGCTCAAACTGTTTATGCTGCAATTGGCAGTGAACGTGGCTGGAGTGAAAATGAAAGGGCTCTCTTTAACAAAAAAGGATTTATCCTTTGTGGAATGGGAAAAAGAGTTCTTCGAACAGAAACCGCAACAACAGTTGCTCTGAGCATTATATTACAATCCATGGGAGAACTAGATGAACCAAGATAGAGTTAAAGAAATACTATTAGATATCAAAAATACAAACCTTGAGTTTTCTCTCATATTTACAGGAAAAGAAAGCAAGCGTGTAAACGGATTATACAAACCTGAAAGCAAAGAAATTCTTTTACATAACAAAAATTTTACCACTGATAATCAACTTATCTATACTGCTATTCATGAATATGCTCACCATATAATGAATGAACAAATACTAGACAGATCTGCAGGACTTGAGCATCTAAAAGGCAGGGCTCATACAATAGATTTTTGGGCAACTTTTCACCAATTATTAAACATAGCAGAAGAAAAAGGTTATTATGTAATGGGATTAGAAGAATGTCCAGAACTTGCAGAACTCACAGAAAATATTCGAAAAAATTACCTTGAAAAAAATGGCCTTTTGATGCAAGAATTTGGACAATTATTATCAAAAGCTCATCAACTATGTATTGAAGCGCATATACGCTATGAGGACTATATAGATCGCTGCTTAAAAATACCACGACAGGCTGCCAAAAACATAAGCAAAGTAGGAGCAGTAGAGATTAATCCTTCCATAGGGTATGAAAACATGAAAATAATTGCCTCAATGGCTTCTGCAGATAAGCGTGCCTTAGCTCAGGAAGAACTTCTATCAGGAAAAAGCCCAGACACCGTTCGCTTTTCAATGAAAAAACCTTCTCCAGAAGTAGACCCAAAAGAAAGTCTCGAAAAAGAAAAAATACGGCTAGAAAAAACAATAGTACAGTTAACTAATAAACTCGAAATGGTGGAGGAAAAACTTGCAAATTTCTAAAAACAGCAAACCTATCCTAATTAGTTTTTTCTTTTTGCCCTTGTTCTTATTTTCACAAAGTGTTCAACCTCCGACAATCCCTACAATAACAGTTCCCTCTGTTGCAGCACCAACTATGCCAAATGCGCCTATTGTTACCACACCCACTCTTTCCGAGTCTTCAATTCCGCAGATTCCTGCGATACCAACAATAACAACCCCTTCGCCAAGTAACTCAACATCGACTATTAATCCAAACTTAGAAGAAAGCAATCTCCCAGAGAATTCTACAATACGAACCACAACGACAACAAGCAGTCCGCAAGGCACAACGATTCCAAGCAGTTTAACATCAGAACTAAGTGCAACGGCCATAGAAACACTATCAACCCTTTTTTCAAATGATACAAACGCAATAGGGGAAAATCCTCTCGCAAGCATATCTTCTTTGAGTGGCTTATCTTCTTTATTAGACACTAACCAGACCACAAACACAACAGGGGCTAATACCGTTTCAACAAATGCCTTGCTGCAAGAAGTGCTCACAAAACTTCAGGAACTTGAAGCAAGGATAGACACAACACAAACCACTGCGAGTTCTAAAAATAATACCCCTATACAAAACTCATCTTCAATTTTGCGTTTCTCAGCTTCATACGGTCAAAACAATGAATCACAAAACATATTAAATTCGATAAAGAAAGTTTATATTTCTAAACCTGAAAAAGATGGAACATTTTTACTTACCTGCGATAGAGTCTATGCGGTCGCAAATACTGTCTATCAAGAAACATTCTATATGCTATTTAAATCAGTAAAATCCGATACATTTGAAGTTGCCTTAAGCGCACAAGGAAAAGATACTAACTCTGTTTTACAACAAATTGCACTAGACTCACCTTTTAGTGCAACAAGAACAGGAAACCTTGTATCAATTAACATTTACAATAGTAAACAACAACTAGAAGTCCTGTTAGATATAGACTTTAACTAATAAAAGGAATACATGAAAAACAAACTTAAAGAAGGCTTAGAAAGCATAGGAATTTATGACACCACAAAAGCAGAAAAACTTTTTCAGTATGCAAAAGAACTGGAGTTATCAAGTGAAGAATTTGGTCTAAGCACTATTGTTGATATAGAAGAAATAATAGTTAGGCATATCTTTGACAGTCTTGTTGCTGTTCCACATATACAAAGCATAAAAACCAAAATGCTCTTAAAAGAACCTCTTAAAAAAAGTGACTTTACTATTGCAGATATAGGCTCTGGCGGAGGAATTCCTGGCATCCCTCTTTCTATTATTCTTGACGACACCAACTTTGTTTTAGCCGAAAGAATGACAAAACGCTGCTCTTTTTTATCACGATGCAAAGAAAATCTACAGTTAAAAAATGTTTCCATTGAAACAATAGAAGCAGAAAGAATAGCACAAAAAAGATTTGATATTTGTGTTTTTAGAGCTTTTCGCCCGCTAGATAAAAAAATGACTCGCGTGCTTCTTCGAATATTAAAAGAAGACGGGAGCCTTGTCGCATATAAAGCGAAAAAAGAAAAAATAACAGAAGAAATGTCCTCTATCCAACAATGGGTGCAAAGCTATGAGGTTATTCCCCTGCAAGTACCTTTTTTAGAAAATCATGAACGCCATCTTGTTGTAATAAAAAAACCTAATAGTAATAATTAGTTTAACTCGCTGCAACCTTATTGAACAACTTTAACAAAGCCTCTTTGTCAATCAAGTCAATAGGGCGCCCCTCCACAAATTTTTTGGTATCACTTGTAAAGCTTCCTGCAGTAAAACAAATACCCCTTCCAGCTTTTAAATCCCGAATTCTCCCATGAAAATCACGAATAACAAATTCCCCAGTAACACCTGTATTTCTGTAGAACCTAAAAACCACATAATCTTCCCACTTTGCGGTTTCAATTTCGGCTTGTATTTCAACTACATCGGGCTTTGCATCCATACCAATAATTTTAACTTGAGAATTAGCATAAAAAGATGAAACAATTTTTCTACACATCGCTAAAAATTCACTACTCCCTGAAACCAAGTATGTTTTTAGGCTTGCATTTTGATTCATTTCTTGGTAGCGCGAAATAAGTGCGTTTGTATCTTTGTATCCAGGGCTTGATGCATTTACTATTTGTAATAAACTTAAGGCCTCAGAGATATTATTTGTTTGTAAATAGGTTTGCGCTAAATTATATCTAATCGAAGTAAGTATATCTAAAGGAACATCCGTATGTTTTAATCCAATTTCATAATCTTTTACCGCTTTTTCATACTGCTTTTGCTTTTCATGAGCAGCACCTGCGTATAAACAGGCCTTCGCCCCAAATTCTGGATCAGCACGCAAATGTGAAAAAACAGGTAAAGATTTATCGATTCTGCCACAATGATATAAAGATTCTGCCATGGAAAATAAAACTTTTTTGTTCTCTGGATTAGTTTCAAAAGCAACTTTTAAATGAGGAAAAGCTTGTTTGTAAGCTTGCTGTTGATGAAGAGCAAGTCCTAAATACTCATGAACAAGAGCATTTTCTCTGTTAAGGGCGAGGGCTTTATTAAAAAACGGAATCGCTTTTTCTGCCTGGTTATCGCTCAGGTATACCTGACCTAAATAAAAATTTATTTCAAAGTTATCAGGCATCTTGCTTCGCGCTATTAGTAAGTTTTTAAAAGCTGCTTCGACTCTTTTTGTTTTTAAGGCACATACACCAGCTTTATATGAAGCATTTGTAATATCAACCTCTGGATTCAGAGGAGCAACTTCAATAAGAGTATTAAATAAGTCTAAAGCTTTTTCCCATTCATTTTCTTCAAAATATAATTCTGCAAGAGGCAATAACCCACGGGGATTACGTTGATCTTGTTTTAATTTTTTTTGTGCCTCTTTAATAAGAGCTTGCCTGGATTTTCTATTCTTAGCACCCTGTGTCTTGGGGTTTTTTGAGGCTGTCGTAAAAAAAACTATAAAAGCCGCTATTACAACCGCAGCAGCAATTATTATTGGAACAATAAAATTCATACTATATATATTATGCCCTTATTCATTATTTCTGTCAATGCATTTTAATCCTATACTCATAGACTACTACCCATTTTTACTGTATACTATATACTATGAGTACAAAAACAGCAGTTGTTGCCATTATAGGCCGACCTTCAGCAGGAAAGTCAACTTTTTTAAACACCGCAAGTGGAGAAAAAATTTCTATTGTTTCTGAAATTCCACAAACTACAAGGAATGCCGTTAAGGGCATTGTAAACACATCCTTTGGGCAGCTTGTGTTTATTGATACCCCTGGGTACCATAATTCAGAAAAAAAGCTTAACTTAAAATTAAAAACAATTACACAAGACCAGCTCTCAGACGCAGACCTTATTTTGTACATGCTCGATTCAACAAGACCCGCTGGTGAGGAAGAAAAACTCACCGCAGAATTAATTTTACCCTTTACAGAGAAAACCGTCATTGGCATAAATAAAATTGATGACAAACATTCAAAGGCCTCTCTTTGTAGAACATTCATTGAAAAAACATTTGAAAACTTCCCTGAAAGCCGTGCATTAGAAATTTCTGCAAAAGAAGACACTGGTATAAACGAGCTTTTAAAAGCTTTATATGATCTTGCACCTGAAGCACCTAATTTATACCCAGAAGAATACTATACCGACCAAGAAGTAGATTTTCGCATTGCAGAAATTGTAAGAGAGCAAGCAATAAATCGCCTTAGGGATGAAATTCCCCACTCTATTTATGTAGATATTTCTGACATGGAATGGAGAAAAAATGGCAAAGAGCTTTGGGTGCGTGCCTTTTTAGTGGTAGAAAGAGAAAGTCAAAAAGGCATGGTAATTGGAAAAGGTGCAACTATGATTAGAACAATCCGTGTAGAATCCATTAAAGAACTTAGAAAACTTTTTGACTATAGAATTGACCTTGACTTACAAGTTAAAGTAAATAAAAACTGGCGCAAAAAAGATGGTGTGCTAACAAAAATACTCCGCTAAGGTTGTTTTCATGACAAAAATAATTTCAAATGAGTTTTTAACTGTAGCAATTAATTCTCTTGGGGCTGAAATAACCTCAATAAAAACAAAATCTAATCAAGAGATTCTCTGGCAAAAACAAGACGAAATATGGGACAGCCAAGCTCCTTTCTTATTTCCTTGGACAGGTCGAATTCTAAACAAAACCTTCCTGCATGAAGGGAAAAAATTTTTTGCTCCAAATCATGGCTTCCTTAAAGAAGAAAATCACTCATTAATAGAAAGTTTTGAAAAAAACAAAGCTCAATTTAGTTTTTCTCATATAAATCTGGATAAATTTCCGTTCCCGTTTTTTATCCATCACACTTTTACACTTAATGAAAAAAATCTTAGACACTCTATTGCAATAACCAACACTGGCTCATCTGACATGCCTTTTGGGCTTGGCTTCCACCCTGGTTTTATCTGTCCCTTTGATAGCAAAAAGAAAGCGTCTGATTACACGCTTTCTTTTGACACACCACAAGAACCACAAATTGTCTTGATGGAAGGTGGGCATCCAAATAAAAAAACAGAGTCGTATAATAGCACAATTACTTTAAGGGATTCTTTTTTTGTAAACGATTCACTTTGTTTAACGAATTTAAAAGCTAAAACTATTTCCTTGCAAGAAAAGGGGACAGAAAACAAAATTGTTATTAACATAGAAAACTTTCCGTATGTTTTATTATGGAGCGCCCCTACCCCAACCTTACAGTTTATTTGCATAGAACCATGGCTTACATTGCCAGATTTTATAAATGCTCCTGCTGAATGGACACAAAAAGAAAACTTGTTATCATTACAGCCAAATACCACTAGAGAAGTTTTTTTAAATATGAATTTTTCCTTTAAGTAAATTATCTTCCATATAACACAACTATGTATGTTGCAAAATAAAGAGTTTTCATGTATTCTGTCTCTATGCAAATAAAACAACTTTTGTTCGACATGGACAACACCCTTTATCCAGAAGCTAGTTTAATAGATAAAAACTTAACACACAGAATACTGTCATTTGTTTCTTCTTTTTTTTCCGTTTCTATAGAAAATGCAATTGAAAAAAGAAAAGAAGGCCTTACTCGCCATGGAACAACATTAGAATGGCTTTTAACAGAACATGGACTTAAAGACACAAAATCTTATTTTGAATTTTTGCACCCTTCTTGCGAAAAAGAAGAAGTCGACTTTGATCCAAACTTACGTCCTTTTTTACTACGTTTAAAGGAACACTTTCATTTAACAGTCTTAACAAACGCCCCTACAATACATGCCAACTGTATCCTTAATCACTTACAAGTATACGATTTATTTGAAGGCATATACGACCTAGAAGATAATAATTTTTTAGGAAAACCTCATAAAGAGGCCTACCTAATGGCAATAGAGAAACAAGGCTTTTCTATTGAAGAAACCCTTTTTTTTGATGATCACCCTAAATACATAAAAGGTTTTTCTGATATTGGCGGAAAAGGTATCTTAATAGACCTCCTAGATCGATATAATAAAGAAGATATTGAAAAATGCAACGCTTTTGCCAAAATAAAAACTATATATGAAATACCTTCATTATTGAAAAACGCTTATAGCTTATCAGTTTAGATTTTTTATCTATATTAAAAAACTTAAACAACACTGTTATACGCTCTATCTTTTTATCTAAAAACACTCTCCAAAACCACTCTTTTCCCTTGACAGACATAAAAAACAATGCAATAATTACTGTTAGGCGTGTGTATTCACGCAATTAACTCTTTAGCACTAACGTGCTTTTATTTTTTCGCAGGAGGAAAAAATGAAAAAAACTCTTAACATTCTTTTGTTATTAGTACTTGTTGTAAGTGCAGCTCTTGTTGGTTGCTCACAAACAAGCGATGAAGTTGTTTTAAACCAAGACAAACCACTTGTTTTCTTTAACAGACAACCTTCAGATCCAACAACAGGGACCATCGACATGGACTCAATGAACTGGAACGACAAAACTTACTATGTTGGTTTTGACGCAGCTGGTGGTGGTGCAGTACAAGGTGAACTTATCACTAACTACCTAGCATCTGCAGATGCAAGCCTAGACAGAAACGGTGATGGAATTATCGGATATGTTCTTTGCATTGGTGACGTTGGACACAACGACTCAAAAGCTCGTACAGAAGGTATTCGCCGAGCTCTTGGCACTTGGGATGGATCAACAGATCCTGGAGTAGCAAAAGAAGGTTCAGTAAGTGTAGGTGGAACTACTTACAAAGTTGTTGAACTTGAAGGTAAAGCTATGACTGGAACAGACGGTTCAACATGGAACGCAAACGCTGCTACAGATGCTATGGGTCTTTGGGCAACACAATACGGAACTCAAATTGACGTGGTTATTTCTAACAATGATGGTATGGCATTAGGTGCACTACAAGCTTCTAACTACCCTGCAGGTGTTCCTGTTTTTGGTTATGATGCAAACCCTGGTGTACCAGAAGACATTGGAGCAGGAATCGTAACTGGAACTGTTTCACAAAACGTTGATGCACAAGCTACAGCTACACTCCAAGTTCTACGAAATCTTATGGATGGTTTAACAGGTGAAGATGTTTATACAAAAGGTATCACAGAACCAGATATGTATGGAAACAAAATTACAGCTCCTGTAATCTACATTCCAGAAACAAAAGCTGTATTAGCTGAAAACGCTGGTGTAAACTCAGAAAACTGGCAAAACTACACAGCAGGAACAAGAGATTCTGGTGTTAAACAATCAGACGCTCCGATGAAAAAAGTTCTTTTAACTATTTACAATGCAGGCGATAACTTCCTTTCATCAAACTACGTTCCAGCTTTGGAATACTACGCACCTTTATTAAACATTGAATTAACAATCGTTCAAGGTGATGGACAAAACGAATCTGTAGTATTAGACAGATTTACAAACCTTAATGCATATGATGCATATGCAATCAACATGGTAAGAACAAACTCAGGACCAGACTATACAGACAAATTAAAGTACTAATAGTCCTGTAAATCCTGAATTCGAATTACGATGAAAAACTGTGGTACTTTGGTGCCACAGTTTTTCGATTATACAAAGGAAATCTGATGGATGATGTAGTATTAGAAATTAAAAATCTTTCAAAATCATTTGCAAAAAATAAAGTTCTAGATGGTATCAATTTATCTGTAAAAAAAGGTAGCGTCGTTGGGCTCATGGGTGAAAACGGAGCCGGCAAATCAACAATGATGAAATGCCTTTTTGGAATTTATGCAAAAGACGAAGGACAATTCGCCTTTCTTGGAAAAAACATTAATTTTAAGAGCCCTAAAGAGGCCTTGGAAAATCATGTAGCAATGGTTCACCAAGAACTTAATCAATGCTTAGACAGAACTGTTACAGACAATATTTTTCTTGGAAGATACCCTACGAAAGGGGGTGTTATTGATGAACACAGAATGTTTACAGAAACAACAAAGCTATTTGCTTCTTTAAATATGAATGTTAATCCGAAAACAGTTATGCGCACAATGTCTGTTTCTCAAAGACAAATGGTTGAAATTGCAAAAGCAGTTTCATATGATGCAAAAATAATTGTTTTAGATGAGCCAACTTCTTCTCTAACAGAAGTTGAAATAAAAAAACTTTTTTCAATTGTTAACGACCTAAGAAACAAGGGTGTTTCTTTTATATATATATCTCACAAAATGGATGAAATCTTTGAAATATGTGATGAAGTTGTTGTTTTACGCGATGGAAAAATGATTATGGCGAAACCAACAAAAGAAACAAATATGAATGAGCTTATTGCAGCCATGGTTGGTAGATCGTTGGACAACCGCTTTCCAGAAGTGAACAACACTCCAGGCAAAGATTACTTAGAAGTTAAAAGTATTACGACAAAATTTGAACCAATTCTTAATGAAATTTCTTTTTCTGTAAAAAAAGGTGAGATATTTGGTCTGTATGGCTTAGTTGGAGCAGGAAGAAGCGAACTCTTAGAAGCAATGTTTGGCATTAGGACTATTGCGTCGGGAGAGATAGTGCTTGATGGGAAAAAGCTTCGTTTTAAAAACAGTAAAGAAGCAATGTCATACAACTTTGCGTTAGTTACAGAGGAGAGAAAATTTAATGGGATGTTTGGTAAGGCTTCTATTAAATTTAACACAACTATTACAAATCTTGGGAGCTATAAAACCTTTGGACTTTTATCTGAAAGAAAAATGTCGGAAGCTGCAAATCATGAAGCTAAGGTAATGCGAACAAAATGTGTTTCTGTTGAAGATATCATTACTTCTTTAAGTGGAGGAAATCAACAAAAAGTAATAATTGGAAAATGGCTTGAAAGACAGCCCCAAGTATTTTTATTAGATGAACCTACACGCGGTATTGACGTCGGTGCAAAATATGAGATTTACCAGCTAATTATAAAAATGGCAAAAGAAGGAAAAACTATTATCGTAGTTTCTAGTGAAATGCCAGAAATATTAGGTATAACAAATAGAATTGCAGTTATGTCTAATCACAAGATTGCTGGTGTTGTAAACACAAAAGAAACTAACCAAGAAGAGTTGTTGAGATTATCAGCAAAATACTTATAAAAAGGATGAGTAAAAATGTCAGATCAAAACCAAACTGTTAATGCACTAGAAACCAATCAAAGATTACAAGATTATCAAAAAAAACTTTTTGAGCTTAGAAAAGATGGTGTAAATAGGGTTTTAGAGCTAAAACAAGAGCTGTTTATAGCTAAAAAAAACAAAATGCTCGATGCCGTTCAAAAACAACGGGTTGTATCAGAGCACAAAGATAATATTGCTCTTGCTAAAGTTATAGCAAAAAAAAATAGGGCAGAAGAAAAAAGGCTTGAAAAAGAATCCGTTTCACATGCAAATGCAATTGCAAAAAAATATAACGCAGATGTCATTGCAGAGCAAAATGCAAAAATAGCAAAAACAAAAGTAGAATACAAAAGAGAAATAGCTGATATTAAAAAAGCTGGAGCAGAAGGTATTCAAAAAATCCGTTCTGCGTATATCGGAAAGCCAACAAAAGTAGATGTAACTGCCCTCAAAGAAGATATTTCTGCATACAAATATGAAATACAATCTGCACTCTTTGATGCAAAAAACCACTTTTCTACTAAAATTTCCCTTTGTAAAGCCGAAAAAAAGCAAGCCTTTGTTGACCACGTTCAATTAAATAGAACTTTAAGAAATGGAAAGGCAGCTTTTTGTGAAGATGTCGTACTTAATGCAAAAGATTATGTTTACAATTTTACTGGGTCAAAATTTTTACTCGAAAACGGACTGTACCTCGCTATTATAATTTTCTTTATTGTCTGTATTATCGTGGCTCCTATTTCAGGCAGAGGAAACCTACTTTCACTTCCTAATATTTTTACAATTTTAGAACAATCATCTACTCGTATGTTTTTTGCACTTGGTGTAGCTGGCCTTATTTTATTAGCTGGTACGGACTTAAGTGTAGGACGAATGGTTGCACTCGGTGCAGTAGTTACAGGATTAATATTACATCCCGGCATGAATATTGTAACTGTTTTTGGTATGGGACCTTGGGATTTTTCAGCAATCCCAATGATTTGGCGTCTTTTAATGGCCTTAAGCCTCTCTGTTTCACTTTGTGTAATGTTTAGTGCCTTTGCTGGTGTTTTTTCTGCTAAGCTTAAAATTCACCCATTTATTTCAACCTTAGCAACACAACTAATTATTTATGGTCTTTTGTTTTTTGGAACAAGAGGAACTCCTGTTGGCTCAATTGATGGAGAAATTAAAGATTTACTAGGTGGACGATGGATGATGGGCGTTATTAATGGAGAACTTGTAACATTTCCAAAACTAATTGTTCCTGCTGCCATTGCCGTAATTGTAGCTTGGTTTATTTGGAACAAAACAATCTTTGGTAAAAACATGTATGCAGTTGGTGGAAACGCTGAAGCAGCTAGTGTTAGTGGAATAAGCGTAACAAAGGTTACCATGGGTGTCTTTATTATGGCAAGCGTGTTTTATGGCTTTGGTGCTTTTTTCGAAGCGTTTAGAGCAAATGCCAGTGCTGGTACGGGCCAAGGGTATGAATTAGATGCCATCGCAGCTTGTGTTGTTGGTGGGATTTCATTCAGTGGTGGTATAGGCAAAATAGGAGGAGCGGTACTTGGTGTTATCATTTTCACTGGTCTTACATACTGTTTAACATTCCTTGGAATTGATACAAACCTTCAGTTTGTATTTAAAGGTCTTATCATTATCGCAGCTGTTGCTCTTGACAGTGTTAAATACCTAAAGAAAAAATAATTAATCTATGTATTCCTATAAAAAACCACTTTGAAAAAAGTGGTTTTTTTTTCAAAATTTACTTGACTATTTGAGTCCACATGCATATAATCTAGCATACTAATTCAACCCTAGGAAAATGGAAATAAATATGAAAAAAATTTTAATTGTAGATGATTCTCAAATTATGAGAAACATGCTAAAAGATTCCTTTTCGGCCTTGAACATCCCATGCCAATACATTGAAGCTGAAAACGGTCGCGAAGCTTTTTTTGCTCTAGAAGATAGCGATATCGATTTAGTTTTTTTAGACTGGAACATGCCTCAGCTTTCTGGATTAGACTTTGTAAAAAAAACAAGATTAATTAAAAAATTTGATAATCTTCCAATAGTTATGGTGACGAGTGAAGCTGCAAACTATAATGTAATTGAAGCCTTAAAATCTGGAGTAACAGCATACCTCGTAAAGCCCATCTGTTCTGAAAAATTTGCAAAAACTGTTGCGACTCTAAACTTTTAACAACACTCGAAATAACACAAAAGGATAAAAAAGTGGAAAAATACATTCAACCTTTTATTACAACTTGTCAAAAAGTTTTTCGTGATTTTGTTGGATTGGAAATCATTGCTTGTACTCCCTACTTTATTGATACCGAAGAAAAACCTCACTGGGATATCTCTGGCATTATCGGCCTGGCCGGAGAAGCACAGGGTGCAATTGTTCTTTCCTTAAAAAAAGAGCTTGCTTTAAAAATTACTGAATCACTAACTAAGCAACCACAAGATGATATAACAAACATTGTTTTTGACGCTGTAGGCGAAATCATTAATATCATAGCTGGTAATGTTAAAAAAGAACTTGAGTCGATGTTTAAATTATATATATCTCTTCCAACAATCATCGAAGGACAAAGCCATGATATGGCTTGTTTAAAATCACGTGGGGCTTATCAAATTTGCATTCCATTTAAAGTACAAGATAGACATTCTTTTTCTCTAACTATCACGCTACAACAATGCTAAGCTTATATTGAGGAGTATATTACGATGGCAGAAAACGAATCAATATCAATTAGCAAAAACGAAGCCTTAAGACGCGTAACACTGCGCTTTTTGTCTGTTGGCCAATATGAACCTGGCATTGCAGACGTAAAACGAATGGACTCCGTAACACAACTAGTCATTTTAAATCTTTTTATCTTAACTGGACTAGCTATTGCTATACCTTATACTATAATGCTTTTTCTTGACCCAGAAATAAATATTAGGGTCTCTCTTACAATCCTTGTTTTTTGTATAATACTAGGAGTATCTTATTTTTTAATTCGAATAAAAGTTTCTTTTAAGCCTATAGGAGTATTTCTAGTTTATACATATACAGTACTTGTATGTTATCTGTTAATTTTACATCCTGCAGGAGGCCCTGGAACTGCGTTATGGAGCATGATTTTACCACCATTGGCTTATTATATATTGGGACACCTCGGATTAATCCCCTCTTTAATAGTTTCACTTGCAATGATTTATGCCTTTTACACTGACACACGCTTTTATGACTATGAGTACGCATCAAGATTTACAGCAATTTTTATTTTTTTAATAGCCTTTTCAGGTGTTTCATACAAAAGGATGCAAAATCTTTCAAAGGCTCTGATGAGAAGTCGATTCTTGTTGAGAAAAGAACTTATTGAAGTTTCTACAATGAAAGAAAACATTGATGCTGGAATTTTTATACTAAACAAAGACTTTGAAATACAACCATATTATTCTCACAAGTTTTCAAGCATCCTTAACAAACAAAACCTTGACAATGTTTGCTTTTTATCATTATTTAAATCATCATTAAAAGAAAAGGAAAAAGACCTCTTAAAAGCTTATCTTGAAATGGTTATTGCTGCTACTCATGACAAAGAAACACTACAAAACATAAACCCTCTACAAAAATTTTCTTTCTTTACAGAAAGCGGCCAAGAAAAAATACTTAACTTCACTTTTTCACATATAAAAAGACAAACTGGCGAAGATGTGCTTTTAGGAATTGCACGAGATATTACCTATGAAAGCAAGCTTGAAGAACGTGTTAATGCAGAGGAAAAATTACGTCAGCAAGAAATGAACACTTTGTTTGAGGTTATGCACATAAAACCTCAAAACCTTCAAGAATTTCTAGATGAAATCGACTATGAATTTGAAAGAATGAATTCCGTTTTAAAAGAGTCCTCTAGAAGCGGAAAAGCAATAATCAGTGATTTATATCAAGGTGTACATGCAATGAAATCGAATGCCCTTGTTATAGGATTAGAATCAACCGCTGAAAAGTTGCATGAGTTTGAAAACAAATTGGCAACCTTGATGAATGAAGAGATTGTTCCTTACGAAAACATCGTAGATATAGTTTTTAATCTTCAAGAGGTTATGTCGATTGCCGACAATCTCAAAACCGTTTTAGCTAAAATGGAAACATTTTCAAAAGTATCTCAGCAAGTACAAACCTCAAGGGAAATTTTCCTTCAATCAATTCGAAACGCAATTTCAAAAGGCACGGCTGAAACACAAAAAAAAGCCATTCTCGAGCCAAAAGAAATACATTGGGAAGAAATAGATATTACACAAAGACGTATACTAAAAGATGCTATTATGCAACTTGTGAGAAACTCGTTGGCACATGGTATTGAACCCCCCTCTGAAAGATTAACAAAGGGTAAAAATGAAGAAGGTGTAATTACACTAGAAATAATAAAAAATGAAAAAACTTCTAAAATTAACATGGTATATGCAGATGACGGTGCAGGAGTTGATTTCAAAAAAATAAAAGAAGTTGCGTTAGAAAAAAAATTAATTACTGATGCAGACGAAGCTGATAACCAAGCCGTATTGATAAAAACTTTATTTAGACCAGGTTTTTCAACATCAAAAAATCTATCAATGCAAGCTGGTAGAGGCATAGGATTAAGCTTGGTTTCTGATCGAATAAATGAACACAAAGGAAAAATTAAAGTAAAAAGCTCCCCCGATAAAGGAACAATGTTTATAATTACCTTGCCGTGCTAAGAAACAATATCTAGATATTGACCCATAAAAACATTAATTATATAATTAAAAAACAAGCCAACTTAGCTCACCTGGTAGAGCAGCACATTCGTAACGTGCAGGTAGTGGGTTCAAGTCCCACAGTTGGCTAACAAAAAGGCACAATAACCTCTGTAGTGAATCCCGTCAATTGTATCCAGCAAACGGGGTTCACTACAAACCTTCAAGCCTTTTTGTTAATTACCTTCAGAACTTTCCGCAATAAGAAACGCTTCATCTGAGTCGCCCGCTATTGCGGACTTTTGTCTTTTAGAATAATTTTCACTATCAAGTGGCATATTTTTTATGCGAGCATCTATTCTGCTTTGAAGTAGGTTACGTACATATATGTCAATTGCAGATTTTGCTGAAAATGAAAGATCCTCAGTAAATAATAACACCAAAAATAATTTTTCATTTTCAATATATGTTCTGTAAATAGTAACGTTTGCTTTTGTTTTTTGTCCTTTTATATTAATTATAAAATTATTTAAAAGTTTTTTATTTGTAAACAAGGCTTGAGCAACAGGAAAGGTCTCGCAAAGAATTCCGGCTGAACTAATATTGCTTATTTTCAATGAATGATGAAAACCTTTTACTTCATACTCACCAGCAAGGTCTTTTTCTTCTTCGCAGTTTGCTCGTACAAAGTTCCTTCTTCCTTTTGCTTCATTGATATTAAGAATGCTATGAATATAATCATGAATTATTTCATCACTTTGTGAGAGAGAAACGAAACCGCCTGGTATTGAAGCATTAAGTAAAAAGTGATCCTTTTCTTTTTGCCCTGCGTAAGTCGACATAATACCAAGGATAACATTTTGAAAATTCTTATCATTAGAAATAGAGGATACAAAATTATACCATTCATCTATTAATAGCTCTGAATCGATACAAATAAAAAAAACTGCACTTGGGTATTCGCGTAAAATCGATTTTGCATATTTATAACTAGACAAAACATATAACTCATACCCCGATGTCGCTAACATTGGAATTATTGTGTCTTGAAATTTTGTTGGTGCATTTAGGAAAAAAATTTTTCTTCCTAAATCCAAAGCTCCTGATTCCATACATCCCTCCAGTCGCAAAAATCATTTAAAATAAACAATTATCATTACTACTTTTATGTTAACATGCATACCTAAAGATAACAAGAGGTTTTATATCAAAATTGCAAATGTTTATAAAAAAAGTGATATTGCGCAGTATACAAGAAGCAACGCCATAATTGTATTTGTAATCTTTGCATACTTAGAAAACAATTTTTCAAATAGCTTTCCAAAACTAGTCCAACAAAAGGTGGAAACAAAGGTAATAAGAACTAATATAAAAGCAAACAGAGTAATTCTTAAGGCGTCTCCAGAAAAAAAAGGCAATACATACATCTCCATAGAAACTATTGAATATATATATGCCTTAGGATTAATAAACTGTAGCATCACACCAACCAAAAAGCTCGTGTTGCGATTGTTTTCAATAATTTCGCCCTTACTTGTTACGGTTTTAAATGCTAAATAAAGTATATAAAGTGCTCCTATCATTGTCATTGGAACTCGTATTTTAGGAATAAAATGACTAAGGGTGGTGCCCAGCCATGCACTCACGAGCAATAAAACAAAAACTCCAAGTGATACCCCGAAATTAAACGAAAGCGACTTTTTAATACCCGCATGTTTTCCATTTGTCATACAAATAACATTATTCGGGCCTGGCGTTATTGATGTTACAACCGCATATACAAAAAAATTAAACCAATTAAACAAAACTGCCTCTTTTTTAAAATACTTTATTGGAGTATATAGTGTAATAGCACTAATGTCAATTTAATATACTTCCTTGACATTACATATAGAACTATATATAGTATCTAATACAGTATTTGATACTGCTTTTTTTTCAAATCACCTTGAAAACAGATTGAAAAAATATTTTTCAGTGCACTACAGCCTAAAGGGTATAAAATGAGTGAAAATAAAATTTCTACCGAATTTAGTTTTGGTGGCTTATTAAAGTATGCCTTCCCATCTACCATTATGATGATGTTTATTTCTTCATATACAATAGTGGACGGTCTTTTTGTTGCTCGTTTTGTAAGCACAGATGCTCTTTCTGCAATAAACATTGTATTCCCTCTACAACAATTATTTGGCTCAGTAGCATTTATGTTTTCTACAGGTGGAAGTGCTTTAATTGGAGCTTTACTAGGTCAAAAAAAAGACTTCGAAGCAAACAGAATTTTTTCTCTTCTTACCTTAACAATTTTTCTTTTTACCGTAGTTTGCATTATTGTTGTGTTTATTTTTGCTGAACACCTAACACTCCTTCTTGGAGCAGACGAGATACTTTTACCGTATGCAGTAACATATTTGCGAATATTTGTTTTACTTGCCCCAGCTCAGGCTCTGCAGTTCATATTTCAAAGTTTTTTTATCACTGCTGGAAAACCAACTCTCGGCTTAGTAACCACCGTGGCGGCAGGTTTATTTAACATTCTTTTTGACTATATTTTTATTGTTCCTCTCAACATGGGCATAGCTGGTGCTGCACTTGCAACAGGACTTGGGGCTTTTATTCCAACAACCGCAGGTCTAATATTTTTCTTTTCAAACAAAAAAGGCTTACACTTTCAACCTCCTGCAATAGCCCTTTGGGCAATAAAAAAAACATGTACAAACGGTTCTTCTGAAATGGTAACAAACCTTTCTGGAGCCATCACAACACTTGTATTTAATCTTCTAATGATGCGTTTTGCAGGGTCAGATGGGGTTGCATCTCTTACTGCAGTTTTGTATGCTCAGTTTGTTTTTACAGCCCTTTTCATTGGCTTTTCTATGGGAGTTGCCCCTGTTATTAGCTACCATTTTGGAGCTGAAAACAAAAAATATTTACACAAAATACAAACCCAATGTTTTATATTTATTATAGTTGCCTCTATAATAATGTTTTCCTTAGCTTTTTTTGGATCATCTCTAGTAGCCCTTGCTTTTGCGAACAAAGGGTCAAGTGTTTACTCCTTAATTGAACATGGCATGAAACTCTTTTCTTTCTCTTTTCTTTTTTCAGGAATTAATATTTTTGCATCAAGCCATTTTACAGCATTGTCAGATGGAAAAACATCTGCCCTTATTTCTTTTTCAAGAACCTTTGTTTTTATTGTACTTGGAATTATTATTATGGCTAAACTATTTCAAATAAATGGAATGTGGCTTTCTATTCCATTTGCAGAAGCGATGACAATAATCCTCGTTGCTTATGTATATAAAAGAAAGTCAAAAAAAGATTGCTAAATCGCATTTGCAACCATTATATTCTCCCCTTGTCAACTTATAGGGTTTATGTTAGAATAAAAGTACATAGGAGGAGCTGTGAAAGTACTTGTAATTGGTGGCGCAGGCTACATCGGAAGCCATGTTGTAAAAGAATTGATGGCTGAAAACCATTCTGTATGTGTTTTTGACAATTTTTCTTCTGGATTAAAAGAAAATCTTTTTTCTCAAAATGAACTTATTGAAGGTGATATACTAAAGACAGAGGATCTTGACGCAGCTTTTACTAAAAACTTTGATGCCTTTATACATTTAGCAGCATTCAAAGCTGCAGGCGAATCAATGATTATCCCTGAAAAATATTCTGTAAATAATATAACAGGAACCTTAAACATACTTAACTCTGCTGTAAAACATAACTGCAAATATATGGTTTTTTCTTCTTCAGCGGCCATATTCGGAGAACCTCAGTATTTACCTATGGATGAAAAACATCCTAAAAACCCAGAAAACTATTATGGGTTCACAAAGCTTGATATTGAATCCTATATGGACTGGTATGATAAACTTAAAGATTTAAAATTTGCGTCTCTGCGCTATTTTAATGCTGCAGGATATGATCCAGACGGCGTACTTACTGGCTTAGAAAAAAACCCTGCGAACTTACTGCCAGTAATTATGGAAGTTGCTTGTGGAATGAGAAAAGAACTTCAAGTTTTTGGACAAGATTATGACACAAGAGATGGCACATGCATAAGAGATTATGTTCATGTAAAAGACTTAGCAATAGCACACGTAAAAGCATTAGATTATATTAAAAGCAAAAACGAAAGCATAAAAGTTAACTTAGGAAGCGAAGTTGGAATTACGGTTACAGAAATGCTTGAAACTGCGCGACGAATAACAGGAAAAGAAATACCAACAAAATACGTTGAGCGCAGAGCAGGAGATCCTGCATGCTTGTATGCAACATCTGCCTATGCAAGAGAAAAACTCAACTGGAAAGCAGAGTGCTCTGATGTTGAAGCCTTAGTTAGTTCAACATGGAATGTCTATAATAAATAAAGGTTTTGCAAGTGGAAGCGCAAGCATTTAAAACTGTTTTTACTTACCTTGAAAACAGTAAAGATACAGTTATTGAGTTACAATCTCTTTTAACTTCAATAAAGGCCATAGCACCAGAAAGCAATGGGGACGGAGAAATTGAAAAATGCATTGCCCTTGAAAAATGGTTGGTTAAAAATGGAATAACCAATCTAGAGCGCTTTGATGCACCAGATTCTCGTGTTTCTTCTGGCATTCGACCAAACCTTCTTGCTACAATTGAAGGAGAAAACAGAGAAAACCGAATTTGGATTATGGCACACATGGATGTTGTGCCCGAAGGTGATATTTCTCTTTGGAATTCAAATCCGTGGGAACTTGTAGAAAAAAATGAAATTCTTTATGGACGAGGCGTTGAAGATAATCATCAAGGCTTAGTGTCTGGAATCATTGCAGCACTTGCATTTACAAAAAACCAAATTAAACCCAAGAACACCATAAAACTGCTTTTTGTTGCAGATGAAGAAGTAGGTTCTGCGTACGGTATTCAGTATTTGTTAGAAAAGCACTCCTTATTTAAAAATACAGATATAATAATTATACCTGATGCGGGAGATGCAAAAGGCGAAACAATTGAAGTTGCTGAAAAAACAGGATTGCTACTCAAATTTATAGTAAAAGGACAACAAGCCCACGGCTCTCGTCCCGACTTAGGTTCAAATGCATGCATTGCAGGTTCGGCTCTTGCTCTTTTATTGCATGATTTAGAAAACCACTTTAACCAAAAAGATGATATTTTTGAATCAAATTACTCTACCTTTCAACCTACAAAGCGAGAAGCAAATGTACCAAATATAAACACCATTCCTGCGGAGGATATTTTTTACATGGACTGTAGAGTTCTACCTTGTTATGAAATAGATAACATCCGCACAGAAATAAAATCTCGAAGCAAAAAGATAGAAACCCAATATAATGTAACAGTGAAATTTGAAGAAGAAAAAACAAAAAAAACACCACCAACACCAATTGATGCACCCGTAGTAAAGGCTCTAACAAAGGCCCTAAAAGAGCTTAGAGGCATTACAGCGAGACCAATTGGCATTGGAGGAGGAACGGTTGGTGCCTTTCTCAGATTAAAAGGCTATGATGTAGCAGTATGGTCAACACTTGATGATACATGCCACATGCCAAATGAAAGTAGTTCAATAAAAAATACAATTGAGGATGCAAAGGTTTTTGCATATATGTTTGGAGGTAAATAACATGAAAAAAGTATTTGGTCTTGTATTAGCAATAGCATTATTAGCAGGATGCACTTCTATGAACGTTGAGCGAATAGACGCTAGTACACAAACAGATTTGAGTGGCTATTGGAATGACACAGATGTACGTTTAGTAGCAGATTCACTCGTAAAAGAATGTGTTTCTGCTGCAGCTATAACAAATTACATTCGAGAAAATCAAGAATTACCCGTAGTAATTGTTGGTTCCTTTAGAAATCAAAGCGATGAGCATATTGATACATCAATTTTGTCTCAAAAATTTGAAGTAGCTCTTGTTAACAGCGGCAGAGTTGACTTTGTTGCTGATGCAGAACAAAGGGAAGATCTTCGTCAAGAAAGAGTAGAACAACAAGAATGGGCAAGCGAAGAAACCGCTAGCCGTCTTGCCAATGAAACCGGAGCAGATTTTATGCTCGTGGGTACAGTAAAAACAATTGTCGATGCCTATGATAACGAATCTACTAGAACGTACTTTATAACAGCCGAATTAATCGATATCGAAACTAACAGAAAACTCTGGATTGGAGAAAATTCTGAAATAAAGAAGTTTATTACGAAGCCCCGAGCTCGTTTTTAATGTATGCCGAAAACACAGGATATAGTACATAAAACATGTATCTCAAATATAAAGGAGTTTTTTTTATTTAAAAAAAGACTCCTTCTAATCCTGTGTTCTTTTCTTTTCTTTTCCTGTTCGTCTACCAGAGAATTTAATACTATAGACAACAATGCCTTCTCGGGCAATTTTTCGCAAGCACAAACACATTTAGAAGAAAACAAAGAAAGTCTGTACTTAAAAACAGACCAAGTTTTATATAACCTAGATTCAGGAATGTTATTTCATTTCGAAGGTAACTATGCAGAATCAAACATGAGGTTATCCCAAGCAGAGAGATTAATCGAAGACTATTATGCAGTAAGCATTACACAATCAATAGGATCATATATGCTAAACGATAACATAATAGACTATGCTGGTGAGGACTTCGAAGATATCTATACAAACCTATTTATGTCAATTAATTACATTCAATTGGGAGAAACTGACTCTGCCTTTGTAGAAATAAGAAGGTTTAACAACAAGCTTCAACTACTATCACAAAAGTATTCTCAGGCTCTTGTGGAGGCCCGAAATCAAGTTGCTTTACAAGGCTATAATGCTGAAGGCCTCCTCCCTCAAGGGATAGAAAATCAAACAATCGAATTTTACGATTCGGCATTTGCAAGATATGTAAGTATGCTCTTATATAGATCTCAAGGGAACCTTGATTCGGCCCAAATAGATAAAAAGTTTATAGAAACAGCATTTGCAACACAATCGCAACTATACCCCTTTCCGGTGCCCGAAGCAGTTGATGAAGAGTTGAATATCCCAAGAAACAAAGAAAGACTAAACTTTTTTACTTACACGGGATTAGCCCCTGAAAAAGAAGAAGAAATTATTCGCCTTTCTGGACTTGTTGGAGGAAGTTGGTTTAAACTTGCCCTCCCTATTATGAAAAAAAAACCTTCGATTGTTTCTTCAATAACGGTTCATGCAACAGATGAAAATGGAAATGTTTTTACTGATAATCTAGAAATAATTGAAAGCATTGAAAATATAGCGACAGACACATTTCAGCAGCGACAAGGATTAATTTACTTAAAAACCCTTGTTCGTTCAATTTCAAAAACTGCAGTCAATTCAACAATAACAAGTGCAATTTACCAAAGCGAGGCAAGCAGTTTGGCTCTTTTGTATAATTTGGCAGCCGATGTTTTTATAGAAGTTTCAGAAACGGCAGACCTAAGATCATCTAGGTATTTTCCAGCCAATGTATGGGTCGGGGGAATTAACCTAGACACAGGAACATACACGGTACAAGTGACAGGTTTTGACAGTTTTAACAACATAGTGTATGATACAATAACAGAAAATGTTGAAGTTAAAGCAAATAAGGTTAACTTAGTGGAGAGCGTATGCTTACAATAAATAAAATATTACCATTCATAATACTATCAAGTTTTGTAACACTTGTATCCTGCACAAGCACAAAAATGCAGTCGTCAACAACACCACCTGATTGGGTAATAAACACATCGTCTGCTTACCCTGAAAGTGAATATATAGCAGCGGTAGGGTTTTCAACAGATAGAAACTCGGCTGAAGCACAGGCTATTTCTAATGTAAGTAAAATAATACGCCAAAAAGTAGAGGCCCAAAGTACAGCTACACAAGTATTTGAAAACAATTTAACAGAACAAACAAACACCCTTGAAACTAATGTAAAAACAAGTACCATTTTAGACGAAATAAGTGGCATAAAAATACAAGAAATATGGATAAACAACACAGGAACAGTGTACGCCTTAGCAACAATAAACAAAAATGAAACAGGTGCATATTACAGAAATAAAATCAAAGACAATGAAGCTGCAATTAATGCATTAATTAATGTTATGTTAAACAACGAGGCAACATTTGAGGGAATAGATGCAATTGAAAAGGCATTGGCTATAGCAAAGGAAAACGCAATCTACATAGACATGCTGGCTGTTATTAATCCTTCAATGTATAAAAGCCTCTCTTTAGCGTATCAAAGTGACACAGCCCTTGAAGTGGTTGCTCAAAAGGAAAGAGAAAAAATTGTAGTTAGTATTTTTGTTCAAAATGACTCTAACGGCAGAATTGCATCAATGCTTAGCACCCTATTTTCTAACAATGGATATAAAACCAGCATTGCAACTTCAAGCAATGAAAACTCTTACGCCTACACCCTCAGCGCAAACCTTTCAGTAGAAGACCTTGAAATGACCTCAACCCAAAACAATGAATACGTGCGCTTTGTATTAGATACAAAACTTATAAACAAAGCTGGGAAAACACTTCTTGCTTGGAACACAAACGGCAGAGAAGCACACTTTACACACAACGAAGCCGCCCAAAGGGCAATTAGAACAATCGAAGAAAGAATTCAAAAAGAATATAAAAAAGAATTAGAAAAATTTCTATAAAAAGGGCAGTTCCTCAAGCAAGCTTGAGGTCGCGCTTTTCGCCTTTGCGTTTCACTCCATTCGTCGCCATATCCATAATCGACGAACGCCTTCGGCGAGGCTACAATCGCTACTGCTCTCTGCAAACCAAGAACTAATACACTATAGCGTAAATATCACCTGTTTCGCGTTCAATGCGTTTACTTATTTCAACGGTACAAGACAGTGCTTCTGCATGTTTTACAAAATATTTGGGGTCTTGACTATACGGACTTAATAGATCATCTGGGTGATAATTTAATTGTACTGTTGTTTCTTTTCCCTCTGCTATATAGCTTGAAATAGCAGCATTTAAATCAATTACATCAAGAAAAAAACGAATAAGATGCTTAAGATTCATTTTTGTATATACTTTTTTAACAAATTCTTTTTGTAATAAAACTATTTCTTCAAAAGAAATCTTTTTTTTCTTTGAAACACCTTTCTCTTTTAAGAATATCATGAATTCAAACAAAACCTGTGAAGGTTTCTTTTGAATTCCTTTAACTAATGATAAAAACCATGGTACGGCTCTTCCTTGAGTATAAAAAAGTGCCGCAGCAAATGAAAAGTCTACTGCTTTTTCAATGTCTTTTTTTGAAAAGGTAGAAGTTTCTTGCACCAAGTAAGGAGCCTCTTTCATAAATGTAAGATGCAATTCATTTGCCCTATCAAATAAATCAGTACCAGGTAAAACAGCTAATTGAAAAATTTCTACATGGTTTGGATATAATTCTAAAGCAAAATCAATACTCTTAAGAAAAGATTCATACGTTTCACCAGGTAATCCATAGATTATATCAAAGCCAAAAACAACTCCAGCTTCATTTAACAAACCAATATTTCTCACAAACTCTTTTTTATTAAAAGGCCTCTTAACCAATGCCAATACTTTTTCATTTGATGATTGTAATCCAATTTGAAGGGAGCATAATATTTTTGAAAAAGCCTGTACCAGTGATTTATCTAAAAGCTCAGCTCTGCATTCAAAGTGAAAAAATATATTTGCCTCTTTCTTTTCAATATACCGAAGTAATTCTAAGGCCCTGTTTTTTTCGACATTATATGTTGGGTCTAAAACAAACACTTGTGCAATATCAGCCTTCACAAAACTATCTAATTCTTCATATAATCGTTTTTTTGGAAAATATCGCACCTTTTTTTCACCCTTAGACTCATAACAGTAAGAACAAGAATAAGGACATCCACGAGCAAGCTCCCAAAGAGCTCCAGAATACTTTGTAGCATCAAGTGTTTTATCTAAATAAGGAGAAGAAAGAGATTCAAGGTCACATGTTTTAGCAAATATTACGTTTTCGGTTGGTTTTTTGTTTTCTTTTAAAAAAGTCTTTATAATACTGCTAGTTGCAACTTCTCCTTCTCCACAAACTACGCAATCGAATATGGTATGAGGTTTTTTTAGAAAACTGGTTGCATTCGCACTAATCTCTGGGCCACCTGCAATCAAAAAAACAGTGGGACAGCTTTTTTTTACAATTCCAGCTACCTCATAAAGAAGATGTCTGTTCCAAACATATACGGAAAAACATACTACTTGCGGTTTTTTTTCAATAATTTCTTTGGCAATAATCTCTGCTTGCTTTTCAAGGGGTTTGTGCATTAAAGATTCTTGTTCAGGCGAGAAATCAAGTATTTCTACATCAATCCCTGATACACTTTTTTTTAGAGCAGAAGCTACACAAGCAGCACCCAAAGGAAGAGCTTGTGGAGAAGTTTCAACGAGAATCGTCGTGCATATTACCAATTGTTTCATTCCTATAGTATACCACAAAAAAGAGCTTTTGTCTTTTTTTCGTCTTTCGCATGCATGTCAGAAACAAAAAAAAACGAGGTCTACAACCTCGCTTTTTATATTAGTTTTTTTATTCTTGATTAAATTCTGTATTATCAAACGAAATGACCCTTATAATTCCATCATCCGTTTCATAATATGAAATATCTATATTATCACCTACCTGACTCAAAGATAACTCTACACTAAGTTCTTGGGCAGCATAAAAAATCTTATTTTCCATGCCTTCAATAATAAAGTTGTAATTTTGACCAAATTCTGCACTTTCACTAGCTATTCGTAAAATTGTACCAGCAGTAAAAACTTCTTGCCCAGATTCTTGAGCAAAACTATTTGTAGCCCCTATATCGCTATTATAATCTCTTAATGCTTCTGTAATGGTGTCTCCTGTTCCAACTAAGGTTACGTTTTCAACAGATACAAATGCATATTGTTTTATAAGGCCTGAATTATCTTTTAATGTTATAAAATACGTAGGGATGCCATTATGATTAATAATGATAGGCGATGTTGCAAAATAGCCAAATTGTTGAACCGCCCCTTGTGCAGAAAGCATAGCGGCATATTCTGTTGCTCCACTAATTCTGTACAACTTTGATTCCTTGGTAACCATATCAACCATTAAAAACCCAATGGCAGACTCATCAGCTCCAACTGAAGTTAAGCCAGTAAAAAGAAAACAGTTACCTTCTTGATACACGATTGCCATTTGACTACTAGACATAAACTTATCTCTATTAGAAAAGTTAAAAATACCATGGACATATTTACCTTGGTTATTAATTTGATCAACAATATATTCTTCTGGCTGAACTCGATCAACCCATGAAGGGATTTCATCCATGCTATATTTAGCAGTTTCACCTGTAGTTGCATTTAAGGTAACGACACCTGTTGCTTCTGGCAAAGAGTACAACCATTTATTTTTATACATAGTTATAATCCAAAAAGCGTCCCCATCATCTGAAATTTCAAAAGAATAATCAGTTAAACCGCTAAACAAATGCCCCCGTAAAAGCCTTACATATCTGTTTATATCATCAAAAAAGTAAGAGTTTGGCTGGTATTTAATTGGAGTATTTACTAACTCTATGTCCTGCAAATTAGTTGCAGATACCTTAATATATCCTCGAGCACCAGACATATTATTTAACCACATAAAAAATCCTGAGTGGTGTAAAGGAACGGCCCAAACAAGCTCTCCATTTATTTGCTGAATAACAGGTTCACCAACAAAAACTTGAGAACCCAAGCCTGGATCTTCACCTAATTTTCTGTCAGCTAAAGTTCTCGCTAAAACTTTATCTACAATAGGAACTTGATTTAAGTCTACAAGTTGTACATCATCAGAAAAATCTGTTAGCACACTTTCTCCGAATTGATCCCGATAAGCACGATAGTTAAAAATTGCTGTTGATGCTATTGAAACAACAAAAAAAGCAAGCCAAAAAACAGCGAGTGTTACAACTCTCTTTTTTGCTTTAATAAGAGTTGGTGTTATGTTTACCTGTCCTTTTCCTGTAGAAGCCCCTAATAAATTTAATCCTTTTAGTACATCTAGTGAGTTTACAACAAAAAAAGATGAGATTAAAAGTAGCAATGTCCATGCGCTACTTGCATATGTTATGTTTATTGCAAATGGATTTACAATATACGCCAATAACCAAAAACCACCAAGAGCAATGTTTCTAGATAATTTTGTTTTTAATAATTTTTGTAAAATATTTAATAGCATGATATACCTCTCTGCATTAAGTATACCATAAAAAAAATAAAAAGCACAGTGTAAACTGTGCCTTTTTAGCTATAATACAGATTGTAAAAACTGTTTTAAACGTGGATTTTTAGGGCTTCCAAAGATTTGTTCAGGACTTCCTTTTTCTGCAACTTGACCTTCATCCATAAAGTAAACCTCATCTGCAACTTCTCTTGCAAAACCCATCTCGTGGGTTACAACAACCATTGTCATACCCTCTTTTGCAAGCTGTTTCATTACTTCCAAAACTTCTCCTACCATTTCAGGGTCAAGTGCACTTGTCGGCTCATCAAAAAGCATTACGTCTGGCTCCATGGCTAATGCTCTTACAATTGCTATCCTTTGCTTTTGCCCACCAGAAAGCCTTGATGGATACTCATCGGCTTTATCTGCAAGCCCAACTCTATTTAAAAGTGCTATAGCCTTTTCTTTCGCTTGCGCTTTTGTAAGCAGTTTGTGTGTTAATGGCGCCAAGGTAATATTTTGCATTACCGTTAAATGGGGGAAAAGATTAAAATGCTGAAAAACCATCCCCATTTTTTGTCGCAACATATCGATATTTGTTTTTTGATCTGTAATATCGGTACCCTCAAAAATGATATGCCCATTTGTTGCTTCTTCTAAACGATTTAGACATCGTAAGAATGTACTTTTGCCAGAACCTGAAGGTCCAATTACAACTACACGCTGTCCCTGTTTTATAGTCTCAGTAACATCTTTTAAAACTTCTAATTCGCCAAAGCTTTTATGTAGGTTCTTTACTTCTATCATATTCACGTGTTACCCCCTATCACTTTTTGCAAGGTGTTTTTCTAACTTAGAAAAGATTTTTGTTAAGCCAAGAGTCATTATTAAATATAAAATCGCAACACAAATAAGAGGAAACCACGCATTATAGGTAGCATTTCTAATCATATCCCCTGCCTTTGTTAAATCCATAACTGCAATAAAACTAACTATTGAGGTTTCTTTTACAAGTACGATAAATTCACTTGTATAAGTCGGTAAAACAGCCTTTGCCGCTTGAGGAAAAATTATTTTTGTTAATGTTTGCCATCTGGTAAGCCCTAATGAACGACCTGCTTCCATTTGTCCAATATCAACTCCCTGAATACCGGCTCTAAATATTTCGGTGCAATATGCCCCAGAATTAATTCCGTATGCTAATACTGCAACTGTAACCCTATCTATACCCAGAGGTGCAAAAATAACAAAGTAAAAAATCATCAATTGTGTTGCAAGGGGAATACCTCGAATTATCGTTGTATATGCAGAAGCAAAGCCTCTAGCAAATCGGTTTTTAGATATTTTTAATATTGCAAATACACAACCTAAAACAGTCCCAATTGCAATGGCAGTAATAGCAATATAGAGAGTTGTGCCCAAGCCTTCAAATAAAAGCTTCCATCGCTCTCCTGCAATAATTGTGTCATAAAAAGATTGAAACATCTTTTACCTCCTAAAAAAAAGGCACAGATTCTCCCCTGTGCTGTAAATCCTATTCATTGCTTTATGAAAATAGGGCCTTTAATAAAAGCCCTATTTTCATAAACAAAGACAAAACCCAGAACTAGTAATAGCCCTAGGTTTTATAATTATTATTTTCTTACAATAATAACTTGCTCTGATTCATAATATGGAATTGAAAAATCAACATTTTTCTTTCTTTCTTCTGTTACACTCATTCCTGCTGCAACAAAATCAATTACTCCTGAATCTACCGCTGCTATTAGACTGTCAAAAGCCATGTCTACAACTTCAAGAGGTTGCCCTAAATCATTAGCAATATACTGACCCATTGTGATATCAAAACCAACAATGTCGCTTCCTTCTACATATTCAAATGGAGGGAATGCAGCATTTGTTCCAAGTTTAATTGTAGTTCCTGCTCCTGTCATTTCTACTGAAGGAATTACAATGTTTCCATCTGTTGGCATAAATGAAAGCACCAAGGCTTCATATCCACCGTTTGATTGTAATGTTTCAATTGTTTCATTAATTGATGCAAGAAGAGCAGTGTTTCCTTTCTTAACTGCAATTGCATATTCTTCTCTTGCAAATTGATCTGTAACGATCATTAAATCATCATTGTTAGCAACAATCTCTTTTGCTGGAAGCTCGTCTAAAACAACAGCGTCAATTGTCCCATTTTTCAAATCTAATGCTGCGTCAATCCCTGATTTAAAAGAGACTAGATCTTTATCAATGATATTTTCACTTACCCAAGTGTCCCCAGTTGTACCTGCTTGAACACCAATTTTTTTTCCTTCTAAATCACTTGCACCTGTGATTACAACTTCGTTTGTTCCACCACAGGAAACAAAAAATGCTAGTACTAGCAATATACTTGCTAAAACTGTTACTGTCTTTTTCATGAATCATCTCCATATTTTTGTTTTTATTAGTATACAAAGAATAAGACATAATGTCAATAAATTTTTGCATAAAAATGCATTTTTTTGCATATTTATACAACAAAAACTTGTTTGCATATTTTTTTAATGTTGTGAAAATAAATTTAAAAAAAGACCATTTTTCTGTAACTTTTTGCTCTCTTGAAACTTATTCTTTTATACGTTATATTTCAATTTTATAATAAACATGAAAGGAGACGGTAGTCTATGTATGATGATGACGATGATGATTACGAAGAAGACTTTTACGCAGACATTCCAGATGAAGCTTTTTATTATGAAGAATCTGCAAGACGTTATGGCTTAGCACTAGGATTCAAAGAAGCAAGCGAAGGAATTGACTCAGAAAGCACGCTCGACAATTTTAGATACCCAGAAGATGCAGATGACGAAATCATTGATATTTTTAAAGAAGCATACTTTGAAGGTGTAGATAATTATAATTCTCAAGACGATGATGATGATGATGAGTGGGATTAGTCAAAGTTGTAATATACACCAGCTTTTGCAAACCCCTTAAACCCATCCTCTTCTGGTTTATAATTTTCTGCTAAATCACCATAATGAGACAATAACATTTTTTCTTTTATCTCAATGGGAAGCGTTTTTAAGTTTTCATAAAAAGAATGTACTCCACCGGGAAAAAACTGACAGTCATGAAAAATTGTCTCAATGGTGGGGTATTTTTCTATAACAAAATCAAGTAATTCCCTGTCAAAGCGTGTATCCCCAGAATATAGCACTTTCTTATCAATAAGTAAGCCACAAGAAAAAAAGGCTGCATCCCAGTCGTCTTTGCTATGTGGGATGTGCTTTGTTCTAAATGTAATAATATCCATATCCCCCAGTTTTGATTCATAAAACGGTCGAGGTGTTTTTGTAATAAGAGCCGGAGTTATTTGATTAAAATAGTCCTCAAAACAAAAGCTTTGCCCATCAGTATTCTCTCCATAAGACAGGCCTCCCTTTAAAGAGTTGTTCCACAAAAAATCTTTATAAGAATCTGTAATAATCATATTTATTTTTTTTTGTGACTGATACATGCCAATAAGAGATAATTCTTCTAGACCTCCTATATGATCTGCATGAGAGTGTGTAATTAATACATTGTCTATATCTGCAATTTTTGAGTTATAGCTATAAAAAGCTAGTGGGCAAAGAGAACCACAATCAACTAGAAGATGATCCTTTCCTTTTATCAATAGAAGATTTGTTTGAGAATATTTTTTTGAAAAAGCACTTCCCGTTCCCAAAAAGAATACTTCTAGATTTCCACTGTTTTTCAATCTTATTGAATCAGAAAACTGTTTTATCTGCATACAAGTATTATACTCTACTTTTCTGTTGCTGTGTGAGAAAAATCCAACATTTTTTTTAGCTTGTAAACATCTTCTACCCCATCGACAAGGATTCCTCCCATGCCCATCTCTAAAGGTAGAGAAATGTCTATATCATATCGATCTCCAACTGAGATACAATTTTCTATAGGCTCTCCGGCTCTCTTTGCTGCAAGTTCAAACATTTTTATATCTGGTTTTGATACATGACAAGTATCTAAGCCTATCACCTCACTTATTACGGCATCGGCTCCTAGACAAGACAATATTTTTCTGCCAACTGATATAGGATTATTTGTTACACAAACAAGACTATAGTCTTTTGCTAATTCTGTTAAAGATTGTACAAGCTCTGTGTCTGTTGAAAGGTACTGTTCTGGAAGAATAAGCTCTTTGCGCATTTCAATACTTTGGTCAATTGAAACTCCCAAATCTACAAAAACGTTAGCAAGAGAAAGTTTTTTTCCACCATTAAGTTTTGACCATTCATCACGATAAGAAACAACCATTTTTTTTGCATCTTCAAATGCTAAACTTTTTAATTCAGCAAATCGTTTTATTTGTACCTCATTTTGAAGTGTTGCAAAGCTTGTATTTGTATAAAGCGTTGAATCAATATCAAAAATTATTGCCTTTATGTTTTGGGGTAAATGATAAATTGTCATGCGATACTCCTTATTAAACCTATTTTGGTAATAGAAGTGTTAGTTATTATCCTAACTTAACCAACTTTTCGATAATTCCTCTATTATCCAACAAATCACTTAATGATTGCCCGTGGTGGACTCTCATAATTATATTAGCAAACAAACCACTTACATCTGTGTTTATATACCATTCATAGTTCAAAAGCTCTTCATGTGAAACAGCATTTGTACCAATAATTCTATAAAAATGCCCCTTTTTATATGCTTCATCAAAAAGCTCTATAGCTTTTCCGTTAAAAAAAGGTAAGCTTATAGCAGCAATTACTTTTTTTGCGCCTTGTTCTTTTAAGAAAGCCATAGCTTTTAGGAGTGTCCCACCTGAACCAAGCATGTCATCTGCCAAAAATGCAATCTTATCCTTTACATCACCTAATAATGTAAGCGTTCTAATGTTTGTTTCTTCTGCACTTTGAGTAATAACTGAGTAATCTCGCTCTTTATAAATCATTGCCAAGGGTTTTTGCAAACCTGTTGCATAAAACTTATTTCTTTCTACTGCTCCTGTGTCTGGTGAAACAATTACAAGTTCTTCGTCCTTATCATTTATATTGACAAGTTTCATTAATTCTCTAATTATTTGATAACTCGCATGTAAGTTTTCGATGTTTAAGTTTTGAAATACATTTTCAATTTCTCGTGAGTGTATATCTAGCGTTATAATTCTCGAAACACCCATGCTTTCATAAATGTTTCCGAGCATGCTAGCGGTAAGGCCTTCTCGTCCCTTTTTTTTATCTTGTCGGCTATAGGGGTATGTAGGTAATACAAGCGCTATGGAAGCTGCTCCAGCTCTTCTTACCGCATCTATTGTAACAAGTAAAGACATAAGGTGGTCATTTACCGACATTTCTTTTTTTAAATTCCCATCGTTTAACGTTAGTACTTGTTCGTTTGCAACATCTTGAACAATAAAAACATCTTTTCCCCGAACACACGTTTTTACCTGAGTTTTTAATTCTCCATTTAAAAAATAAGTAAAGTCGATTTCTGTTTTAAATTTGGCAGGTCGATACTTATCGATATTTCCTTTAATATATAACTCTGAAGCTATTAGGTCGTTATAATAGTTAATATCTTTTTGTAAAGTGTTTTTATCAACGTCGTATCGTTTGGAAATAACATCTCTTTTTAACCCAAAGCGATGCTTATACATATGTCTCAAGTGTGTTGTGATTTTATCAGCAAACAACTCTCCACCGGGGCAGGCTATAATAGCAAGTGTCGATGGTTCTGAATACGGCATGGGGACTCCCTTATATTTACTATGTTTATAATATCACACTTTTTGTATTCTTTCAAGTCGCTTTACCTTTTCAATAACCGACTTTTTATAGTTTTATTTCTAAAGAAAGAGGCAAATGATCAGAGCTACCGTTCCCTGTATAAAGGTTAAATCGCATTGGCGTTTCAAGATCTCCGACCGTTATTGTGTTTGTAATTGTTTGAAAATCTAGAACAGTGAGGCTGTCGTTATAAAAAAAGTGGTCTATTTTTTCCCATTCTCCTTCATAATAATAAGATCCCTTTGCCGTAGTTTTTTCATCAAACGTTATCCATGGAGAAATCAAATTTATAGATTCGCCACTTCCCTGCATAACAACCCTTTCATCTGCACTATCATTTTTGTTTTCCATTTTTATAAACTCATCTAGAGTACGATTAAAGTCCCCTGTGGCTATAAAGGGATTGTTTTCGAGTATCAGTAAATCTGCAAGTAATCTTTCTTGGGTGTTTCTCCAAACCTCTGTTTCTTTTTCTCCTCCGTACTTTGATTTCCAATGGCTTGCATATATTGTAAGTGTTTTATGAGGACTAACTACCACTTGTGCTTCTAATATACTTCTCATAGAAGGTTGTTCTAGCTTTGTTCCATCTAGAATATCGCTTGAATTATTAAACATCGACAGCCCTAGCGCAACATCATAGTCAACTTGATGTACCCGTATGTTTTCTAGTGGATAGCGAGAAAAAATAGCGATACCAAGTGCATCTTCTTTTTGTTTTGAAAAACAACTATATCCATACCCTTTTTTTGTTGCTCGCAAACCAACTAGCTCATTTGCCAAGTCTTGTAGGATAGCCGAGTTTTCAATTTCTTGAAATACATAAACATCAGCTTTTGTTAACATAATAAAATTGGAAAGTGTTTTTAGCCTTTTTATATATAATTCTTCGCTCCAAGCACTATTTGAACCTTTAAAATCATAATACTCTGTACCATCTTCTTTAGAATCAAAAAAGGTTTGTACATTCCAATTAATTACAGAAAGTGTCGTTTTCTCGTTCTCTATCCCTAGCCTGTCTGAAAGCATTGTGCAGGAGGCACAAAAAAAACACAAAATAACAATGGTACTTTTCATATAAACTCCTATATATTCTTATACAGAATATATACACGTTTTATACTAAAAAAATAATGAATTTTGTGCTTTTTTTAAAAAGATATGTTTTTTATTGTATTTTTGTTTGTTTTTTATACTACATGCGCCACCGGGCGAAGCGATATACTTTTGCCCCCTTATTTTAGGGCAAAAGATTTAGCGAAGCACGGGACGCTTTGCTTTGCAAAGCGGGCGCCATTAATAATAGACAGCTGCAACTTCTTCTTCCTTTGAGCTTTCGAAGTAAAAACTGTCAAATACAGAATCAACAAGTATCCCTATCGAAATATATGGAGTAACTTCAAACTTAAATATATCTGCAATGCTGTAAAAGTCGTGTTTAGATTTGGCCTTTAAGTCTTGCCCATAATAAACTCCATCATCACTTATGTTTTTTGTCATTCTAGAGGTGCTAAGCTGAAACATTGGAATATTCAGTTCAAGCCCGTAGCGAAAGTACACATCTGAAAACTTATGAATCATTGCTATATCAAGGCCAAGACCCATATCAAAACCAAGCATATACCCTGTATACTCTGAATATTGTAGAACGTCTGGATCAGCAGGATCTGGGGCTGTAATCAATTCAGTTGTATTATAATCTAACAAGGTCCAAAAAACTCCAAACCCTATTGTAGGAGTTATAAGAAACTCTGCATTGTCGGACACCGTTGAACTAAACGTATAACCTCTTTGAGTTGGAAAATATAAAGAATTTGAATTAAGGTTTTGAATTGTTTCTCCTTGGGGAAAAGGTATTCCAATAACCCCATCCGTATTTTGTGCACTAAAGTTATACATAATTGCAAATTTTGAGTGTGTTTCTCCCCAAGGTCGTTCTTTTAAGGTTGATGTATACCACCCAAACAGCTGGTCATTATCTGATCTCCCTGAATCAAAAGTAGTAATGTTTGAAAATGCTAATCCTGAAAACTGAACCGTTCTCAGTTTTGTTTCATCTGTATCTCCTGGTAAAGAGAATAAAAGTGTAACACTTGCAATGAACATTGCAATAAAAACTAATTTTTTCATTATTCATTCCTTATTAATAGTATTCTTTGATTATACCAAAAACAATATTTTTTGTATGTATCTAAATCACAAACTCGTGCACTCATCTGTACACAAAAAAAGCCTTGCAAGAAGGCCTTTTTAATACATATAGCTTATTATTACACGTTAAACTTAAAGAAAATAACGTCACCGTCTTGAACGATGTATTCTTTGCCTTCTAAGCGGTATTTTCCGGCTGCTTTAATTGCCGCTTCTGAACCATATTCAACAAAATCATTGAATGAATATACTTCAGCCTTGATAAATCCGCGTTCAAAGTCTGTATGGATAACCCCTGCAGCTTTTGGAGCGGTGTCTCCGGCATGAATGGTCCATGCACGGCATTCTTCAACACCTGCTGTGAGGTATGTTCTGAGTCCCATAAGGTGGTATGCAGCACGAGCAAGAACTGTAAGTCCTGATTCTTTTAGCCCAATTTCACTTAAAAACTCTAAGCGTTCTTCTTGTGTTTCCATTTCTGCGAGGTCTGCCTCAAACTTACCACAAATGATTACTACATCTGCACCCTCTAACTCTGCTACTTTTTTGACACTCTCTATATACGCATTTCCATTTTGGATTCCATCTTCATCTACGTTACACACGTACATTTGTGGCTTCATAGTAATTAAATGGCAATCATATATAGCTGCCTTTTCTTCATCTGTTAGATCTGCCTTTGCAGCTCTTTCCCCGTTTTCTAATAGTGGCTTAATTTTATCGAGTGCCTTTAGTACTACTTCAGCTTTTTTTTGCTCATCTTTTCCCATTACACGAGCTGATCGAGTTGCTTTTTCAATTCGTTTTTCAACAGAATCAAGGTCTGCAAAAGCAAGCTCCATATTTATAGTTTCGATATCTCCAGTAGGGTCAACTTTATTATTTACATGAACAATATCATCGTCATCAAAACAGCGCACAACCTGGGCAATTACACCAACTTCTCTAATGTGTCCTAAAAACTGGTTTCCTAAGCCCTCGCCCTTTGAAGCTCCTTTTACAAGCCCCGCAATATCAACAAATTCTACTGTTGCTGGAACTTTCTTTTTTGTTTCAAATTTTTCTGCTAGATGGTCGAGTCTTGGATCTGGAAGGTCAACAATCCCTACATTTGGATTTATTGTGCAAAAGGGATAATTGGCAGCCTCTGCAGGAGCTGCAGTTAGCGCTGAAAAAATAGTTGATTTTCCAACATTTGGAAGCCCAACAATACCACAATTTATAGCCATAATACGTCCTTATTTTTCAAAAATATTGTGCTTATAATAGCGTATATGAGATGAATTTGCAAGGGTTTGACAAAAAAGAACCAAAGGCACAAAAAAACCCAGCACAAACAACCTTTATGGTATAGATACTGGGTTTTTACAAAAAATCGTTATTTACTATTATAGTCCTTGAACAGCACTAACACCTGCAATTCTTCCAAAAACTACTATTTCAGTTATAGCACAAGTTCCAACTCTGTTGTTCCCATGAATACTTCCTGTAACTTCTCCGGCAGCATACAAGCCTTTGATTGGTTGGTTATCTTCGCCAATTACGCGAGCCAATTCATCAATCATTACACCACCCATTGTATGATGCACAGAAGGAACACCAATCATTGCAAACCAAGGGCCTTCTTTCATTGTAACCATACTGGTTGTTCTTCCAAATTCAGGGTCTAATCCAGCGTCCATGTAAGAATTATAATTAGCCATAGTTTCTACAAGATTGTCTGAATCGATATCAAAATATTCTGCTAATTCTTCTAGTGTATCTGCCTTATAAAAAAGACCTTGCTCTAATGTTGTTGCATATTCTTTTGCATATTTTTCTTCTAGATTCATTCTATCTGCAACTTCTTGATTATAAACTGCAAACACGTTTCCATCTTGAGCAAGAATTCCTGAAGAACGTTCATTTCTCATTCCAAGCTCATTAACAAATCTCTTCCCTTCTTGATTTACATAAACAAGACCTTCTCCACTCCAGCTTGGAGCTTCAATTGAATAAAAGGTTCCTGTTATTGGGTTGTTAAATGGATACAATTGGATATATTCCATTCCTTCAAGTTGGGCTCCAATTTCTTCTGCCATTACAATTCCATCGCCTTGTATTGAAGGAGAATTTGTTGTTGGAATAGTTTCATCTAACGTTTCCCATGTTTTGTTATATGCTTCTCTCATTTCTATGTTTGCGCCAAAACCACCTGTAGCAAGAATAACTCCCATTGTAGCAGAGAACACAGCTTCGGTGCCATCTCTTTCAACAACAACACCAGTTACTCTACCATTTGTATCTACTACTAACTCAGAAGCTTTTGTATTATAAACAAGCTCAACACCCATTTCTTCAGCTTTCTTTACCATTGGTGTAATCATGCCAGGACCAAGAGTTATGGGCTCAACAGCACGAGCAACAGAATGACCACCTTCATGAACAAGATAATCTTGATATTCAACACCAATATAATCTCTCATCCAGAGAGCGGCATCAAGAGCTCCTTCAGCCACAATATCTACCATTTCTTTTTTTGCGATTTTACCGCCACCTTCCCACATTTCATTTGCAAAAAGTTCTACGCTATCTTCAATTCCTTTTTCTAATTGCACCCAGTTACCTGGCGCCGCAAGTTCGGCATAAGATAAAAGAGTGTTACCACCAGCAAAAGACATTTTTTCTACAACAATCACATTTTCTGCTCCATTATGCTTTGCTTCGATAGCAGCAGATAAACCTGCACCACCAGCTCCGATAACTACAACGTCATATGTATTATCTTCTAATGCTGCCATAGAAATACTTGCTGCAACTTCATATTTTGTAACATCAAACCCACCTGATACAAGCGCATTTTTTACTGCTTCTTGAATTGCAAGAGATGTTACGGTTGCACCAGAAACTGTATCAACCATAATTGAATTTGTTTCTACAATTGCAGAAGGCAACACGTCTATTGCATTTGACCCGATACCAGGTGTTTCACCATGTGAAGCTATTTCAACTTTAGAAATCTTTTCATCCACAATCGTTACTTCAACTGTCATTTCTCCGCCATACCCAAGAGAAGTCCCGGTGTACACGTCGCCCTTTGAACCACAGCCCGTAATCATAGAAATAATTAGAGCTACCACTAAAAATAATGTAATTTTTTTCATTATTTGTCCTTTTTTATTAAGATGAATAGATACTATACAAAACTTTCAACAATGTCAATATTGTTCCTTTTTTTATCTATTATCCTTTTTCTCCTCTTGTTTTTTTTATGTCAATATGCTACTATCCCATACAAACTTAAAAAGAAGGAACAAAACATGTCAGAAAACAAAATAGCAAATCCAGCTCCACTTGGACTTATCGGATTTGGGATGACAACAGTGTTGTTGAATCTCCACAACGCAGGTGTACTACCACTTTCACTCGTAACAGTTGGGATGGGAATTGCACTAGGGGGGCTTGCACAGATTATTGCAGGCATTATGGAATTTAAAGCAGGAAACACATTTGGTGCAACAGCTTTTACCGCATACGGAACCTTTTGGTGGTCCTTAGTAATTATTTGGATTTTGCCTGTAGGCGGCCCAGCAGACTTAACATCTATGGGATTCTATCTTTTGCTATGGGCAATTTTCACTGGTGGAATGTTCGTTGGAACACTAACACACGCAAAATCAACTCAAGTAGTTTTTGCCTCTTTAACAATCCTTTTTATACTTTTAGCAGTAGCTGATTTCACAGGCAGCCACACGATTAAAGTTATAGCAGGTATTGAAGGAATTTTCTGTGGTCTTTCTGCAATCTATGCATCATTAGGTCAAATAATTAACAATGAACATAGAAGAGAAATAGTAAAGCTATAATAAAGCTGTACAATAAAAAAAAGGTTCAAGAAATCATTCTTGAACCTTTTTTATCTCTGCGCCGTAACTAGTAATTATTTATATTCCAAAAATTTCAGCATATGCCGTTAAGGCTCCGTCTGTCTCTCCTTTAAGGACCTTATTTGCAAGAAGTTTTCCGAGCTGAACACCTTCTTGGTCAAAAGAATTCACATTCCAAATTAAACCCTGAAACATTATTTTATTCTCATAATGAGCCAAAAGAGTCCCCAATGTTCTCGGATTTAATTCTTTTCCATAAATAACACTCGATGGTCTTTCTCCTGGAAAGTTTTTATTATTATTATCGTTCTCTTTTCCACAGGCAAAAGCAACGATTTGAGCTACAAGATTAGCACACAATTTCTTTTGGCTTGTTGAACCATCTACAACAACATCTTCCCCTCTTTGGCTATCAAAAAAACCTATAAACTGAAGAGGAATAATATCTGTTCCTTGATGTAATAATTGATAAAATGAGTGTTGTCCGTTTGTTCCTGGTTCACCAAAAATTGCAGGCCCTGTAGAGTAAGATAGTTTCTCTCCATTTCTACTGACTTGTTTACCATTCGATTCCATATCTGCTTGTTGTAAGTGTGCTGGAAAACGACTTAATGCCTGACTATATGGTAAAATAGCTGTTGTTCCATAGCCAAGAAAATTTCTTTCATAAATTCCAATAAGAGCATCCAAAAGAGCCGGGTTTTTGTACATATCGCAATTTTGTGCTGTTTTGTCTGCTGCCGTTGCTCCCTCTAAAAACTGAGAAAAAACATCTCCTCCAAAGGCTAGTGATAGCACTACTCCTCCTACTGCAGAAGTTGAAGAGTATCGCCCTCCAATAAAATCATCAATATAAAAAGAGTCAAGATAATCTGGATTATTTGCAAGAGGGCTTTGTTTAGATGTAACTGCTAACATTTGTTTAGAGGCATCTAGTCCTGCTTTTTTTAATATGTCTTTTACAAAAAGTTCATTTGCCAAGGTTTCTTGTGTTGTACCACTTTTTGAAACAAGAATAAAAAGCGTTTTTGCCAAATCAACTTCACTTAACACTCCCGCACCATCATCTGGGTCGACGTTCGAAATAAATTTTGCATTCATTTTGAGTCGGTTACTTTTTTTAGCCCACTGTTCCAAGGCAAGATACATAGCCCTAGGGCCTAAGTCAGACCCCCCAATGCCAATTTGTACTACTGTTGTAAACTTATTTTCTGTGTGAATTTTTTCTGCAAAAGCTGAAAACTTTTCCTGTTCTCCTTTATAAAAGGCACGTAAATTTTCTCCTTCAAATATAACATCACTAGAAAGCTGCCCACGTGTTAAATGATGTAAAACTTTCCTGTTTTCACCCGTGTTCATTTCTTCACCTTTTAGGATGTTATCAAATTTTTCACACACATTTGCTTCGTTTGCAAGTTCTTGGAGTAATTTTAATATATCATCGTTCACTGACTTAGCTGCAAAATTATATGTTAAACCTTCAGCCATTCCAACTTGGTATTTTTTTACTCGATCTGCGTTTAGTTCTTTCTTAAGGCAAACGCTGCCTTTGTATGAAAGAAGGTTATTAAATGTAGAAAGTTTATCAAAGTTTTTATAAATGCTCATATAGCCCCCAAAAATTAGTATATACTATTATATACCCACTAAGGCGATGTGTCAAACTGTATGTTATTTACCTTCGGTGACAGCCTTTATAAGCATTACATAGTAATTGCATTATCTAAACCCACTCAAAGATAAAAAAAACCTTCGGGGAAAACCGAAGGTTTTTTTATTATTCTATTTTTCCTAAATATACCATAAACACAGCTTCGACATCTTTTTTTGTAGCCTCTATTCCCTGTTCTTTTAAAGTAGCAAGAGCTTCGCTAACTGTTACATTAGGATTTTGTTTATTTAAAGCAATTACCGCTAAAACAATTTCGTCTGATACTCCGGCTGGTTTTGAAAATAACCCGTCTTTCGAAATGGCCATTAAAGCTTTTTCAAGCCTTTCAATGCGTCTAAGAAGTATATCCCCATGGAGGTATAATTCTGGCATAAGATATACAGAATATAGCTGTTCTAAAAAATCATCAGGTGAAATATATGCCCCGGAGACTCGTGGCAAGTAATCATCAATTTTTAATGTTAAATCATAAAACAAAGTCGAATCATAACGAAAAGAAAGTCCTGTTGGCAAAAAGCCCTTAAACTCCACACCTTTATACATCAAAGAATCTGGATACACAATAAAATGAAAATAATTTCCTGGTTCTATACTTACTCGACTCTCACTTCCTTTTAACCCAGGTATTGACCAAATTGTATTCAATATATTTTTAATTCTTTCTAGTGCCCCTTCTGTAATATCAATATCAGAAAAAATTTCACATGTTTTCCCTGTTTGATCTCGAAGTAGTGTTTTCCCATTTTCGCTCACTTGTGTCCATGTATTAGAAAACACCATCAGTGTTTGAAATACACAAAAAAGGAATATAAGCGTAATTTTTTTTATCTTCATTTTTCTCTCCTTTATCTATTGAACCAACTCAAGCACAAGAATATCATTTACCTGGATATCTTCAATAGCGCCAGCATTTTCTACTGCATAAAAAACATTTCCGTTTTTATAAAGAGTTATCTCTCCAACGAGAGCCCCCTCTGCTCGATGCACAAAGGCTTTCGTACCATTTTGAACATAGTCTATGAACAAAGGAGATATATACACTGCAATATTTCTTTTGTCATCAATATTCAATATATATCCTGCGTCCCCATTTTTCTTTGCTCTTTCATCAAAAGCATTAATAATATCTTGGTACCCTACGGCTCTTTCTTGTATAATTGCAAGTTCTGATTGTAACTCTTGTAACCTTAGTTGCAACTCATCTAATTGTTTTTCGTTTATTTCATTTTCTGATAAAATCTGTGTTAGCTCTTGCTCTTTTAACAATAACGCTTCTTTACTTTTTATTAACGCATTTTCTTGTTGGCGAATGATAACAGAATTTGCTCGAACGATATCTTCTCCAACTCTATTTGCCATATTAGTAAGGGCCTCAACATATTCAGAAAGTGAGTTTTGCCATGGCACACTTGATATAATTCCAGAAACATGATTAAATTCTGCGTATTCGGTGTTTGCTTCTTCAAGCATTTTATCTATTCCGGCCTGGGTATTTTGATCTTCTACAATTATGCGATAATTACCACCTGTAAAATCTACCGTTGAAACCGTTCCATCATACTGGTTTACTGTATTGATTGCTCTTTGATCTGTAAAAATAGGATCAAGCGCATACAACTCTGCTGCGTGTTGGGTAGATAGCGTCGTTAATGCTGTTTTTTGTGTCTCTAATTGCATAGACTGTAAAGACTCAAGCTCGTTAACTAAATCCTCTACTAGCTTATCATAACTTGCAACAAGCTCTTGTTTTTCAAGTTCAAATGCTTGTCTTTGACTATTTAATACAGACTCTTGTTCTTGCGCTAATTCAACATTTGAGCTATTAAAAGACGCCAGTTGTTTTGTATAATCATCCATTTGTCCTTCTAAAAGACTTATTTGTGGTTGATATTCAGAATACAATGCAGAAGCAGAAACAGTATACTCTTCTCCAATTCTCTGAGTTTCGCTTTCTCTTTGTGCGTCATCCATTTTTAGTGATTCTAACAACTGCAACTCCGAATCTCTTCTCAATCGAACTTGGTCAAGTTTTGTTGAATACTCAAGTTCCAGTTGGTTCTTTTCTTGCAGCACTTGATCCAAAGAAGCTTGTGTTCGTGAAACTACATCTAATAAATTTTTTAGATTTAAGTCTTCAAATACTTCTATGTCAATTTCGAGGTTGTTATTTCTATCTTGTAAAAAAGAAACGAGCCCCATTGTTAGCAAGGTTACAGCCGCAACACATAAAAACAAAACAATAATTGCAAAAGACGGTCTTCTCGATCTCGTTTTTGCATACTCTTCTGTTAAATCATATTTTACGGGAACTTCAAAGTTATCAGGGAGCAAGTCCCCGTGTAAAAAAAGCTTTACTTCAGGCTTATTTATCTTTATTTTGTTTCCATTGTCCATATACCTTTCCATCCTTTTGGAACTTTATTCGAACCAATTCTTTCAACAAAAACCTGTGAAACTCCAAGCGCGGCGCTTTCAAAAAGAGGTTTTGCTTTTTTCCACTCTCCACTGTAATATAATTGCAAGGCTTCTTCAAAAATATCATATTTTTTTAAAGTTTTTTTACTTGTTTTTTCTATCTCTATTGGAGCAAAGATTTTTTTTCTCTCCGTTTTTCCTTTTACTTGAACAGTGTCAATTTCAACAAAACGGTACTTTTCACTTTCTAGTTCAACTTCTGTTTTTATATATTCAGATACAATTATTGGTAAACTATAGACCCTCGTTAATCCTTCAAGACGTGATGCAGAGTTTACATTATCGCCTATTACGGTATTTGTCATGTGTTGCTTTGAACCTATATTACCGTAAAAAACATGTCCCCCATCAAGGCCAACACCTATATCTAATAAAACGGCTTTAAAAACTTTTTCCTCTGCTGCATTTAAAGATCGCGTTTTTAATATTTGTGCCTTTCTTTTTTTTAATATTTCGCGCAATTCATCTGTTTCATCAATCAAATTCATTGCTGCTTCTAGCGCTTGAATTGATTTGTTTTCATCTTTTTCTGCAACCCCATAAACAGCGAGTAAGGCATCCCCAATTATTGATCCAATAATACCGCCATGATCATAAATTGTTTCTATTGCTCTGTCATAATGAATATTTAATAAATTAATTATATCATTTCCCATTACCTCAGTCATAAAGGTAAAATGGCGAATATCAGAAAACATAATGGTTAAATCTCTTTGGTGTCCGTCAAGAAGAATTATCCCTTCTTCATATGCTCTGTCAACTAAGTCTCTTGAAACAAATTTTTGAAAAATCATTAATATATTGTTAATGGTTGAAGACAAAGCATTAAATGAAGCTCCTAAATATGAAATATCATCGTTTGAAGCTCCCTCCAAATCCAACAAAGAAAGATTTTGGCTTTCTTGCATAACATATAAACTTCGTATCATCTTCTTTATAGGTGCTAACATGCGAGAAAAAATAACAAGCCCCACCCACAAAAACAAAATAATTAAAATTAGTATACTTAAGGCAATAAGCCCAAACACCTTTATAGAAGCACTTTGAACTTCAGAGCGTAACTCAGCCCAAATTAGATAATAATCCCAATCAGGATGATATTTATAAACTCCAAAATAATCACCTTTATTTGCTTTAAACTCAATCGAACCTTCAAAAATACCTTTTTCCTTTGCCTCTCGAAGAATTCTCATTGTATCCATATCTGGAAAAACGTCATACTTTTCTCCAGCTGCTGAGATTGAAAAAGAAACAAATCCTGCTCCGTCTGCTGCAATAGCCAAGGTATTTTTTTTTGTAAAACTTCTTTCAGCAACCTGGCGCATTGCATCCTGTGTGCTTTGTTTGTCTTGAGAAAAACTATAAATTTCGTATTGGTTTGAAGAGGCTGTGTACAAATCTTTTAACTGGCCAACCATAATATTATTATTAAGAGATATTATCTCATGTTGATTAAGTAATATGTTTATGATATTTGTTGTAAAATTTGATAGCAATAGCAAGCAAGTAAAGATACCAAGTATTTTAAAAGAAAGTGGAATAATTGGAGTCTTTCCCACATACTGAAATAAGCGGTTCCGTAGTTTCAAAATATACTCCTTTCTCACCCTAAGTTTAGTATACTCCTTTAAAGAAGAATAAACAAGAATGAATAACTCAAAAAAAACAAATTTATGTTTTCTCTATTGCATTATTTTTTTATAAAAACCTCTTTTACCAATGCTTTTATATCTTTTACTTCTGTTGTACCTTCTTCTTTTTCTGGAGAAAGGATATTTGTAAACCCCATCGAAGCACATGCTTTTATCCGTTGCTTTATTCTACTTACTGGGCGAATTTCCCCCGCCAAACTTAGCTCCCCCGCAATAGCTGTTTTTTCACAAAGGGCGACATCTGTTCTTGCAGAATACAACGCAGCACAAAGTCCTGCATCAATTGCACTTTCTGTCAACCTAACCCCCCCTGCAACATTTATGTAAATATCTTGGTCACTAAACTGAAGCCCCGTTCTTTTTTCTAGCACTGCTGCAACCCGACTTACCCTTGCAGAATCAATTTTATCAGAGTATACTCTTGTGATACTCGACTTTGCTGAAACTGTTAACGCTTGTATCTCCACAAGAAAAACTCTGCTTCCTTCAAACACAGGAACGACAGCAACACCAGGGGGAAGCCCCTTTTCTCTTTGTACTAAGAAAAGACTTGAAGGATCTTCTACTTGCACCAAGCCTGTTTCTGTCATAGTAAAAATTCCTATTTCATCTACAGATCCAAAACGATTTTTTAATGCTCTTAGAAAGCGAACGCGGTCATCGTTTTGTTCAAAAGAAATTACTGTATCTACAAGATGTTCTAAGGCTTTTGGGCCGGCAATATTACCATCTTTTGTTACGTGTGCACTCATAAAAAGAACTGCGTCATTTTCTTTTGCCCAAGTAGAAAGAGCAGAAGAACAATACTTTAGTTGATTTACAGACCCCGGAATATTTCCTGCTTCTGCTGTATATACTGTCTGAATAGAGTCTACAAACAAAAAAATAGGCTTTAAGGCTAAAAGGGCATCTTCTATATCCTCCAACCGTGAAGTACATAAAATCTCAATATTATTTGTATCTAAATGCAACCTATCTGCTCTAACGCGAATTTGCGCTGCAGACTCTTCTCCTGAAACATAAAGTACTCGCCCCGATTTTCCACTCATTGCTTGTGCTGCTTGTATCATCAATGTTGACTTTCCTATACCAGGTTCTCCACCAATTAAAACAGTCGAGGGTTTCATAGCCCCACCACCTAAAACCCGGTCGAACTCACCCATGCCTGTTAAAAATCGATTACCTTCTTGAGGACTAACACTCGAAAGAGGAACAGGTTTCAGCTTGATTACTATCCCAGTTTTTGTAAAAGAGGGTGTTAAACTATTTGAGTCTAAGGCATGTTCAACAAAAGTATTCCACTCTCCGCACTCAGGACAGCGCCCAAGCCACCTCGGTTGGCTATGAGAACAAGAGGAACATTTAAATACTATTGAGCCTGTTTTTTTCTTTGCCATATCTTATAATAAGCTCTTTTTGTGTGTTTTGCAATAGTTTTAACACAAAGAAGCAATATCTCTATAATTATTTTTTTCTAGTTGCATTTTTAAAACCTGCATATCATACGGCAAACCGATTAAATTCTGCAAACAATTTTCAAGGTTTAATATAAAAGCTGTATCAAGCGCATCTGAAAAAACAAAAAGCTTTTCAAGCACAGCATGCTTCACAATTAGTTGTATTTCTATGTTTCCCCAGTCAAGACGACCTTCGATACTATGAGTGAACTCAGGCGATTTGCCAAATATCCAATCCCAACTTTTTAAGCGATCATATTCTCTTTGTACTTCAATATTTTCATTTAAATATGTGTTGTCTATATATTGGATTTCTTTTTCTAAAATGCTTTTTTCTTCCAAAAAAGTTTCAAAAAGAGTGTTTATAACTTCTTCTATACGAACCTTTTCATTTAGCGCTTTTAAATTAGTTACTCTTGCACGAACAGATTGGATACCTTTTGACTCAAGTTTTTTTTTGTCAGGATTTAAATAACTAGCCAATCGATTTAGGTCTGTGCCAATCAACAATGTTCCATGATGAATATACTTTCCCTCTTTTTCTCTAAACGCTGCGCCAGATATTTTTAACCCTTCTATTACAAGATCGTTTCGTCCAGAAGGTTCGACATCAAAACCCAGTTTTTTTAAGGCTTTGCATACTAATAGGGAGTTTTTTTCTCTGTAGTTTGGCTCTGTTGTATCACCCACAAAAGTAAAACACAGGTTTTGAATATCATGAAAAACAGCCCCACCACCAGTGTCTCTACGCATTAAAGAAACCTCATCAACGTCCATTTTAGTAATATTGCATTCTTTCCATGGGTTTTGAAAGCGTCCAATTACGACAACATCATTGTTTTGCCAAAGATATAATTTTGGTCCTTCTTGTATTTTAGCCTCATGAAAAAGAACCGTTTCAAAAGCAAGGTTAAAAAAGGGATCATTTGATTTTGAGAGTAATACATTATTCATATCTGTTATTTATTTATTCCTGCAATTCTCTCTAGCTGTCCTTTATAGAACTTATTTGTTCCACCCTTTTTAACTATTTCGCCTTGCATCAAACCTCTAACATGTTCTGAAAAACGACGAACAGCTTTAAGATTTGCTTTTCCTGTTTCTTTGTTGATACAATCAAAATCCTTAGGGTAAACTGGGTCTAGGATATATACATTTATCTTTGGTCTTTTGCCGTTTGCTCTTTCATTAAAAACAGTTACCAAAGGAAAAACAGGAATATCAAGCTCTGCAGAGACTAAAAAAGCTCCTGGATGAAAAGGGTTAATTTCCTGGTTATGGAGAAAACATTCTCCTTCAGGATAAAAAAGTACAAAGTTTCTAAATTTGAGTCCTCTTTTACACTCGTTTGGTAAATTATGAAGAGAACGCATTCCCATTGGTAGTGGCACTCCGCCAAGCAACCGCGTAAAAGTTCCTAAAAAAGGGGTGAGCACGGTTTCTTCTAGCATAGTATGATACGTACACCTTGGAAAGACCACAGCACTCATTAATAGAGGGTCTAAAAATGTTGTATGATTTGAAACTAAAACAGATTTTTTTTCTTTTTTTAATTTACCTCGCCCAAAAATATTTGAACGATATAATATGTAGTAAACGGTATATCCGACAGCTAATACAGGATAAAAAGTTAAAACACAGGCAATCCTAAAAAGAATATTTTTTTCTATTATTGGGCGTCCTTTTTTATATGGCACGTTAACATCCTCTTTTTTCTAAAATGATTAATGTACAATTCTTCCTTTCCACTCATGTCCTTTTTTTGTCAAGGAACGTTTCCAAGAATGAAACGCTACAAATAAAAGATTAACAAAAATTATAGGATATAGCAAGGTATATCTTTTTCGAAGTTGTTGACTTTGAAATACAATAAGCCACCCCAAATACATAAAAAGCGTATTAGCCCAATAAGCTAAAAAAACAAAAGCTTCTATTTGTTTTGTAGAGATTGCCTGAAATGTCAAAAAAATTGTATAAAAAGGTGGAAACGTTAAAAACGTAAACACACCTAAAAAAGCAAGTATTAAAATAAAATTGTTTTTTCCTAAAAAATCAAAAATGTTTTTACCAATCCCTGTTACGCAGTCTTTATATGAATAATACATGCGACAAATTGCAGCATCTTTTAAATCTAAAAAAACAGTTTTTGCTCCGTGCTTTTTCATAGACCTGGCCAAATATACATCTTCTGTTGTTACATTCTTTACCTGCTCAAAGCCACCTGCCTTTAAGAACGTATCGGCTTTTACACAGATATATTGTCCTACCGCTGCAGCAAGTATTGATGATTTTCCCCACTTACAAACCCAGAGCGGTAAAATAAAAAAACTCAAAATATACATAGCGGGTACTGTTATTTTTTCACCAAAAGAAACCAGGCGCTGTCTAATGTATCCTGATAAAAAATCTACTTTATGATAAAGCATATTTGTAACCGCAATTGAAACTGACCGTGAAGAATGAACGGTATCTGCATCTGTAAACAAAAAAAACTCTCCTTTTGCATGGGCGCAAAGTTGCATTAATGCAAAAGGCTTTCCTCTCCATCCTTCTTCGAGCGGTTTTCCATTGTAGATTTTTAGCTTTCCTGGATGTTGTTTTTTTAGTTTTTCTAATATTTCTCGAGTTTTATCTGTAGAATTGTCATCAATAACTAAAATTTCATAATTTGTGTATGTTTGATTTAAAAGAGAAGAAACACAAGGTCCTATATGAATTTCTTCATCGCGTGCAGGAATAAGAACGGAAACCAAAGGTCCTTCGGTTAGGTCCGCAGCTTTTGTTTCCTTTTTCATCCAAATCATGTTTAATAATGCGAGAACAAAAAAGTAAAAGCCGGCACTTGCAATTGCAATATAAAATATTAAAGCCATATATATTACCTGTTTTCGGTTATTTGTTTTTTCAAGTCTAATGCAAAAAAATTCTGAGGATAAACAACCAATGCTTTTTCTATCCATGGTAATGCTTCATCAAATTCCTTTCTCTGAATATACCCATATGCAATTGAGCTTGTAACATTAAACTCATCATCTTTTGCAAGTTTAATATTAGATGTGCTTAAGATTTCTTTCATTTCTGCAATGCCCTTTTTATGGTTATGAAAAGGCGCTGGTGCATAAATATTTTGAGCAGCCAAAAGATACATTGCAGCGGCATTATTTTTTTCTATTTTTAAGGCTTCTTTTGCATAGCCTCCAATACTGAGCCCATTTGCAATAGCATAAGAAGTTGGCTTAACAGCACAGTTTTGAGATAAATTTTCGGCATACATTATCAAAGCGTCTGCTCCCCTTTTAATATTAAGGGCTTTTTGTGCATATTCAAGGCCTTTATCGTAATGTTTGCCTGCAAGATCGTTATTTTCTCTGTAAAAATAACTTCTTCCCATATAGTATTCACAGCGAGATAACTCAACATATAAAGAATACCCAGACAAAGCAGACTCAGCACTTTCAACTGCTTTATTATATTCTTGTAGCATTTTTGCCCCATTCAAAGGGTCGTTATACATTGCATCTCGAAACGCTTCAACTTGCACACTAATTTGAGAAAACAAAAGTGTGCATATAAGCAAATAAAATGCAGCAACATAGCTTTTTTTCATGAACAAAGTATACTCTAATAAGTTAAAAAGTACAAGACTTTTTTTCAGACTATTAAGATATGTTCTTTTGGCAAAAGCTTTGCTTGTTTTTATTTTATTCAACACTATATATAAGCCATCACATCTTTTTTTATAAAGTTAAAACCCTCTTTATATTTGTTTTGTTTTATGGTATACTATTACTATCTTAAAAAAATATGGTGGTAATATAATGTTATACTATGCTGCTTCTTACATATTAGATTTTTTTGGACCAAGTCGTCTTCTACAATCATATGCAGTTCTTATCGGATTAGCATTATTTATTGGCTTTTCAGTTACAGGTTTTTTTCTTCCAAAATTTTATAAGTATTTACCAACAGATCGAGGTCGAGCTTTTGTTGAAAATTCAGACGTGGCAAAAGGAAAGCCCACTGGCAGCGGTGTCGTGTTTATTTCTCTTTTTGTTATTGTTGCCCTTTTATGTGCTCCTGTTAGTTTGCAACAAGCATTAATACTTATTCTTACATGGCTTACTATGCTTTCTGGCTTTTTAGATGATCGAAGCGTTAAGGAATGGAGTGAATTAAAAAAAGGTCTTTTAGATTTAATTATTTCTCTTGTAGCCTCGTTTATTTTATATTACATGAGTGTACCTTTTACTCAAGATGCACATATTTCATTTTGGCTACCCTTTGTTACAGAAACAATAACCGTAGCACCTTGGGTATACATAAGTTTTTCCACCATTATTCTTTGGGCCTCAATTAATACAACAAATTGCACCGATGGTGTAGATGGTCTTTCAAGTGCCTTAGTACTTGTTGCTCTTCTTACCATGGGAATTTTACTTTATTTTGTTCTTGGTCACATCGATATTGCAGAGTATTTGCTTGTTCCTCATTTAGCAAGCGGTGCTTCATGGGCAATAATTATTTTTGCCCTCTTTGGAGTCCTGATGGGTTACTTATGGCACAACGCCTTTCCGAGCAAAGTTTTAATGGGAGATGCAGGAAGCAGAGCTCTCGGCTTTTTCATCGGTGTTTGTGTTATGGTAAGTGGAAATCCTTTTTTAATACTTGCAACTTCTTCTGTTATATTCTTAAATGGCGGAATGGGACTTTTAAAGCTTGCTTTACTTCGTGCTTTTAAAATACATATTTTTAAGAATATTCGTTTTCCCTTACACGACCATATGAAAAAAACACGACTTTGGTCACCTACGCAAGTATTGGTAAAGTTTGTAATTATTCAGTCTTTGGTAACTATTGCAATTGTTGGAATTATATTAAAAATTCGCTAAGGCTGTTCTTTTTTCTACTGATAAATACAGCTTGCTATTTTTTATTTCTCTCCTTTCGGAATAAATGTATACTTTAGTAAAAAGAATCTCTGTCTTTGTCGTAAAACCCCTTAATTGAGCATAATTAACGGGGTTTTATTATATTAAACCCTTTCAGATTACATTAAGCTATAACCTGTATTATTCTTTTTATAAACGCCGCAGCTGCGGAATACTATAAGGAGAACAATATGAAAAAAGTAATTGGAGCGTGCTTACTAGCAAGCAGTATTTTTCTGGCGTGTAATAATTCACAATCAGAAAACATGAATTTAAACTCAGAGGAAAGTTTAAAAGAATTGGTAACCTATACCTACCCCTATGTTGCTGGCTACAATGCCATAAGCAACTTAACAAGAGTTCCAGTAAGTGGATATGAACCTACTTCAGGCTGGAATAAATTAGACAAAAAAACAGAAATTGCAGACCATAGAATGACGGCTGTTCCTAGACCTAATAATGACACCCTATATCTAATTGCAACCCTTGATGTACGGGAAGAACCAGTAATAATAACCTACCCTGAGTTTGACTCAAACTTTATAGCCCTTGAAGTTTCTTCTTTTGACCATTCTATTAGCGTTCCCTTGGCCACAAAAAATGGTGATTTTAAAAATGAAACATCCGTTCTTTTTTATAGTGACTTAACAAAAAACTACACCGACTTTGATGAAGAGAACTACGATGCTGTTGTAAAGCTTTCTGGCTCATTAGGAACTTCTTTTGTGCGAGCTATGCCCCACCAAGTTGAACCTATTAGATTAGAACAAAATCTTTCAGCAATAAAAAATACAACTATTGAAACATATTCTGAGTATCACAATGTTGAAACACCCAAAACAACGGCTGTTGAGCTACCTGCCTTTGGAACAGATGCAATTGTCTATGGTGGAGATTTATTGGATACAATGCAGTTTATTGTTGACCATTTATCATTTAAGGATAAAAATCACATAGACAAAGAAATGCTTTCAATCGTAAAAAAATATGGTGTTGAGCCAAACAAGCAAAACACCTATGCTACACTTGATACAGAAAAAGTTCTTACCATTATGCAAGAATTAAAAAGAGATATTGCAATAGGCTATGGCAAACTTAGTGTAGAAGAAACTCTTAATATGTTTAAGCCAAATGCGGAATCTAGTATTGAAGAATTGTTAACAGCAACTGTATTGGGTCCTCTTGGATTACCTGCAGAATACGCTGTGTACCCAAAAATCACTACTGTAGACGGGCAAAACATGAACGCGATGCATGACTATAAAATAGCAATGTCAAAAGATGAACTGCCTCCCGCGGATGCATTTTGGTCCTTTACCGTGTATGACACAGAAAAGTTTTTATTTATTCCAAATGAACAATATAAATATAGTGTAGGAGCAAATGCAGGAATGAAACTCGATGAAAGCGGTGGCATCGATATTTACATCAGTGCAGAAAAACCTGATGGTGTTCCTCAAGAAAACTGGATACCTATAAACAGAGTAGACCAAGACCTTGGTATTACACTTAGGATGTATGAAGCAAATATTGAAAAATACAAAACATATCAACTTCCTGTTATTGAAAAAATTAGTAACTAACTAAAACCCCACTTATTTTGTAATAAAGTCTGTTAACTGGTCACAGTTAACAGACTTTATTACTATCAAGAAAACTCAAAAAACAGCATAAAAACCTTGATTATTTTATCACTCTTGAGTATAATACTCAAAATGACAAACTTTGATATTTTGTTTTAATGGAGAAAAAATATGGACACAGTAACTACTATCCCTAAACTTTTACGAAATGCCGTTTTAAAATGGCCAAACGTTGCCGCTCAAAACTGCAAGGACGCAGATGGCGTTTTTCAGCCGACCACCTTTTCTGAGCTCATGCAAAATGTTTATAATGTTGCTGCAGGACTCCTTTCATTAGGAGTAAAAAGAGGTGATCTTATTGGTCTTATAGCTGATAATAGAAAAGAATGGTTAGAATCGAGCTTTGGTATAATGTCTATAGGTTGTGGCGATGTTCCTAGGGGCTGCGATGCAACACCCCAAGACCTTTCCTATATTTTATCACTTACAGCATGTAAAGTTGTGATAGCAGAAAATGAAACCCAAGTATTAAAAATTTTAGAACTAAAAAAAGCGGCTCCTTCATTACAACATATTATTTCATTTGACTCTCTAAGCGATAATACTATTGCTCTTTGTAAAAAACAAAAGATTGCAACGCTTCTTTTTGCAGATGTAAAAAAACTAGGTTCAGAGTACCGTGTTTCAAAACCAAATAAAATTGAAGCAGAATTAGAAAAAGGTACAAAAGAAGATATTGCCTGTATTATATTTACCTCTGGAACAACTGGAGAACCAAAGGGAGTTATGCTTACTCATGGAAATTTTTTAGCTCAATTTACCGATCTTCCAGAGCGCATTTACCTTAACCCAGGGGAAAAGGCTCTTAGTGTTCTTCCTGTATGGCATTCATTTGAACGTTCGTGTGAATACGTCATTTTACTACAAGGTGCAACAATTTGTTATTCTAAACCTATTGGAAGTGTTATGTTACCAGACTTTCAAGCTATAAACCCTCAACTTATGCCTGCTGTACCTCGGATTTTTGAAGCAGTATACGAAGGAGTTGATCGCTCTATGAGAAAGACAGGGGGCATTGTTCTTGCTTTGTACAAATTCTTTATTAGTGTTGGCAATACGCACTCTAAAATTGACAGAAAGCTTTTTAATAAGGAAGCTCGTTTTAAGAAAAACAATGTTTTTTTAGACTGGTTATATCTAGGCCTACCTTGGGTAATTCTTAGTCCCTTAAAAGCCCTTGGAGATATTATCATTTTCAAAAAAGTTAGGGCAAAGTTAGGAAATGCCTTTAGAGGCGCAGTTTCAGGTGGCGGAGCCCTTCCTCCTGCTGTAGATAATTTTTTCTGGACAGTTGGTATTAATCTTGTAGAAGGTTATGGTTTAACAGAAACTTCTCCTGTTGTGAGCGTTCGCCCTCTTCGAAAGCCTATCTTCGGAACAATTGGAAAACCTCTTGACGGTGTTGAAGTTAAAATCGTTGGTGAAAAAGGTGAAGAACTTCCCCCTGGAAAAAAGGGACTTGTAATGATTCGTGGTGGAATTGTTATGAAAGGCTACTATAAGCGTCCTGAATTAACAAAATCTGTTATTGACAAAGATGGGTGGTTTAACTCTGGAGATTTAGGCCTAAAAACTATTGATGGGGAAGTTAGTATTAGAGGACGTATTAAAGACACCATCGTTCTTAGAGGCGGAGAAAACATTGAGCCTGTGCCAATTGAACAAAAAATGAAGCTTTCCCCATATATTGCACAAACAGTTGTACTTGGGCAAGATGAGCGCCATTTAGCAGCTTTAATTGTTCCAGAAGAAGCTGAAGTAAAAGCCTTTGCGAATAACAATGGTATTGAGTATACAACATATGAATCCTTACTAGAAAATAAAAACATCATATCCTTATTTGAAACTGAAATATTAAACCTTATAAACAGCAAAAATGGGTTTAGACTTTTTGAAAGAATTTATAGATTTGTATTACTTTCAAAACAATTTGAAGTAGGAAAAGAACTCTCTGCAAAACAAGATGTAATGCGTCATAAACTAGAAAATTTTTATTCTAAAGAGATAAAATATTTATTTAGATAGTAGCAATTGAAGAGCCTCTCGGGGCTCTTTTTTTTACCCTATATATTATATTCAACGAAAACAAAAAAGCTTTTAATCGCTTATCTTGACCCTTTATCAATAATTATATAGTATATAATTATGAAAGTAGTAAAATTAGGCGAAGATGTACTTCGAAAAAAGGCAGAGCCTATCGAAAACATAGATGACTCCCTTCGCTCTCTAATCAATGAAATGTTTATAACAATGCATGAACATGACGGAATCGGATTAGCAGGACCTCAAATTGGTGTTAGTATTCGCCTTTTTGTAATAGAACTAGATGACGAGCAAAGACATGTTTTTATTAACCCACAAATAATTTCAACATCCCAAGAAACAGGAATGTACACAGAAGGATGCCTTTCTATTCCTGGTGTTTATGAAGAAATTGAACGCCCCTTGGGTATTACTGTGCAAGCACAAAACGAAAACGGTAAGTTTTTTTCACTAACTGCAGATGGACTGCTAGCAAGAGCCATACAACACGAGTATGACCACCTAGAAGGAATTCTTTTTATTGATAGAGGCGACCCTGACTTTAAACAAAAAACAATTGAAAGTTTTGCAAAAAAACAAGAAAGACGCCTAAAAAAAGAAGCTGAAAAAAAAGCAAAACAAGCAAAGCTAGCAAAAAAACTTGCTTCTAAAGAAGCAAAGCAAGAGGAACCGGGATTATAGATGCTACGAATTGTATACGCAGGCAGCCCCGACATATCAGCGAAGGTACTCTTAGATATTATAAATTCTAAACAAGTGGAGATCTCTCTTGTATTAACAAACACCCCCAGTGCAAAAGGTCGTCACAAAACACTAGAACAAACGCCTGTAGCAAAAATTGCAAACGAAGCAAATATTCGCGTACTAGAGCCAGAAAAATTAGGCTCTGATGTTCGTGAAATTATAGCCTCTACTAAGCCAGATCTTCTTGTATGCTTTGCATATGGAAAAATATTTGGCCCACTCTTTATGTCTCTTTTTCCACAGGGTGGTATTAATTTACATGCCTCTCTATTACCTAAATACAGAGGCGCATCTCCTGTCCCTGCGGCAATACTTGCCGAAGAAATGGAAACAGGAAACACTGTTCAAAGAATAGCCCGTGGTATGGACGAAGGTGATATTTTATTACAACAAAAAATTCCTTTAAATGGAACAGAAACAACGACCTCCGTTTTAAATGAACTCACCCAAAGTGGTGCTACAATGCTTTTAAAAGTCATACAGCAAATAGAGACAGGCACAGAAAAACCCGTAGCTCAAGATAATAGCAAGGCCTCTTACTGCTCAATAATAAAAAAAGAAGAAGGACTCATCAACTGGAGCCTATCAGCCAAGCAGATTTGTGCGAAGGTAAGAGCTTTTCATGGGTGGCCTACGGCCTTTACGAAGTTGCAAGACAATATTGTTTCTATCCATGAAGCCTGTGTTTATGAAGAGGACGAAAACAAGTATAAAAGCAGCTCCAACAAATCTGGAACTATTTTAGAAGTGAACAAAGTAAAAGGTATTATTATCCAAACGGGGAAAGGCCTTTTAGCCGTCCAAAACCTACAAAAGCAAGGTAAAAAAGCCATGAATTGGAAAGATTTTGTAAACGGAATGCAAAATTTAGTGGGGATGTGTTGCACTAATTAAAAAAAACCATCATAATAAGAAAATACTTTTAGTAGGAGTCTATATGAAGTTTTTAAGAAAAGCATTAAAGAAAAACATTAAAATCGATTTAAACAAAACAGAAAACCTATTGAATACAAACTGGAAATTTTTATTAATTGGGTTATTAGCCTTTGTTTTTTTAACAGGCGTTGCGGCTTTAGCAGCTTTTTTTCTTTCTGTTAGAAGTCCAGAAGAAGTTCTTGTTCCAAATGTTGTAGGAAAAGACCTTTCTCTTGCTCTTCAGGAAATGCAAGTAAAAGAGTTGTATCCTAAAATACAATTACAATACTCAAACACAAACGAAGATGAAGGCCTAATTCTTGACCAATCCCCAGCTGCTGGATCAATAGTTAAAGCCGGAAAACGCATAACCCTCACTGTTAGCCAGGGTGCTGTTTTAGACCGTATAGGAAACTATATAGGAATGAACATTGAAGATTTAAGAGCCGAATTACAAACTCTTTTTTCATCAGCAAGCCCAATGATTCGAATCCCAGAAGAAATTATGTATAAAGAAGACACCTCTGCACCGGGAACAATTTTAGAACAAAATCCTCCTGCAAGTACTAGTATTTCAAGACCTGTTATTCTTGAATTAGTAGTTTCTTCCGGCCAGGTATCCGAAACGGCAACGATTCCTGCCCTTGTAGGACTATCTCTTAACGATGTACTCTCTCAAATGTCTCGAAATAAATTGAACTTTATATTTACAGGTCAAGCGCCAGCAGAAGGTCAAGACCCCGGTGTGGTTTTATCACAAAGCACACCTGCTAATCAAGAAAGTGTAACAGCTTTTACACGAGTTGATGCAGTAATTACGATTCCAACAGAAGTCATAGATGATTATGCCTACGGTATTTTTGAACAAAACCTTCCAGCTTATCCATATGCCCTCAAAATGGAGCTTTCTGCAACCCCCCCAGAAGAAGATTCCTTTAGTATTCTTTCTTTTGAACATACAGGAGGCTTGTTAACCATTCCGTATGCAGTTCCGCCCGGAACAACATTACGCTTAACTGCAGAAGGAAGAGAAGTTTCTACTTACTTAGTTCCATAAAAAAAAGGCAGTCCTTCTGGACTGCCTTCTCTATTTTAAATATCCTAGAAATAATAAAGATTTACTTCCAAACCTTTGGTAAAACAACAATTCCTGTTACAAAAAGAACAAGTACTGTTATCCATGCCGCTGCAAGATTCATAAAAATGCCGCCAACGATAAACCCTACAAAAGCACATACTGCAATAAAGAGTGCGTATGGCAATTGTGTAGTTACATGTTCTAAATGCGGACAACTTGCCCCAGTTGAAGAAAGAATTGTTGTATCTGATATTGGAGATGCATGATCACCAAATACAGCACCACCAAGAACGGCCGCAATACAAATGAAAGAAGTGTTTAATAACTCTGCAGACATCATTCCTTGACTTGTTGCAATACCGGTTGCAATTGGAAGTACAATTGGAATCATAATACCAAATGTTCCCCAACTTGTTCCCGTCGCAAAGGCTATAACAGCAGAAAGAATAAATACAATTGCAGGAATAATCCAAACAGGAAAGCCACTAGAAACAACTGCTTCTGAAAGATAAATACCTAATCCTAGTCCGCCATCTGCAGGAGAAGACTTAATTATTGAACCAATTGACCATGCCATTGTTAAAATAATAAGAGCGGGAATCATAGATTTAATACCATTTCTTAAAGCTTCACCGGCTGTATGCAAGGTCATTAATTTTCTTGCCAAGTAGTAAATGTATGTTATTACCAAAGTAAAAATAATTGCATAAAATAACGCATATGAAGAATCGGTATTATTAAAGGCATCACCTAAAGGCATACTGGCGATTGATGCACCCAACGTTGTAATTGTTTCTCCGTCAATTGCGCCTAACCAAGTAACAACCGGGAAAAAAAGCACTGCACTAACAATAAGAACAATAATTGGGAATAGCATATCAAGAGGGTTCGCTTTTTCATTTGATTCTTCTTCTATGTCACCAGAAGTTACACCGTAAAGCTCTTCATTCCAAAGCTTCCCTGTTTTCTTTGCAAAAGCTTCAGAGCGTGCCATTGGCCCAAAATCACGTTTTAAGAAAATAACAGCTAAAACCATTAATAAAGCCGTAAGTGCATACAAGTTATACGGGATTGAACGTACAAAAAACTCAAGGTCAGTAATGCCTAATGTATCGAAACCTTCAGAAGATCGTATTATTGACATTACGGTAACCACCCAACTTGAAATTGGAGCTATAATGCAAATAGGAGCTGCTGTAGAGTCCAAGATGTATGAAAGCTTTGCACGTGATACACCATTTTTATCATTAATCGGGCGCATAACGGTGCCAACTGTTAGTGAGTTAAAATAATCATCAATAAAAATTATAATTCCAAAAACAAAGGTCATAAACTGAGAACTTGTACCGCTGTTAAGCTTAGCAGAAGCCCATCTGCCAAAGGCTCCTGCTGCACCTGTTTTTGACATCATACCAACCAAGGCACCAAGAAGAGCACAAAATAAGAAAATACGAATATTCCACCCATCTGAAAGAGAACCTGCTAACAGGTCCGTTAAATTCATTAGTGCAATTCCAGGGTTTCCTCCCGCAACAATTAATGTTCCAGACAAAATTCCTAAAAACAATGAAACAATTACATCTTTTGTAATAAACGCTAACACAATTGTTAATAGGGGCGGAATAATTCCCCACATACCAAAATGTTCCATAAAATCCTCCATACAAAGAAAACAAAACAATGTACTTTTTTTGCCTTGCCCTCTTTCATAAACTAATAAACTATTGTAATATTAACATGTAATGCATTTTAAATAAAGTATGTTTATGCATTCTTTTTGAATATTTTACAAATCATAGGAAAAAAAATGACCAACACAAAAATTTGTTTATGTTTAACAGCACCTACCTTACAAGAAAATCTTGATGTACTAAATAAGAATAGAAAATGGGTTGATATTGCAGAGCTGCGTGCAGATTATTTAAACCCAGATGAAATACTACACATACGGAACTTCCCAGACAAAGCTAATATACCTACCATCTTAACGGTGCGAAGAGTAAGTGATGGGGGAACCTTTGCGGGAGGAGAAGCAAACAGAACAACCATATTTGCAAGAGCTCTTGCCTTTGCAAATCAAGATGCGAGAAAAAATTTTGCGTATATTGACTTAGAAGAAGATTTTAGGGTTTCTAGCTTACAAGACGCAGCTATGGCCTTTGGAATAAAAATAATTCGAAGCTTCCACTCAATGCAAAATTCAAACTTTGATATACTTGAAAAAATGAACTCTTTACGAAAATCAGGCCTCGAAATACCAAAAATAGCCTGTATGGCAAACTCTTTATCTGACACAACAAAATTATTTAAAGAAACAAAAACCCTTGGATTTGAAAGAATAGTCTGTGCTATGGGTGAATATGGTTTAACTACTAGAATTTTAGCAAAACAGTTAGGTTCTTTTTTAACATATTGTTCTCCTTCAAGTGCTCACGAAATGCAAGAAAAAATAGGTCACATAGACCCCCAATCCCTAAATGAACTATACGGATTTAGGGGAATTACAACAAAAACAGAAATTTTTGGTGTATCAGGATATCCTTTAAAAAAAACAGGTAGCCCCCTTTTACACGGAACAGGATACAGATTACACGGAATAAACGCAGTATATGTTCCCATAAAAGCAAAAACCACAGAAGAAATGATTGACTTTGCTGAAGAAGTTGGCATAAAAGGCCTTTCTGTAACGGTTCCTCACAAGGAAAATGTTATAGATATAATAAAAAAACCCTCAAATCCTATAAAAGATATTGGAGCTTGTAATACAATACTAAAAAAAGGCAAATCCTGGGTTGGCTTTAATACGGATGCAAATGGCTTAAAACGGGCTTTGATTGAGTTTGTAAAAGAGCCATCTCTAAAAGGAAAAAAAGTTGCTTTGATAGGGGGTGGCGGAAGTGCACGGGCGGCAGCTTATGCTTTACATGAAATGGGATGTGATGTGTGTGTTTTTAATAGAACAATTATAAAAGCAAGAAACATTGCTGAGTTATATGGTTTTAAATACGAAGCTCTCGGCTTGGCAATACATCACCTTTTAGAAGAGTATTCTTGGCTAATACTAAACACAACTTCTGTAGGGATGGGCTGGTCAGAAGAAGAATCAACAGAGAAAGAAGACCCTCTTGAATTTTACAACTTCACAGGAAACGAAAAAGTATACGATATAATTTATTATCCTGAAAAAACACCTTTGCTCATTAGGGCAGAAAAAGCAGGATGCCAAATTTGTAATGGTTATTCAATGCTACAATATCAAGCATATGAACAATTTGAAATTTTTACAGGGGTAAAATATGAATAAATTAACCCAAGCAGAACAAAAAAAGCTTGTCGCTTATGAAGCAATTGATAGGCTCATCGAACGAGGCCTTATCTTTTCGGGAGTCAAAATTGGACTTGGTACTGGCTCAACGGCAGTGCATGCAGTGTATCGCCTCGCAGAACATATCAAAAATGGCAAAATTGCAAATGTTAAAGCAGTTGCAACAAGCTTTCAAACAGTAATAGCCTGTGAAGAATCCGATATACCAGTATATACCCTCAATAGCAAAGAAATTAATGCCCAGCTCGACATTGCAATCGATGGGGCAGATGAAATAGACCCACACAATAATGTAATAAAAGGAGGAGGAGCAGCACACGTTCTTGAAAAGATAGTCGAGTATAATTCAAAAAAACTTATCATTGTAGCCGATGCAACTAAACTTGTGCCTCACCTTGGAACAAACTTTCCTCTTCCAGTAGAAATTATCGGAGCCGCTCGCCTGCCTGTACAAAAAGCAATGGAAAAACTCGGTGCAACGTGTACAGTGCGAACCTGTGATGGCAAAGATGGCCCTGTTATAAGCGATAACGGAAACCCAATTCTGGATTGCGTGTGGAAAAACCCAGTGAATCCGGCAGAACTAGAAGATACCGTGAATGCAATTACAGGCGTTGTTGAAAACGGCTTTTTTACAAAAAATAAGCCGCTTGTTATGATTGCCTATGACGATGGGACAGTAAAAGAGATTGAAGGATAGTTCTGGGCGTTCCCCCGAAACACCTGTAGGGTAGCACCTATGTGTGCACCCTCAGGTGTTTCGGGGTCGAGCTTTGCGGGGTTCCGCTATCGCTTCATTCGTGCGCGCACGAACGGCTTCGCCGCCCCTACAATCTCTAACGTACGTAAAAATTGCCATCCTTGCCAATTTTTACTATCGAGTTTGCCTTTCGCCAAACTCGCATTTTTTACCAGTGGTGCGACATCCATGTCGCGATTTTATAAAACTATGCAAAATCCATTTCCAAATATAATAGCCAAACAATACGCAAAAGAACTCATACAAAAACTGGATACAGAAAAATGCCTCGACTTTGAACAAGATGTGGAAAACCGAACCCCACTTTTTTCTACAAAAGGCCTTTTTGAAAAACATGGCGGTATTATGTTCGGCCTTCTTGTGTGCAAAGAAAAAGCATCCAAAGAAGACAAAACAATCGTTTTAAAGGCTTTTTCAGGCCAATTTGAAGGGTTTTGGAATATTGACGGTTGGTGCCCCCCTCTTTTAGATGTAGAAAAATATAATTCCTTGGTTAAACAAGCAGACGCAGAAATACAAGAACTCACAAAAGAAATTAACACCTTATCCACAACGGACAACAATTATAAAGAACTTTTTGATAAACGCTCTAATCTTTCAAAAAAAGCCTTTATGCAAATTCAGGATCTTTACCACTTTTCTTGCATAGACAAAACCATAAAAACACTTCTAGATTTAAAAGCCACGCACATACCTACGGGAACGGGGGACTGCTGTGCTCCAAAGCTTTTAAACGAGGCTTTTAAAAGAAATCTTATACCACTAAGTTTAGCCGAGTTTTACTATGGTGAACCAAATGCGTCAAATACAAAAAAACATAAAACTTTTTACGAGCCTTGCGATGAAAAATGCTCCCTTATACTGCCTACAATGCTCGGCTTGCATATAATCTATAAAGATGAGCATATTGTAGTTATACACAAAGAGCAAGCTCTTTTAAGTGTTCCAGGAAGAGGCGAAGAAAATCAAGATTGCGTTGTTTCAAGGCTTAAAAAACTGTATCCAGAAATCATCGAACAGCCGTCTGTGCATCGCCTAGACCTAGATACTTCAGGAATAATGGTGTTTGCGCTCACAAAAGAAGCCCACAAAAATCTTTCAATGCAATTTGAAAAAGGCACAGTAGTAAAAAAGTACCTTGCAGTTTTAGATGGCAACATACACGAAAATAACATAGAAAAAGAAGGTATTATTGAGCTTCCTTTTAGGCTTGATATAGAAAATAGACCTTTTCAAGTATACGATGAAATACATGGCAAAATGGGCAAAACTAAATATAAAATAGTTGATGTTAAAAAAAATAAAACCTTTGAAACAAACTCAAAATATGTAAGCTATGTTGAGTTTACACCCATTACGGGAAGAACACATCAACTTAGGCTTCACGCATCGCATAAAAAAGGGCTTGGCATTCCAATTGTTGGTGACAGATTGTACGGAAACGATAAAGAACATTTTGATGATATAAATTATGGCAAAGGAAAAAAGCGCCTCATGCTCCAAGCCTTTTATTTAGAGTTCGACCATCCTGTAACGAATGAAAGAATGTCGTTTGAAGAACAGTGGGAGTTTTAGCTATTTATAAACCTCTTTTCGATGTCCAATTTCTAGAGCATATATCACGAAATCAT
>CAYJIS010000003.1:0-74854 GCA_964370315.1 uncultured Treponemataceae bacterium
CGTTATTACACCTGTCAAGTATTCCATTTTTTGCATAAAGGTGTTCTGCTCTGTCGGCAGCAAATAAATGAACGACAGTTGTTGGATGTGCTTCAATTTCTCCTTTAAGAATACTACGTAAAAAAAAACCTGTTTGTAAGTTTGTTGGTTCAGCGGTAAAAAAGGCCTTTTTAAGTGAAGATGAAGCTTTGCTATGTATTAATTCTTGAACTTTGGATTCTATCTTTTTTTCAAGTGCTAATAACTGTGTTGATTTTCCTGAGCCATCAATACCTTCTAAAACAACAAAGTTTGAGATCGTTTGTTTTTTTTGCTTTGGCTTTTGACTAATAAATTCTTTTTCACACATTTATCATCTTTATATCATATCTATAATTATTTGTATATGGCTTCAAGAAACAATGATACAAAAAAAACAAAAATATCTACGATTTGACTATGAAATTATTTACTTTTCTGTTAAAATGTATATTGGAAAGGTATGAATAAAAAGGTTTTTACGTACTCATTTAGTATCATTATTCTCTCTTTGCTGATGCTCATTGCTGTTATTATTGTGCGTCCTATAATTTCACATGTTACTGGTGAATTTGAACGTATGCAAGACCATTATACATCCTTAATTGAAGATACCGTAGGCTTAAAAGTTTCATATACATCACTTTCTCCATCAATCTTTTCTGCTTTTCGTATGGTAGATATTACTATTCAAGATAGCGAAAATGAAACATCGCTGCTTTCAATTGATTCTATTGTAATTCGTTGGAATATATTTAAATTACTAGGTGATAGTCCAACCGATGCTTTAGGACAATTGGTAATTACAGGTTTACAAGCTGATTATAATTATTTAGAACATAATAATGTCATAGAAAAATTATTGCAGTTTTTACAAGATAACTCTTCAAGTGAAGTACCTATTCAAGATACTCCAACAATAACGCTAGAAATACCTGATGAACAAGTTAGAAATCAAGACATTCAAGAGCGTATACAAAAAAGCCTTGAACCAATTTTTTTGCTTCCCATAGGGGTACGTCTAAAAAACACTCTGCTTAAATTTACGAGCGAATCACTTGAGGCTGAAGTTGGATTTTCAAATATTGAAATTAGTGATCATGAAGAAACTGGAGATTTAAATATTGAGCTTGATGGGCGTGTTTTAGTTAAAAGTACTTCTGATGATTTTATTCAAGGTTCACTTGCAACAAGGGTATCTTTAAAAGGGCGCTTGTCACCAATTTTAGAAAGTAGTTTTGCCCAAATGAGAATTTTTTCTCTTCGTGACTCAGATTACATTGTGCCGCGACTTGATCTTCATGCAAGTTTTTCAAATAGTGCATTAAAAGCAATTGCGATACAGAATGAACAACCATTCACAATTGAAGTACTAACTGACTTTTTAACAAATGACTTATCAGTTGAACTGTATGCAGAAGGCTTTGATCCATTTAGTTTAGTTGCTTTTGAAAGTGAAATTGAGGTTTTAGAAAATTTAAAAGGAACTTCTCTTTTTGGGTCTTATAATCTTACTTATAATTGGCAAGAAGAATCTTTAGGGTATAGTGTTGATGGAAGGGCTCAATTATCACAGGAACTCTTAAATCAAGAAGCGAGTCTCTTATTTTCAGTAGAAGGTAATACTAATGAGGTAATTATTAATAACTTTAGAGTCCAATCTCAATTACTCAATGCTCGCTACATAGGTAGTGTAAACTTACAAACATTTTCTCCACAAGGTACAGTATCTGTTTTTTCATATACTGCTCCAAGTGGGAATACATTATCTAGTGAAATTTATATTGATTCGTATTCAAATATTGTATCCGTTTCTTCGCCCGAATTGCTATTTAATGAAAAATTAATTAACGACCTACAAATAACAGCACAGCGTAATGATGAATCAATAGACTTTAACGTTGCTTTTTCAGATTTTTCCCGTACAACTACCGAAGATAATAGTGCCGGTGTTTTTATTGCAAACGGAAGCTACGACTATGCAGAACAAAAGTTTTTTCAAATTGAAGTAATAAGTGAAAATATATTTTTATCTTCACTGGTAGAATTTGCACTATGGTATTTGCCACCTGAGCAAGCACAGGCATTGCAAATTTTACCATCCACACTTGAACCATATGAACTTTCTCTAAATGCTTTTTTTTCAAGCGATTTATCTACATTTTCATATAGTGTGCCATATGCAATTATAGCAAATAGTACACGTGAAGATGAGTTTTTGATTTTTTCAGCAAATGGAAATGAGTCTTTGTTTCAAATACCTAATTTTAATCTTTTAGTTGCAGGCCAATCAATACAAGGTGAATTAGGTGGTGACGTTGGTGTAGGTAGTTCTGAAATATTTTTTAATTCAGCTTTATTCTTAAATTCTTATCCATATAGTTTTTCAGGTGTCTATGTTCCCGCTGAATCAATTACCATTTCAGGAGACTACGACTTTTCTGTTTCGGTTAGTCTTTTAGAAAATCTAGCATTCGAAGCATATGCTCAAACTCAGGCTTTACCCTTATCAATTAATAACGATTTATTTTCTTTATCTTTTAATTCGACTCTTGTATATAATACACAAGCGGACTGGGAAGCAGCTCTTTCAAACTTTGAATTTGAAAATATAAGTTCTACTTCAGCATTTAAACCTCGATTTAGTTTATCGGGCTCAATAAATTCTGATGGTGCTTTTTTTGATTCTGTTAACTATTCAGATGAGTATTCATCTCTTACTGGAATAATTGCTAGCTCTTGGAATATTAATGAAGGCAACCCAGAAAATATTACATTAAACATTGATGTTCAAGATGTTTTTTCAAGTGAAAAATACATATTAAATCTTGAAGCCTTTAACATAGGTACCAATGCAAATACCCAAGGTAGTATTTTACAAAACATGTTCTTTTCTGCAGATGCACTTGTGCAAGATGCACCCTCAGGTCGCTTTGTGCAGTTTCAAACAGATTCTAATTTAATTAATGCAGCCTTGACTGCGCAAGGTAGTTTAGAAAACCCAACATTTAATCTTTCTGTCGAAAGTGCTTCATTTCTTCTTGCTAATAAAAAAACCGAAGTTTCAGGTGTCGTTTCACTTGATGATGGTTTTTTAAGTGCAAATAATGTTACTGTTTCGCATGGAACGATGAATTTTGAAAACTTTACTGGAAATGTATCATTAAATGATTTGTCTGGAACTATTACAGGTTTAGTGCAAGGCTCATTAGCACCTGATCCTAATTTTATTGATAAAACATTTTCAAGTCCCATTAGTATATCTTTATCACAATTGAATGCTAATGAAGATGTACCTTTTAATGAAAAATCTTTTCAATTAGAAGTTTTATTTGAAAGATTAGAAGCGAGCTTTTTTCCAACAATGGAGAATTATGCTATTAATCTTCTTCGAACACCAGGTCGTTATGATTTGCAAGCTGGTGTTGACTCAGAATTAGAGGGCTATTATTTAGAAACTGGTGAAATTTCACTTAGTGCTAAAGAAGGTTTTTTTGTTCAATTTGATGGTTTTGGAATTTATGAAAATGATGAACTTACAATGTTCTTTGACAATATGTATGCTGATGCAAGTGATTTTAGTGCATTAGTAGATTTACCAGTGTTTACATTGCATTCGGGAATAGTAGAGGGTTCTGGCACATTAACAGGTACACTTGCTGATTTACAAATTAATGCAGATTTGCTCGGAGAAAATATGGAGATAAGTGTACCAGATTATGTTAACGAACGCTTAATAGCTAAAACATTTCCAGTGAGCGTATCACAGAATATTTTCTCTGCAACAAATGCGCAATTTATAGCACAAGAAACTGATACTGGGGTAGATTTAACAATAGATATGTCTTTAGAGCAATTGATGTTTACGTATATCTTACTCGATCTTAATACAGTTAATGATGGCTTTGTTCTTGGACGATATGCAATGCCAAATGGTACATTCGAAGGTTATGCTTCTGTAGACATGGATATTTATGTAGATAATGAAATTATTGATGTTAAAGGAACAATAGACACACAAGAAGTTGAAGCTATTATTAGCTTAGTACAAAATGAAGAATTACAAGGGCAGCCCATTCAAGATATTGTTGTTGATTTGGTAATAGATGTAGGAAATCAAGCCCAGTTATATTTACCTTCAAAGTCTAATCCGTTAATACGTGGATTAGTAAGCCAAGAGGAACCTTTAATTATTCAAATGGATACTCGTTTTGGAACATCAACAATTGCAGGTGAGTTTACAATGAGAGGAGGAGAGATTCTTTATCTAAATAGAACTTTCCTTGCACGTGATGCTCGTGCAGTGCTTAACGAGAGCGTTGATTCCTTTGATCCACGTCTCACTGCTAGCGCAGAAATTCGAGAAAGAGATGAAGATGGAGATACTATTCGGATTTTATTATCGGTTGTAGATCAACCTCTTAGTCAATTAGATCCAACATTTGAATCCGTGCCGTCGATGAGCGAGCAAGAAATTATGACCTTGCTCGGTCAAATTTTTATTGGACAAACAGAGGATGCAAATCCGCTTGCATTACTTGGTGGCTTAGCTGATTATGGTACTCAAATTATTGTTTTTCGTAATTTCGAAAATCAAGTGCGAGATGTATTAAATTTAGACTTGTTTTCGTTTAGAACTATGTTTTTGCAAAATACAATTGGATATGCTTTAGAAAATTCTGGTAATAGCGCTCTAACAGTGGGTGACTTTTTGGATGGTACCACCGTGTATGTTGGAAAGTATTTAAATGAAACATTATATGCAGATGCTCTTTTGAGTGTTGTTTTTGATGAAGATAGGCAAGATTTAGGGCTGGGGGGGCTTGTCTTTCAACCCGAATTTGGGTTAGAATTACCTTCACCGATTGGAATGATTCGTTGGAGTATTGCGCCAGATTTAACAACCGATTGGAACTTGCTAGTTCCTTTTACTTCTGTTAGTTTTTCATGGCAGTTTAATTTTTGATATAATGAACACCTTATGGAGGGTATATGAAAATAAAAAAGATAGTATTGATATTACTTTGTTTTTTTGTAATTCTTACAAGTGCATTCGGGCAAGAAAGTGATGATTGGTACTATGATAAAGAAATTGTAGATATTGAGTTTATTGGTTTAAAATCTATTAGCGAATTAGACTTAGATAGTGTTGTATCAAGTTTTATCGGTGAATCTTTTAGTGATGAAGTATATATCGCCGTATTAAATAGAATCTATGCATTAGAATATTTTGAAGATATTGTTCCTCTTGCTGTTCCTGCAAATGCACAGCGCAATGAAGTTATTTTACAATTTACGGTTGTGGAAAAACCTGTTATTTCACAATTGCTTTTTTCTGGTAATAGTAAAATGCGCTCAGGTGAGTTAAGAAATGCTATTTCGATTAAAGAAAATGATATATTTGTTGAAAGTGATGTTATCGTAGATGAAAGAAAAATTAGAGATTTATATTTTCAAAATGGATTTACAAATATAAAAATTAGTTCAGAGACCACCGAAACAGACGAAGGCATAAAGGTTGTGTTTTTAATTGACGAAGGTAGGGAAACGGTAATTGGTTCAATTTTGTTTCAGGGTAATACTGTAGCATCTGAGCAAACCTTAGAGAGAAATCTACAACTTAAAGAGACAAGTTTGTTTCAAAAAGGCGCTTTTCAAGAAACAACATTAGAACAAGACAAGCAAGTATTAGCTGCTTTTTATCAAACAAGAGGCTATATTGATGTTGTAATTGAAGATGTGGTAAGAGAATCCACTTATAATACAGATAAGGATAGGGATGAATTAACTCTTACTTTTATAATCAATGAAGGTTCACAATATACCTTTGGTGGTATAACGCTTGAGGGCAATGTTGTTTTCTCTAGCGAAGAGATTACTTCATTGTTGAGTTTAAACGAGGGTGATGTTTTTAATCAATTACGCTTTCAAGAAGGGTTAACTGCTATTGCAGACCTCTACTATGAAAATGGCTATACGGCAAATAACTTTACCCCAGATGTAACTCGAGATACACAAAATAATATTGTTAGCTGTGTTTTGCGCATCATAGAGCGGCCTAGAAGCCATATAGAAAGTATAAGTATTGTAGGTAACGATAAAACACAAGACTACGTTATTTTAAGAGAACTGCCATTAGTATCTGGAGATATTTTTTCAAAACGAAAAATTGAAACAGGTTTAAGAAGCTTATATAATTTACAATTTTTCTCAGTAATTGTTCCAGAAATCGTACAAGGCTCTGAAGAAAACTTAATTGATATTGTTATAAATGTAGAAGAACAATCTACTGTTGGACTTGAATTTGGATTAACATTTTCAGGTATAACTGATCCGGATTCTTGGCCAGTTTCTCTATTTACTACTTGGAGTGATAAAAACTTTTTAGGAACAGGTAGAAGTATATCAGCTAATATTAAAGGTTCTAATGACGAACAGTCTGTTTCATTCAATTATGGAGATTCTTGGTTTTTAGGACAACCTGTTAACTTTAATGCAGGATTTTATGTGGAGCACGTAAGTACTACAACTCCTTATAACAATTATTTGCCTACTGGTGTTAATACGACTGATTATTATATGGATTACAACCAGCTTTCTTTTGGTCTTAATGCAGCACTAGGTAAACGTTGGGTATGGGATTTTGCTACGATTACAACGACAGGTGGTCTTGCAAATTCTTTTGTACAAAACTTTTATGATTCAGAATTGTATGAACCAGTTGATACTGTCATTAGTGATAGAGTTGGTAAGTTCGGGATTGAAAACTCTCTGTATGTAAGAGGGTCACTTGATGCAAGAGATTTAAGTTATGATCCTTCTAAAGGATGGTTTGCAAGCCAACAGTTTACTTGGACAGGTTTAATTCCCACTATAGAATCTGAATACTTTTTTAGTACAGATACTAAAGGGGAAATATACTTTACGCTACTTGATTTGCCTGTATCTGAAATATGGAACTTAAAGTTTGTGTTAGCAGCATATACTAATTTTTCATTCTTAGTTCCTGTAAGTGATTCACCAATTGGTAGTGATAGCTTATTTTCAATTGATGGTATGTTCAATGGTAGAGGTTGGGGTCAATCTGGTGGATTTGACCAATCATATGATATAGAAGGTCAAGCAATGTGGTCTAGTTTTGTAGAACTAAGAATGCCAATTGCACCGGGTGTATTTTCGCTCGACTTCTTTATGGATGTAATTGCTATTAAAGATACCCCACAAGACTTTTTTACTGGACTTACAAGTAATGATTTTTATTATAGTTTTGGACCAGGGATGAGATTCTCTCTACCACAGTTTCCCCTTCGGTTACTTTGGACATGGTCATATAAATTTGAAAATGGTCAGTTTGAATGGAACTCTCAAACTGGCAATAGAGGATTGTTTGTTCTTTCATTCAATCTTACAAACCAATAAAAAAGACATAGAAATGTCTATATGATATAGCAGTTATTGAACCTGTGTTTAATAACTGCCAGTGAATACATGAGTATTACACTGAAATCCAATTTTATAAGGAATAAAATATGAAAAAATTACTATTGGTATGTTTACTAGTTGCAGGTGCTACAATGAGTTTTGCACAACAAATTACAATGTTTGGTGTTGTTGATACTTCTTTAGTGTATTCAACATATTTTAGAAATTCTTCAGCAGTTAGAAATTATGATCAAAAAAGAGCAAGTTTTCAAAAAGAAATTGATGAGCTTACAAGCGAGCTACGCGAAAAGCAAATGAGAAAACTTGAGTTAGAAAGAGAAGGTAAAAAGACTGAAGCCCTACGTTTAGAAACTCAAATTGCACAAGATACAGAATACTTACAAGAATATTCATATGCTAAGAATATTGAACTTGATAATTTACAAAAAAATCTTGCAAATTCAAATGAGTTTTACCAAAATTTGTACGAAGTAATTGAAGATATTGCTGAAGAAGAAGGTTATAGTATGATATTAGATATGCAAGACGATTCTATTCTTTGGCACAGTCCAAGTGTTGATATAACTAGAGATGTTATTGATAGACTAAGTGCAATGTAAGTATTACAAACGTAATGGGACAAGAAGCAGAAGAGCATAAGGGTGTAGACAAACAAACCAGTGAAACAAAAGGTTTGACACCCTTAATGCAACAGTACAATTCAATTAAATCTCAATATCCTACAGAAGTACTTTTTTTTCGACTTGGTGACTTTTATGAAATGTTTGACACAGATGCACAAGAAGTTTCGAGGTTGTTAAATTTAACACTCACTAAGCGCGGTGCAAATCCTATGTGTGGTATACCATACCATGCATCGAGAGTATACATTGCTAGGCTTTTACGACTTGGAAAAAAAATAGCTATTTGTGAACAGGTAACATTACCAAGTGCAGGAAAAGGAATTGTTGAAAGAAAGGTTGTAGAAGTTATTACGCCTGGTACTGTTGTAGAGCATGAATTTCTTGAACAAAATACAAATAATTTTTTAGCTGCACTTTGCTTTGTTACATCATCACAATCTTACTCGTATTCGTATATTGATGTTTCTACAGGAGATTTTTACACTACAAGCTGGAGTACAGAGTTATTAGAAGAAGAGCTTTCAAAAGAATTGGGGCGTTCCAATCCTAGGGAACTTTTGGTATCGAGAAATCTTTTTGATACTAAAGCCTTTAGGAATGTTTTAGAGCAATATCCTACTATTGCTCTTTCATGCGAAGACGATTGGCGCTTTTCACTTGATACAGGTTTTAAATCTTTAATAAGACAGTTTCAAACAACAAATTTACATGCTTTTTCTTTAGAAAAAGATGCGCCGGAAATAGCCTCTGCGGGATGTCTTTTAGATTACGTTATCAAAAACTCAGGTTATAGTGCCAATAATTCAGTTCTTGCGCACATTAAAAATCTACATGTCTACAAAGACTATGAACATGTATTACTAGACGATTCTTCTAGAAGAAATTTAGAGTTAACGTGTAATCTAAGAGATGGTACAATTCAATATAGTTTATTAGAAACTGTATTGCACACAAAGACTGCAATGGGTTCAAGGCTCTTAAGATACTATTTTATGTATCCAAGCATTTCGATAAAAACGATACAATCGAGACAAAACCATGTCGCCTCCTTTGTTAGTAATCAAGTCTTGTTGCAGGAAGTGCGCAACATACTTTCTCAAATATTAGACATAGAAAGATTAGTAAGTAGAATAGCTTTAGATCGTGCACATGCAAAAGATTTACAAGCGCTTAAAAGTAGTTTACAAAACTGGCTTGATATTAGAGCTTTACTTCAAGGGCATTCAAATAACGACTTTTTTGATGTGTGTATGTCTCAGTCAGTTGATAAAGCACAAGAAATAATTCAACTTATTTTTAATTCAATAATAGACGATCCCTCAACAAGTCTTACAGAAGGAAACATAATAAAGCCTTTATGGTCTACTGAATTAGATAATTACCGCAGCATACGTGATAATTTTGCACAGATTCTTGAAGATTACATAGAAGAAGAAAAAACAAAAACAGGTATACAAAATCTTAAAATCCGCTATAACAGAAATATTGGCTATTATTTAGAAGTAACAAAAGGAAAACTAGAGTTTGTTCCTGAACACTTTATCTTAAGGCGAACAATGGTTAATGGTGACCGCTACACAACATTACGCCTTCAAGAACTGGAACAAGAACTTCTTAGTGCCGATAGTAAAATTATTCAATTAGAACATGCTTTGTTTTTGCAATTAAGAACGCAGCTATCAACGTATACAGATTATTTATTGCAAGTAGCAAAAGAAACCGCCTATATTGATACAATAGCATCTTTTTCTCATGCAGCAATTCTTCATAATTGGATATGTCCAGAATTACTTGAAGGAAAAATACTAGATATTAAAAATGGAAGACATCCTGTAGTAGAAATGCACTTGCCGTCAGGTGAGTTTATACCGAATGATACACATTTTGAACAAAGTAATTTGTCTTTAATAACAGGGCCTAATATGGCAGGAAAAAGTACCTATCTAAGACAAAATGCTTTAATTGTATTCCTTGCTCAAATTGGGTCTTTTATACCTGCCAGTGCTGCTACGATTGGCATTGTAGATAGAATCTTTTGTAGAGTTGGAGCATCAGATAATCTGGCACGAGGAGAATCTACATTTTTAGTTGAAATGAGTGAAACAGCCTTGATTTTGCGCTCTGCAACAGAAAACAGCCTTATAATTATGGATGAAGTTGGACGAGGCACTTCTACTGAAGACGGTCTTTCAATTGCATGGGCTATTTGTGAATATCTTTTAAATAACTTAAAATCTAGAGCTTTTTTTGCTACACATTATCATGAGTTAACAAGAATAGTTCATCCTAAACTTCAGTTATTGTGTTTACATGTTTTGGAAAGAGAAGGGCATATCGTTTTTACAAAAAAAATAAGTAACGGTGCATCTGAAAACTCTTATGGTTTACATGTTGCACGTCTTGCAGGTATTCCAACAACAATACTCGATAGGGCCCAGGAAATACTTGATGGTTTACAATACAAAACTACTTGGACAGAATTGCCTGCAACAAATATAAACGAGGCCACAATTGATAATACCAAGAAGGTTGATTTAGAGCTTTTTAAAGACGAAGAGCTTGTGCTCAACGAATTATTATCGTGTAATGTAGATGCGTTAACACCACTAGAAGCCTTACAGTTATTAGCTCGCTGGAAAAAAAGTCTGTCTACACAATAATTTTTAAAAACACTTAAAATGCGTATAATATATATATGAACGCTTATAAATTATATGTAAAATGTAAATTTGTTTTATCGTATGTACTATCTCTAACTTCTTTTCCTCTCACGTGTATTTCTTGTGGTAGTCAATCATATGGTATTATACTATGTAAAAAATGCTTACAGGAGTTTTTGCAATATTATTGTCCTGTAGGTAATCGTTGTTCAATTTGTGGTATTCAGCTAATAAGCGAAAAAGAATTATGTCTTGATTGTAGAACAGACGAAAGTAAGGATGAAGCTGCTCCTAAAAATATTTCTAAAAAAATATTATTAAAAGACATACAGTCTATTTTTCCTATACATCATTATTCATTATGGAAAAAAGACTTGCTTTTCTCATGGAAAATGGCAAACAATAGAGCTCTTACACCAGTATTTGCAAAATTAGCTTTTAAAATCTTACAAGAGCATTATAAAGATATTACTGTAGTGCCTGTTCCTCCTCGGCAAGGTAAAATTAAAAAAAACGGTTGGGATCAAATAGACGAACTATGCTCGTGCTTACAAGGTTTTTATGGTGTAAAAATAGATAAAGTACTGGTGAGGTTAACTCGTAATGAACAAAAAAAACGAAGTCGCAAAGAAAGAATTGAAGGCCTAGAAAAAAACTACGCACTAGCTAGTGAACAGATAAATGTACCAAAAGAAGTAGTAATAATTGATGATATTATGACAACAGGAGCTACGCTTGAAAGTTGTGCAAAAGCTCTAAAGAGTGGAGGCGCCACAATAATTCATGCGCTTACATTATTTTATGTATAATACTAAACTTGACATTTACTATTATAACAACTAGAATAAAAAGAAATTATATACAGTGTAGTGGTGCATCGGTACAGGTAGTGCCAAAACATTCATTTAGGAGTTGAAAATGAAAAAAAATGTATTTGTTTTTGTAATGCTATCAGTATGCATTACAGCTGGTTTAGCACAAGAAAGAGAGTTACGAGAGGGGTATGAAGAATTATCAACAATTGAATACGATAGTTGGCAAATATATCCTTGGGATTTTGAATTTGTAGAAGAGAATTTTAAGTCAAAGAATATTAGTACAACGATTCAATTTCCACATTCAGTATATGTACCAAGTTTAGAAGACGTTGTTATAGAAACAGGTCATGATGATACTGATGATTATATCGAGGAAATTAATACTCAAATAAACAAAATAAATAAAAAATACAATTTTTATGTATTTGGTTATATGCGTTTGGATGAAGGTATTAAAATTGCTAATGGCGGTATGATTTATTTCTTTAATGAAGGGTCCACATATTTGAGTGGTTTTAGTGGATACATCATTTTTGAACACGCTCCAAGTAGTGACTTTTATGCAGTAAATGCTGTTGTAGAATATCTTGGAGATGCTGAAAATGGAGCCCCTGTTTTAATTATGCGAGAAGCATATTGTGGTGATGTTTATGTTCACAGTAAAAAAGATTTTGACCTAGATGATATAATTATATTGCCAGATTACTTTAATAGACCCCATTTTCAATAAAAAATTTGAATGAATCATAATAAGAATGTACGTCTTTGTTATTTTTCGCTTGACAGCAAAAAATAACTGTGTTATTATATTGTATGAATAAATACACAGAACTGCTGCTAGAAAGATTTTTCTCATTTTTGCCGTAAACGGACAGTTGATGTGTAACGAATAACGTGAACAACAAGCCTGCTACCAAACGGTGGCGGGCTTTTTTAATGTATATAGTATGTTATTGTATTATGACAGAAATATATACATAAAAATTATAATTACAATAATTAGAAGGTTAGGAGAAAAAAAATGGCAAAGTACGTACCCTTTGGACAAATTCCAATTAAAAACAGGCATTGGCCAGACAAAACAATTACCAAGGCACCAATTTGGGCCTCAGTAGACTTACGAGATGGAAATCAAGCATTAGCGATTCCAATGGGTATTGATCAAAAACTACGATTTTTTGATATGCTCGTTAAAGTTGGATTTAAGGAAATAGAAATTGGGTTTCCTAGTAGTTCAGACACTGAATACAACTTTTTACGATATCTCATTGAAAAAAATAAGATACCTGATGATGTAACAATACAAGTACTTTGTCAAGCCAGAGAACATTTAGTAAAAAGAACCTTTGAAGCATTAAAAGGTGCAAAAAGAGCAATTTTTCATATATATAATTCAACGTCACCGGCGCAAAGAAAATATACGTTTAATATGTCTAAAGATGAAATAAAGCAAGTAGCCATAGATGGTGTTCAATGTGTAAAAGATAATCTTCACATGGTTGAAGAAACAGAAATTATATTGCAGTATTCTCCTGAAAGTTTTTCTAATACTGAAATTGAATATGCTCTTGAAGTTTGTGAAGCGGTAAAAAAAGTGTGGGGTGCTACACCAGATAAAAAGATAATATTAAATTTACCAACAACCGTTGAGTGTTCAACGCCAAATATCCACGCAGATCAAATTGAATATTTTTGTCAAAACATTTCTCAGAGAGATTCTGTTATTGTAAGTTTGCATACACATAACGATAGAGGTACTGGAGTTGCTTCTACAGAATTGGCTCTAATGGCTGGAGCTGATAGAGTAGAAGGTACGCTATTTGGTAATGGGGAGAGAACGGGAAATCTCGATATCGTTACAGTTGCTCTTAATATGTATAGTCAAGGTGTTGACCCAAAGCTAAATCTTTCTAATGTGCTTGAGCTCGCAGATGAATACACCGTTTTAACAAGAATGGATATTCACGCACGACATCCTTATTGTGGAGAGTTAGTGTTTACTGCATTTAGTGGTTCCCATCAAGATGCCATACGAAAAGGGATGTCGGCACGAACAGGTGAAGAAGATCAAATTTGGGATGTTCCATATCTAACAATTGATCCAAAGGATATTGGTAGGAAATATGAAGAAATAATTAGGGTAAATAGTCAAAGTGGAAAAGGTGGTGCCACTTGGATGCTTGAACAGAATTATAGTATATATGCTCCTAAGGCAATGCAACAAGTATTGGGTAAAATTATAACAGCTGAGGCGGATGAATTACAACGTGAACTTAGTGCAAGTGAAATATACGATGTATTTTCAAAAACGTGGCTTACAAAAAAAGAACCACTTTGTATTGTAGATCTTGCTCAAGCATTTGTTGAAGATGATAAAAATATTGACGCAATACATTGTCGTGCGAGTGTTAATTGGAATGGAGAAATTTTCGCCATAAGTGATAAAGGTAATGGACCACTGGACGCCTTTGTTTTAGCACTAAAACAAACGCCAATACCGCATTTTACAATAAGTGATTTTCATGAGCATAGTATTGGCTCAGGTTCTGATACAGAAGCTATGGCATATGTTGAAATTACATACGAAGATGGTAAAAAAGCATGGGGTTGTGCTAGAAATACCAATATTGGTAGGGCAGGTATTAATGCTGTTGTAAGTGCCGTAAATCAAGGATAAAAATAAAGCCTGTAAGAGCGAATCTTACAGGCTTTTCTATATGTTAATATTCTACAACATAACTTACATTTAGACTAAGCATATTTGCAAAATCTTGATATTCCAACGGCTTAATCGGAAGAGCAATTTTAAAGGTGCCTTCGCCTATTGTGTATTCAACAAACGGAACAGCATTTATTGAAAGCTTCGAAATATCAAAGTTTTGATCAAAAAAGTCATCGACGCTTGCAGATACGAGAACACCATTACTTCTTTTTATTCTTCCTGTATTTGATAATACTTCTAAATAGAAGCTAGCACCATGCGGTTTATCAATGTATTCAACCTTATCAATAGTATCTAGTGGTAGCATAAATGCTGCAAAATTAAATTTAACATTTCCAACAGCAAAACGAGGTTCTAAAAATACGTGTAAATCTGATAGAGAAAATACTTCGTTTCCTGGATCAGGTTTTAATTGAATACGTGCAATACCTGCTTGTAAATATAAGTTTGCGTGCGGATTATTTCCAATAAGCATATTCATACCTAAGTGTAAATCAGCGCGTCTAATAATTAAAATAATTGGATTACCAGCTGAATCTTTTGAATCAAACGGAAGACTTGTTCCAAAGGCAAAATCTCCAATAAAAGCATCAGTTACACCCACAAAACGAATATCAAAGTTTAATTGTTTTTGCGAAAACCTTTGGTTATAGTAACCATAAAAAGCAGTACCAAATGTTTTAGAATAGATAGAACTAATTGCTAGCCCATATCCGTCAATTGGAATGATACTTGCTTCGTCAGTTGCAACTTGCTTTTCTAGTATCGGTGAACCAAATGACTGTGTTCCAAAATACTTTACAGCAAACTCGTCACTACCAATTGTATCATGGTCTCCTGCAAATAAAGATACTCTAGCATCAAAATCTCTTCCTGCAATATAGTATGAAAGAGATAGCTTATCAATAGAAAACTCAGTTGGAATATCTTGCATAAATACATTATTTGTAATGTCTAATGTATTAAAGGAAAAGGCACTTTCAAATAAAACATCGTTACTAAACTGAATTTGTGCTGCATAAAAGGCACTGATATTCATATCAATTTCTGTAAAATTATTCTGTGGTAATACATCAAGTGCAATTCCACCTTCTGAGTCAAAGTATACTTGAGCTGATAGCCCAGTGATGAGCATACAAAAAATAACGAGTATAACAAAAGTTTTTTTCTGTGTACATAATTTTTTTGACATATAGTCTCCTAAATTTCATTTTTATATCAATTACTACTTATTTTCGGCAAAAAAACATATTTACAATACTAATCTTAAAAAATTAATATAAATAAATGTTTTTTTCGCTTTTACCTCTTGACTTATCTGCAGAAACGAATAGAATATAAGTATATGGGTGATTATTTTGATTTAGAAAATGAAGAGTTATTAAAAGACTTTTTTAGTGAAGCAGAGCAGCAAGTAGAGACCCTCGAAAGCAATATTCTCGTCCTTGAAAATGATCCTACTAATAGTGCTGCGGTTGATGAAGTTTTTCGTGCAGCCCACACATTAAAAGGTGGTTCTGCTACCGTAAAAATGAATGAGTTATCTGGATTTACTCACGCTGTAGAAGACGTTTTAGATGAAGTACGCTCAGGTGCTATTAGTATTGATGAAGACATAATAGATGTTCTGTTATCTTCAATTGATATAATAAAATTAATGCTCGAAGAGCGTGCTAACGGTGGAGTATACGAGGAAGATGTAGCTCCCATAAAAGACCGTCTTCATTCTTTTGTACCATCAAAGGATGGAAAAAAATCAAACGCTTCAGAAAAAAAAGCGAGTCAACCAGTTGCAAAAGTAAGCGAGCCAGTTGCTGTTCAAAGTGCTGGACCAATAAGTCTTGCACACCCTATTACACATCTGTCTGAATATGATGTTTTGGAATTAAATCAATTATGTAGTACAAAAGAAAAACTTTGGGGTGTTACCGTTGTTTTTGATGAAGCAAACCCAATGAACACAGTTGGTGGGGTGCAAGTTTTTACTGCATTACAAAAAAGCACAAAAGTATTAAAAACTATACCTGATTTTGATCATTTATATGAAGATACATTTCATGAAAAAGTTGTATATTATGTTGGTTCAACATTAGATGCAGACGGCTTAGAAGATCTTGCTTTTTTAGATGATGTAGTCTTAGCCGTTGACGCACAATTTGTAGATGAAGATGCAAGAAAAACTGCAGCAGAATCAAAAGAACACATTGCGCCTACTGATGCAATACAAACTGAAGCAAATCAAGATGCACCAGTTGCCTTTGCACATCCTCAAACACTATTAACACAAGCGGAAATTCATGAAATGTCTGCTATGTGCGAAAGCGGGCAAAAACTGTGGGGTGTTACGGTATTATTTGACGAATCAAATCCAATGAATTCAGTTGGTGCTATTCAATGTTATGTAGCACTTAAAAATACGGGATCACTTATTAAGTCAATTCCTGATTTTGATGAATTATATGCTGAAACGTTTCATGAAAAAGTTGTATATTTTGTTTCAAGTTCACAGGATGCTGATGGACTAGAAACGGTAGCTTTTTTAGACGAGGTAGTCTTAGCAGTGGATGCTCAGCTCATTGATACTCACGAAGATTCTAAAACAGAAAATAAACAAGATGTAGTTGCACCGAGCTCCTCTGATATTGTTCAGGAAAATGATTCAGAACAAATATTAGAAAAGGCTCCAACACAAGAGCAAAAGAGCAAAAAAACTAACACAACTCCTTCTGTATCAAATACTGGCAGTATTTTACGGGTAGATTCAAAGCGAATAGATTATCTTTTAAATTTGGTAAGTGAAACAGTTATAACAAAAGCTGCTTTTAATCAAACACTAGCGATATCAAATACATTGCAAAGCGACATACAAAATCTTAATAGTACGTATAAAGATAGTTTAAAAAAACTTATAGATCAAATTCCTATATATGCAGAAAGAATAAGACAAGGGCAGAGCCAAAAAGAAATTAAAGCTACTATTAATAGCGACTTTGCAAATATGTTTAACTTATTTGATGATATGGAGTCAAACACAAAGGCCTTTGATGGCAAGTTTAGATCATACACACAAAATCTTGGACGCATTGCAGGTGAGCTTCAAGAAGGCGTAATGAAAATAAGAATGGTTCCTATTGGCCAAATCTTTTCTCGTTTCCCAAGAGTATTGCGTGATTTATCAAGAGACTTACATAAGAAAATTAATTTGGTTATTGAAGGTGAAGAAACTGAGCTCGATAAATCAGTTGTTGAGGATTTATTAGATCCAATTATGCACTGTGTTAGAAATTCAGTCGATCATGGTATTGAGCTTCCTGCAGATAGAATTGCATCTGGAAAAGATGAAGAAGGAACGGTTTTACTTAAAGCTAGTAACGAAGGTAATATGATCGTTATCGAAATAAAAGACGATGGAAAAGGAATAGATGTTGAAAGTGTTAGGCAAAAAGCTATAGAGCGAGGCTTAATTCATTCAAGTAAGGTAATTTCTGATGAAGAAGCCTTTCAATTTATCTTTGACCCAGGATTTTCTACAGCTAAAGCAATTACGAGTGTATCAGGTCGAGGTGTTGGTTTAGATGTTGTTAAAACTCAAATTGAAAAACTAAAAGGCTCTGTAGTGATACATTCAGAAAAAGGTGTCGGTTCGACTTTTACTATTAAAATCCCATTAACACTAGCAATTATACAAGGTCTTTTGGTTAAGGTTGGTAGCGAAGTTTACTCATTACCAATTGTATCAGTTATAGAAAGTCAACGAATAGAAGTAAGTGAACTTCGAACGATTGATAATTACGAAGTTATGACTGTAAGAGATGAAGTAATTTCAGTTCTACGATTGAATCGATTATTTAATATAAAGACAGAAACTAATAACAAACATGCTTTTATTGTTATTGTAGGTACTGCCGATAAAAAACTGGGTATTATGGTTGATGCACTGATTGGTGAAGAAGATGTTGTAATTAAACCTCTTACCAATCAATTTGTCTCATCTCCAGGTATTGCAGGAGCATCAATTCTTGGTGACGGTTCTGTATCACTTATTATTGATGTTGGTCAGCTTTTAGCATTAGGCATAAAGCTTGAATTGTCAGCTCGTGAAGAGAAGAGTCTTACATAAAAAGGAGCATCTGTGGATCAAACATTGCAAACTAACATTACTATGCAGACAGCTCTAAATTTAGAGCTAGAAGAGAAAAAAGAGCAACACGCAAATATTGATTATAAAATGGTTGCTTTTTCACTTGGAGGCAAGGACTATGCTATTGATATTCTAAAAGTGAAAGAAATAGCAAAGGCAGAACGTTTCACCTATGTACCAAATACACTTGCATTCGTCGTAGGTGTATACAATCTTAGAGGTGAAATAATTCCTATTATCGATTTGCGCTTGTTTTTCAATATCGAAAAAGAAGAGAATGAAAATAACGATGGAAACGAAAAAGATGATGTTGATTTACAAAATATGATTATTGTAAATATTGGTGAACAAAAATATGGTGTAATCGTTGATGCAATTGAGCGAGTTGCAGGAATTCAAAGTAGCACAATACAGGCCCCACATCCATTATTTGGTGATATTAATATTAAATATATTTATGGTATCGTAGAATATGAAACGAGAATGTACATTCTACTTGACATAGATAGAATATTTGGTGTTGAAGCTGCAGATACATATGAAAAACCAGAAATAAATATTAGTACTAACGTTGTGCAAGAAAAGGTTTCTAATGATAAAAAAGAACCTCCTAGACCTCGCATAGACGAAATTTTTTCAAACAGACCAAAAGTCGAAACGATACAAGCTACTCAAGAACTTCCTGTAGAAGCCCTTGCACAGGAAGTTTCTATTCAGGAAGAAAAAGTAACCACACAAGAAGTAGAACAAAAAATTGTAGAAGAAAACCATGAGATTGTAGATTTTAAATTTGTAAGTGAAACATTAAAAAAACATGCTAATTTCCATGTTTCATTTATTAACAAAGATTGGATTCAAAAACGTTACGATAGATGGATGAGCGATAAAGAAACTGGAAGTGTTCCTTTAAATGATGCTTCAGATGTTCAAAAGTTTTTAAAACCATTTTTTTCTACAAACAGCGCACAGTTTTGGACAAAAGAATATGCACAGACAATTTACAAGATGCTTCCAGAAAACACAGCTAAGAATATTCATGTTTGGAATCCTGGCTGTGGTGCAGGGTTTGAGGCATTTTCACTTGCCTGTTTATTAAGTAAGAAATATCCTGAAGCAAGAATTAAAATACATGCACATGATACTGATTTAATACTTATATCAAGTGCGCCGTTATTAAAAGTTGGCGATGAAATACTTGATACATGGTACAAGCCATTTTTAACTAAATCTGTTTCAGGAGAAAATGTCTTTGTTCCTAGAATACGAGATTCAATACTTTTTGAATATCATGATTGTACGAATATGAACACTGTTCCTATGCTTGATATTATTTTTTCCAGAGACTTTTTGTCTTTTGTACCTGAAAATAAGATTGACGTAATATGTACAGATTTTTATGATAAACTCAAAGAAACTGGTTTTGTTATATTAGGTGACAATGAACACTTTAATGATGGAAAATGGAATAAAAAAATGTATGGAGAAATAGTAACCAATACAAAACAATAAACATTTATCTTAGGAGGTAAATTTGAGAGTAGAGTACATAAACCCATTTGTTGAAACTGCGTATAGCATTTTAGCAGAGGTATTGGGAGGCGAAGTAAAGCGTGAGTCACTTTATTTAAAATCAACATCTATGCCTGTAATGGGTGTTGCAGCTCTAGTTGGTTTAGCTGGTGACGTAGAAGGACGAGTTTTATTTGATATGACAATGGAAACAGCATTAAAAGTTGCATCTCAAATGAATATGGAAGAAATACCTGTTTTTGATGAATTGGCAAAAGCTACAATCACAGAACTTTCTAATTTAATTACGGCGCAAGCAGTAACGAAGCTTCATGATTTAGGCTTTAAGTTTGACTTAACACCACCAACTATTTTTACAGGTGAAAAGATGGAAATTTCTGATCATCAAGTTGAAGCTTTGATTGTACCAATGGTAACAGAGCAAGGTAGAATTGAAGTAAATGTTGCAATAAGAGAAAAATCTTAAGTTAAGGAGACAATTATATATGAAAACAAAACAAGATTTTCCAACTATCAATGATAGATCTATGGAAGGGCTAAAAGATGATGGTTCAAAATTTAAGGTTTTAGTTGTAGATGACTCCATGTTTGTGGCCAAGCAATTGGGACAAATTTTAACCAGTGAAGGGTATGAAGTAGTTTCTACAGCTGGAGACGGTCAAGAAGGTGTTGAAAAATATAAGGACCTTTATCCAAATATTGATCTCGTTACAATGGATATTACAATGCCTAAAATGGACGGAGTTACTGCTTTAGAACAAATTATGGCTTTTGATAAATCTGCAAACGTAGTTATGGTTAGTGCATTAGGTAAAGAAGAACTCGTAAAAAAATGTCTTTTATTGGGTGCAAAAAACTATATTGTAAAGCCTTTAGATCGAAAAAAAGTTTTAGAACGAATTGTTTCAGTTTTAAAATAAATTCTTACAATTATTATAAGATTTCAATAGCTGTTATTTAAGATTGAAATCTTATAATAACCTTTTTTATCCTTAATAAGACATTCTTCTAGTTCTCTATTACTATTCAAGATTTGCTTTATTCTATAAATGTATGAGTAGAGTGTTTTTTTGTGTGAAACTGAACTATAACCCCATAGAGACTCAGACATATGGTCTAAAGAAATAGACTCTTGTTCAGTATTTTTTAATAGCTTGTATACTTTTCTTTCAGATGGCCTGAATAATTCTTCATGTAAATTTTTATGACTTTTTATTTTTAATGAAACTCTTTCTAATAGTTTTATTATATCACTATTGTTATTAAATGCGTTTTTATGTAACTCTGAAATATAACAGGGATAAAATGCTGTACCGTCATACTTATACAATGGACTTGCATTTAGACATATTCCAATACAATTATAAATGACTTCAACCCAACGCTCAAAACTAATTTTTTTATCTACTATTTCAGCATCTAATAAAACAAAACGTGGGAAATTTTGCCTATATGCACGCTCTAATGCTGACAACTCTGAAACAAAAATTAATTCAAATCCCTCACCTTTTAACACACCGTTTAGTAGTTCATTTTTATTCTTTTTGTGTGTAAAATAAATACCATGCATGACCTCTTCCTCACAACTTTTCTTATGAATATTTTTTTTACGTCTTAATACTGGTTGAATTACTTAGTTTGAAGATAAAACTACTTGACCAAAGGCTTACAATATGATATTTTTTTAAAATCGTATTATATACGGGCAATTAGCTCAGATGGTTAGAGTACTACCTTGACATGGTAGGGGTCACTGGTTCGATTCCAGTATTGCCCAGAACACAAGTATACAACTAAACACTATGCTCAAACTGTGGTACTTCTAAATTTATTCTCGGCTACTTTATTCAAAAATCACACAACAAATAAGGTCTCCTCAAAATATTTGCTATTATGAAAAGGCTTGCAATATTTTAATATTATGATATAATAAAATATAAAAAAAAGGGAGAATATATGGAAACAATTTCTAACATCAATTCGGTAATTAATAGCTTTGTATGGGGACCATACATGCTAGTATTACTAGTCGGAACCGGTGTCTTTATCACTTTTGCAACCGGTTTTTTTCAAATTAGTCGTATTAAACTTTGGTGCTCAAAAACTTTTGGAAGTTTAAGAAAGAAAAATACTGCTGGTAAGAATATTACACCTTTTCAAGCTGTGTCTGCGGCATTAGCAAGTACAGTAGGGACCGGTAATATTGCAGGGGTTGCAACTGCTATTGTTGCAGGTGGACCTGGTGCTGTATTCTGGATGTGGGTGTCAGCATTTTTTGGTATGATGACTAAGTATAGTGAAGTATTGCTCGCAGTTCATTTTAGAGAAAAAGATAAAAATGGAATTCACTATGGTGGACCAATGTACTATATTGAAAAAGGTGTAAAAGCAAAATGGCTTGCTGTTGCATTTGCTTTTTTTGGTGCATTTGCAAGTTTTGGAATTGGAAACATGACTCAGTCAAATTCAATTGCTGGAGCTTTGCAAAGCTTTTCAATACCACCCATTGTTACTGGTATTGTATTTGCTGTTTTATCTGCGTTAGTTATCATTGGTGGTATAAAGAGAATTGCAACTGTAACAGAAAAATTAGTGCCATTTATGGCAGTATTGTATTTCTTTGGAGCAGTAGTACTACTCATTATGAATGCATCTGCTATACCTGAAGCATTTTCAGTTATTTTTGCTAGCGCATTTAACATTAAGTCAGTTGGTGGCGGTGTTATGGGATATGGAATTGCACAAGCTATGAGATATGGTGTTGCTCGTGGTGTTTTTTCAAATGAAGCTGGTTTAGGTTCTGCTCCAATTGCACATGCTGCAAGTGAGTCTAAAAACCCGGCAGAACAAGGTTTATGGGGAATTTTTGAAGTATTCGTTGATACAATTATAATTTGTACTTTAACAGCACTTATTGTTTTAACATCAGGTTTATATCAATCAGGCGAATTAAGTGGTGCTGCCTTAACCGCAGGAGCATTCGAATTAGGATTTGGTAGTGCTGGAAATATTTTCTTATCTGTTTCACTTATTTGCTTTGCTTTTTCTACTATAATTGGTTGGTCTTATTATGGTGAAAGATGTTTAGGCTACTTAAGTAAAAACAATAAAATTGTTACCCAAGTATATAGACTATTGTTTATCATTAGTATTGTAGTTGGTGCAACATTAGAACTTACTTTGGTATGGAATATTGCAGATACCTTAAATGGACTTATGGCAATACCAAACTTAGTTGCTCTATTAATTTTAAGTGGTACAATAATTGCTATAACTAAAAAGTACTTAAAAGATCCTTCTTCGGTAGAAATGAAAGATTAATTACGTATTTACATAAAAAAAAGGTTCACTGTCTAGTGAACCTTTTTTGTTATTTATTTACTCGCTCAACATATTCGTTGTATTCAGTATTTACCAAGATTTTTTCATCTTGTTTAATAAATAGGGGGACTCGAACGGTAAGCCCTGTTTCTGTGACTATTGGTTTAGTAGCGCCAGAAACGGTATCACCTTTGACATAGTTTTCACTTTCTGCAACGATAAAAACCATTTTCTGTGGAATTTTTACATCAATTGGATTTTCTTCCCAAATTAAAATGGGATATTCTTCTCCTTCTTTGAGGTAGTATCCTAAGTTTTCATTTAAGTCTGCTGGTACATTAATAGTTTCAAAACTGGTTGTATCCATAAATACATGGCTTTCACCATCTGAGTATTGGTATTGTGCCGTTACGGTGTCAACTGTTGCATCTTCAACCATATCAGGTGTTTTAATCGTTTGTGTAAGAACTGTACCGTCCTTTAAATTTTTCATTTTTACTCTAGCAAAAGCTGAACCCTTTCCTGGGTTTACAAATTCTCTCTCTGTTACAAGGTAAGGTGAGTTTTTAATAAGTAACACTGTTCCCTTGGCGATATCTCCGCCTCTAATCATGATAGCCCTCTTTGATATATAATTTTGTTTATGCATTATATCGAATTTTTTAGATTGTTTCAAGACACTTCAAAAAAAACATATACGTGAATTGGCTCTTTACATATTTCTAGAATTTTTATTGAAACATAGTATAGAAATGTCATGTTCATTAACAAGATTGACGGATGCGAAAAATATACATACTTTTGGTTTGACTTATTTGTGGTAAATATAGAAGGCTATTAATGACAATAAATAAAATCTGCATTATGACATTAATTCTTGCGAATGCTTCATGACCAGGCTTTGAGGTATGGCAAAATAGTACTATAAGAATGAAAGTACGTACCTTGACATCTGAGTTTTAGTACAGTAAAATTAACTAACGGATGTATTTATGAGTAAAACTCAAAAAATCGAAAAAATTATATTGTGGCTATCCTTTTCACTTGCTATTTGTATTGCTATTGCAGAAATTATTATGGCACTTCGAACGAGGTCACAAGCTATTCTTTTCGATGCTATGTATGATTCCTCTGAACTTGTTGTTGTTGGCTTAACGTTATTTTTAACACCACTATTTTATAGGCCAATTTCAGAAAAACATCCTTTTGGATTTGGACAAGTTGAGTGTGTTTTTATAATAATAAAAGCATTTATGATGTTAGCCGTTACGCTAGGGCTTTCAATTAATAGTATAGAAATTGTACTTTCTGGTGGTAATACTGTTAATGAATCGCAAGTATCTATATTTCAATTTATTCTTGGTATTACTGCACTAGTTGTTTATATTACCTTAAGTCGTATAAATAAGACAATATCTTCACCAACTGCAAAAGCTGAAATAATGGGATGGAAGCTTGATGTGCTTTCAGGTTTTGGTATGTCGATAGCTTTTTATATTTCTTCGTGTTTTGTCGGTACACGATTAGAGGTAATTAGACCATATTTTGACCAAATTGTTTCACTTGTTATTGTCGTTTTGATGGTTCCGTCCTTTATAAAAATGATAATTACTTCAATAAAAGATGTGTTTTTATTTGCACCTGATAAAAGAATACTCGAATATATAAAATCAAAAGCTGACAAAGTTTTAAATGAGTTTCATTTCAATGTAGAGTTTTGTGATGTTACACGAACTGGCAGAAAAGTTTGGGTATCAATATATTTTTCAATTAAAGAACCAGCTCTTATGGTTACAGATTTAAAACTTGCAACTAGTAAAATCAATGCTGAACTTTCTAAAGAGCTTGATGATTTTTATGCAGAGCTAGTACTTGAACCAGTTGAAAAATTTTACATTAAGGACACGTAAAAGCTTTTCAGAGTGTTTTATTGACATCTTTTACTATTTTTGCTATACTTCGGTATATTTTGGTAAAAACTATTTTAAGGAGTTCCGATGTCAGGACATAGTAAATGGGCGACCATAAAACATGCGAAGGGTGCTGCAGATGCTAAACGCGGGCAGTTGTTTACAAAGTTTATTAAAGAAATCTCAATTGCTGCTAAAATGGGTGGTGGAGATCCTGCTGCAAACCCACGTTTAAGAACTGCGATTCTTAAAGCACGTGGTGCTAACATGCCTAAAGACAACATTGAAAGAGCAATCAAAAAAGGTACCGGTGAATTGGGCGGTGCAACATACGAAGAAAAACTATACGAAGGCTATGGAGCAGGTGGTGTTGCTATTCTTGTTGAAGTATTAACTGATAACAATAATAGAGCAGCTGCAAATGTCCGAAACATTTTTTCTAAATCTGGTGGTAACTTAGGAGCCACAGGTTCTGTTGCATATATGTTTAATCGTAAAGGTGTTATTGAATATGATGCAGAAAGCGTAAGCGAAGATGATGTAATGGAAGCTGGACTTGAAGCAGGTGCTGAAGATATTGCTGCTGAAGACGGAGTAATTACCGTTACAACTGATCCTTCAGAATTTGAAAATGTTCTTGAAGCAATGCAAGCAAAAGGTTTTGAATCTGTTTCTGCAAGCGTTTCCATGGTACCAGATACTTATTCATCTGTAGATGAAGAAACAACACGAAAAGTATTAAAACTTATTGATAAACTGGAAGAAGATGATGACGTACAAAACGTTTATTCTAATATAGATATTCCAGAAGGTTTTGAAGCTGAATAATCAAAGCTCTTTTTCAAGTATACCGGGAACAGTGAAAGCTGTTCCCGAGTCATTTATACACAACTCAAAGAAAAATATAACACGCGTATTAGGAATAGATCCAGGGCTTGCTAATACTGGCTGGGGTGTAATTGATTACGTAGATTCTCGTTATCGTTTAATTGATTATGGAGTTATTGAAACAAAAAAAGAGCATAGTCACGGTGAAAGATTACTTGAAATTTTTAATCGTATGAATTGTATTATTAGTGAGCATAAGCCGAGTATAGCTGGAATGGAAAATCTCTTTTTTTCAAAAAATGCTAGCAGTGCAATGGGAGTTGCAGAGGCTCGAGGTGTTTTAATTCTTAGTTTAACACAAAACTGTATTGATTTAATTGAATTTACCCCAAATGATATTAAAAAATCTGTAACAGGAACTGCCAGTGCAGATAAAGCCTTAGTGCAAAAATATGTAAGCCTTTTATTAGGTTTAGCAGTTACTCCAAAACCGGATCATGCTGCAGACGCAATAGCAGCAGCAATTACGAGAGTCCATTCTGGAATTTAATCTTTTTTTCTTATACTATTTTTTTATATACCGATAATAAGGTATGAGCGTATCAATAGCAAACAAATATCAATTTAGTGACATTTTTGGTGGATCTTCTGTTTTTTCAGATCGTATACCCTTACATTTACTCGATGCAAATGCAACAATAACTGAAAGCGAAGAATATTTAACTTCCCAAATAATAACCTATTTGGGAAATAAAAGATCTTTATTAGACTTTATTGGTGACAGCCTAGAAATAATACAAAAGAAAACTGGAAAAGAAAAACTTGACATTTTTGACGTATTTTCCGGCTCTGGTATAGTTTCTCGATATTTTAAACAATTTGCTTCCTCTTTAATTTCAAATGACTTAGAAACCTATTCAAAAATTATAAATTCATGCTATCTGTCAAATGCATCTGAAAGAGATATGGTTCATCTACGAGGATTATTTTGCGAATTAAAAGAAGACTTAGAAATTGCAGAAATGAAAAATGAATGGCATTCTGGGTTGATTCGAGAACATTATTCTCCAAAGGATGATAATAATATTCAAATGGACGAAAGGGTGTTTTATACGGTTAGAAATGCGCAGTATCTTGATACCGCTAGGAACTTGATTTCAAAATTTCCAGAGCATGTTCAACAGTACTTTATTGCACCACTGTTATCATTAGCTTCAATTCACACAAATACCTCAGGTGTATTTAAGGGGTTTTATAAAAACAAAGATACAGGGATTGGACAATTTGGTGGAAAAAACTGTAATGCATTAACAAGAATAAAAGGTGAAATGGAAATACAATTTCCAGTATTTAGTAAGTTCGAATGTGAAACTACGGTGTTACAAGGTGATGCTAATAGTATCATTGATAGTGTTAAAGAGGTAGATGTTGCGTACATAGATCCTCCTTATAATCAACACCCATATGGCTCTAATTATTTTATGTTGAACATCATAGCTAAAAATGAGAAGCCAAATAATATGAGTCTAATATCTGGTATTGATTCACAGTGGAATAGATCTCTATACAATAAGTCTCAACAATTTCCAAAAGTACTTGAAGACCTTGTAGCGAGAATTAAGGCAAAGTTTGTACTTATTTCGTATAATTCTGAGGGATTTATGAATATAAATGATATGAATTCGATGCTTAGTAAATATGGCAAAGTTACAGTGAATGAGTCTGAATATAATACTTTTAGAGGCTCGAGAAATTTACAAAATAGAAATAAACATGTAACTGAATTTTTGTTCCTTTTAGAAAAAAAATAAGAGTTTTGAGCGGCCTAAAACGCCGCTCTTTTTTTTGCCTATATGCTTTTGACTCTTTTATTAATTTTTGCTATAATTATTAAACATAATTAAAGTATTGGAGTCACACATGATAAAAAGAAATGATGGTTTAAAAAATATTTCTGCGGGCTACCTTTTTCCTGAAATTGCAAAAAGAAGAAGAGAGTTTGCATCAAAAAATCCTGATGCAGATATTATTAGTTTAGGTATTGGAAATACAACCGAACCAATTACACCGTACATAAAAAAATCAATGATCGAGTATGTAGAAGCACTTGGTACAAGAGAAGGTTATTCTGGTTATGGTGATGAACAGGGTAATAGTGCATTACGAGAAAAAATTGCAAAGGTGTTTTATCCTGGCATGGTTGAAGTAGATGAAGTTTTTATCTCAGATGGAGCTAAATGTGATATTGGTCGTATTCAAGCTCTTTTTGGTAAAGATGTACATGTTGCTGTACAAGATCCTGCATATCCAGTATACGTGGATGGTTCTGTTTTAATTGGTGCTGCTGGTGCAAAGGGTGAAGGTAATGATGAATACGAAGGCATTGTATATATGCCCTGTACAGAAGATAACGGCTTTTTTCCTGACCTTTCAGTTGTAAAAGAAAACTCACTTATATATTTTTGTTCTCCAAATAATCCAACAGGAGCGAGTTCTACAAAAGATGAATTGCAAAAATTAGTTAAATTTGCAAAAGAAAAAGGCTGTATTATTATTTATGATGCAGCATACTTTGCATTCATTAAAGAAGAGGGTGTGCCGAAAACAATCTTTGAAATTGATGGTGCAAAAGATTGCGCTATTGAAATTAACTCCTTTTCAAAACCAATTGGATTTACTGGGGTGCGACTCGGTTGGTCTGTTGTACCTAAAAACTTAAAATATGCAGATGGTACGCCAATTATTAATGATTGGAATCGTATCATGACAACTATTTTTAATGGGGCTTCTAACATTGCTCAAGCGGGAGGTTTAGCTGCTCTTTGCGATGAAGGACTAAAGGAAATGAATGGGTTAGTTGAATACTATCTTGAAAATGCACGACTTATTAAAGAAGCCCTTTTACAACCAAATTTTGAAAAATTAGGAATTAAAATTTTTGGTGATGGGAACTCTCCATATTTATGGGTACAATTTCCTGGAAAAAAAAGTTGGGAAGTGTTTGATGAAATCTTACATCAATGCCATATAGTTACCACTCCTGGAGTTGGTTTTGGGCCTGCAGGAGAAAGTTTTATTCGCTTTAGTTCATTTGGGCATAGAGAATCAGTTGTAAAGGCTTGTGAGAGGCTTGCAAAATTTGAATTATAAAAAGTATGAAGGAATATGTGTATGGATACAAAACAATTTGAATTAAATAAACAACTTGCTCAAATGCTTAAAGGTGGCGTAATTATGGACGTTATGAATGCAGAGCAAGCAAAAATTGCACAGGATGCAGGTGCATGTGCCGTTATGGCTTTAGAAAGAATACCCGCTGATATTCGAGCTGCAGGTGGAGTTTCAAGAATGAGCGACCCAAAGCTTATTAAAGAAATTCAAAATGCAGTAACAATTCCAATTATGGCAAAATGTCGTATTGGACACTTTGTTGAGGCTCAAATTTTACAAGCACTTGAAATTGACTATATTGATGAAAGTGAAGTACTAACTCCAGCAGATGAGATTTATCATATAAATAAGGCCGATTTTGATGTTCCCTTTGTGTGTGGCGCAAAGGATCTTGGCGAAGCGCTTAGGCGAATAAATGAAGGCGCTGCTATGATTAGAACAAAGGGTGAGCCTGGCACGGGTGATGTTGTACAAGCGGTAACACATATGAGAATGATGCAGAGGGAAATAAGAAAAATTACTGCTCTTTCAAAAGATGAGCTTTATAACACTGCGAAAGATCTTCAAGTACCGTATGATCTTGTGATGTATGTACACGAAAACGGAAAACTTCCTGTTGTAAACTTTGCAGCTGGTGGGGTGGCAACTCCTGCAGATGCTGCTCTTATGATGCAATTGGGAGCAGAAGGTGTGTTTGTTGGTTCTGGCATTTTTAAAAGTGGAAATCCACAAAAAAGAGCAAATGCAATTGTAAAAGCCGTTACAAACTTTAATGACCCTAAAATATTGGCAGAAATTTCTGAAGACCTTGGTGAAGCAATGGTTGGAATTAATGCTAGTGAGATTCAACTTTTAATGGCTGAGCGCGGAAAATAATGACTTGCGCAGTTTTAGCCGTTCAAGGTGCTTTTATTGAGCATGTACACATGCTCAATACTTTAAAAGTAGATACTTTCGAAATTAGAAAACTCATCGACCTGGATAAAAAATTTGATGCGCTTATTTTACCAGGAGGGGAAAGTACTGTAATGGGAAAACTTCTTCATGAGCTTGAGCTTTTTAATCCTCTTAAAAATTTAATAGAAAACGGACTGCCTGTTTTTGGAACCTGCGCCGGCATGATTCTTCTTGCAAACAAGCTCCATAACGATAAAACCGTTCATTTTGGTGTAATGGATATTGAGGTAAAACGAAATGCATACGGTCGCCAACTTGCAAGTTTTAATACGGAAAGCAATTTTGCGAATATAATGGTTGAAATGCCCTTTATACGTGCCCCTTATATAGTTCATGCAGGAAACGATGTAGAAATACTTTCGGTTGTTAATGATAAAATTGTAGCAGGGCGGCAAGGAAACAAGTTAGTAACAGCTTTTCATCCTGAAGTAACAAAAGACACAAGCGTGCATAAATACTTTTTAGATATGATTGGGTAAAATATTTATCTTGATTTTTATTTTATTCTCATGTACTATTAATATATTAACTATTTATTGAGGAATAATGATGATTAAAGTTGCAACAATAGCAGGCTCTGATGCTTCTGGTGGAGCAGGTTTAGAAGCCGATTTAAAAACATTTGAAGAATATGGCCTGTATGGAATGACAGCTGTAACACTTATTGCTACTATGGATCCTGATAATAACTGGGCTCACGGCGTTTTCCCTATAGATGAAAATACTTTGAGAGAACAGCTTAAAACAATTTTTAAAGGTGTTGGTGTTGAAGCGTGTAAAACTGGAATGCTCGGAACCGATTATGCGGTTGAACTAGCAAGAGAGTTTGTTACTGATTATAATGTAAAAAAATATGTCCTAGATCCAGTAATGGTATGTAAAGGTGCAGATGAAGCATTAAATCCTGGCTTAAATGAAGCAGTTATTAGTAAATTACTACCATTGTGTGAAATTGCTACACCGAATCTTTTTGAAGCAGGACAAATTGCTGGTATGGCGTCTCCAAAAAGCTTGTCAGAAATGGAAGAAGCTGCGAGAATTATATATTCAAAGGGTGCTAAAAATGTATTTATTAAGGGTGGATCGAAGTTAGCAAAAGTAGAAGGTCTTTCCTCTTCTATAGATGTTTTCTTTGATGGGAACACAATGGAACGAATTGAAGCGCCAGTAATTGACACCGAATGGACACATGGCGCTGGTTGTACAACCGCTGCAGCCATTGCTTCAGGATTAGCAAAAGGACTTTCTGTAAAAGAAGCAGTGCATTTAGCTAAAAAGTTTATTACTGCTAGCCTATCAGCTTCTTTTGCATTAAATAAATGGGTTGGTCCTGGAAACCCTAGTGCCTGGAGAAAAGAAGTTTTCGGGTAATTGTTAGCTTTAAAGGTAAGAAAATGTAAACTGTGTTAGTACTTACAGTATAGATAAAAAGGGGCTGTCTTGTAGTTCTAGAAAAATAGAGCAAGAAAGACAGCCCCTTTTTATTTTTTTCACTTATAGATTACTATAATTAAACAAAAAAAGCACTTGACAACTTTTGATTTATAAGATACTATTAATAGAAACGTTACTATAAATAGTATCTTATAAATGTAAACTAAATAATTATTGAGAGGTAAAACAATGCAAGATTATTTTAAAGAATTCCCAGCAAACGATGGTTTTTTTGGAGAGTATGGTGGCTCTTTTATCCCACCACAATTACAGTCAGAAATGGAACGAATTACTGATGCATATTTTTCAATTAGTAAATCACATGAATTTATTTCAGAACTACGTAGTATTAGAAAGCACTTTCAAGGTCGACCCACACCTGTTTACTTTTGTAAAAATCTTTCTAATCAAACAGGTGGACGCATATATTTAAAGCGTGAAGACTTAAATCATACCGGAGCACACAAGCTCAATCACTGTATGGGAGAGGGTCTTTTAGCACGTTATCTTGGTAAAAAGAAGTTAATTGCGGAAACAGGAGCAGGACAGCATGGTGTAGCGCTTGCAACAGCTGCTGCATATTTTGGACTAGAGTGCGAAATACATATGGGTGAAGTAGATATTGCTAAAGAACATCCAAATGTTGTTCGCATGAAGCTACTTGGTGCAAAGGTTGTTCCAGTAAGTCATGGGCTTAAAACTCTTAAAGAAGCGGTTGACTCTGCTTTTGAAGCATATTTAAAAGATCCCGTAAGTACAATTTATTGTATTGGTAGCGTTGTAGGTCCACACCCATTTCCTATGATGGTTAGAGACTTTCAAAGGGTTATTGGGATAGAATCTCGAGAACAATTTTTAGAAATGACCGGTGAACTTCCTGACACAGTCACAGCTTGTGTTGGTGGTGGTTCTAATGCTATGGGTATCTTTTCCGGCTTTATTGCTGATGAAGGAGTTAAACTTGTTGGAGTAGAACCAAGTGGTCGTTCACTTAAAATTGGAGATCATGCGGCAAGTCTTTCGTATGGTACGCCTGGGGTACTTCACGGATTTAAGAGCTATCTTTTACAAGATGAAAAAGGCGAAGCACTCCCTGTGTATTCGATAGCTTCAGGTCTTGATTATCCTGGTAGTGGGCCAGAACACTGCATGCTTAAAGATACTGGTCGCATACAATATGAAACAGCAAGTGATAAAGATTGCCTCGATGCCTTTTATACCCTTTGTAGAAAAGAAGGAATTATTCCTGCACTAGAAAGCTCTCATGCCGTTGCATATGCAATGCGCTATGCACAAGATAATCCAAGAAAATCAATCTTAGTGAATCTTTCTGGTCGTGGTGATAAAGATATAGACTTTGTTGTGGATAATTACGGAACAGGAGAATAAGCAATAAAAATCGTTTGCTTTTATGCAAACGATTTTTATTAATATAGGCAAGCACTATCTTATCTTGATTTTTTTATCTAATTCAGATATTATTCATTATATACATTATATTAAATGAGGTACCTATCGTGAATTACGCTGCAGAATCATTAAAAAGACATAGAGAATGGAAGGGAAAGATTGAAGTAAATGTTACTGTTCCTGTTAAAACAAAAGAAGATTTATCGCTTGCCTATACTCCAGGGGTAGCACAGCCTTGTTTAGAAATAGAAAAAGATATTAATGAAAGTTACAATTTAACTGCACGTGCTAATATGTGTCTTGTAGTAAGCGACGGAACTGCTGTTTTGGGACTTGGAGACATTGGACCGGAGGCATCGATGCCTGTTATGGAAGGTAAGTGTGTGCTTTTTAAAGCCTTTGGTGGGGTTGATGCTTTTCCAATGTGCTTAAAGACGAAAGAAGTTGATGAAATAGTAAACATTATCTATGCTATTTCTGGAAGCTTTGGAGGGGTAAACTTAGAAGACATCTCTGCTCCTCGTTGTTTTGAAATAGAAAAAAAATTAAAAGAAAAATGTGATATTCCTATTTTTCACGATGATCAACATGGAACAGCTGTTGTCACTGTTGCAGGACTTTTAAATGCATTAAAAGTTGTTGGTAAGAATAAAGAAGACGTAAAAATTGTTGTAAATGGGGCAGGGGCAGCAGGCATAGCAAATACTAAACTATTACTAGCGTGTGGTTTTAAACATATCATACTTGCTGACAGAACAGGTGCTGTGTATCAAGGTCGAAAAGATGGAATGAATGCTATTAAGGATGAGATTGCACTCGTTACAAACCTTGATAAGAAAACAGGAAACCTTGCAGAAATCCTTAAGGGAACTGATGTGTTTATTGGGGTAAGTGCTCCTGGTACGGTTACATCTGAAATGGTTAAGACTATGAATACCGATGCGATTATTTTTGCTTGTGCAAATCCAACCCCAGAAATTTTTCCAGATGAAGCAAAAGCTGGTGGAGCAGCAGTTATAGCAACAGGTAGAAGTGATTTTCCTAATCAAATAAATAACGTTTTAGCATTTCCTGGAATTTTTCGCGGTACATTCGATGTACGAGCAAGTGATATAAACGATGACATGAAGGTTGCCGCTGCTATGGCCATAGCAAAGCTTGTTACCGATTCCGAGTTAACTGCCGATTATATTGTTCCTGCAGCCTTTGATGAAAGAGTTGGAAGTGCCGTTGCAAGTGCAGTAGCAGAAGCTGCCAGAAAGTCTGGAGTAGCAAGAATATAGGGCCTTTTTTTACTTGTTTAATATTTAAATACAGTGTATAATATGTATAAGTACATAATTAAATCAATACAATAATTTTGTATTGTTAGCAATAGGAAAAACATTTACAATGGCAGAAAAAAAAACCTTGTGGCATGGTCGATTTGAAGAAGGCCCTGATAGTGATGCAATCGCCTTTGAAACCTCTATACACGTAGACTCACGACTAGCCTTTGATGATATTAAAGGAAGTATAGTGCATGCTACAATGCTTGGTAAAACAGGCATAATTTCTGTCGCAGAATCAAATGCCATAGTACAAGAACTTGCAACAATATCAAAGCAGCTTACAGATGGTACGTTGCAAATTGATACCTCTGCAGAGGATATACATTCCTTTATTGAAGGTGTTTTAACGGAACGACTAGGTGAAGTTGGTAAAAAAGTTCATGCAGGAAGAAGTAGAAATGATCAAATTGCACTCGATGAAAGGCTTTATTTGAGGCATTCTGTTCCAGCTTTAGCTAATGCAATACTTATTCTTATTGAAACTATTTTAGATATCGCATCAAAACACGGTGATACTCTTATATCCGGATATACCCACTTACAGCGAGCACAGCCTGTAACCTTTGCACATCATCTTTGTGCCTGGTGTTGGATGTTACAAAGAGATTATGAAAGGCTATTAGATGCATTAAAAAGAATTGATTTTTGTCCTCTAGGCTCTGGAGCATTAGCTGGTAGCGGTTTACCTCTCGATAGAGAATTTGTTTCGAATGAACTTGGGTTTAGTGCTCCGACTTTTAATTCTATTGATACCGTTTCCGACAGAGATTATTGTATAGAGTTAGCAGCAGATTTTTCTCTTATTATGATGCATTTATCTCGTTTCTGCGAAGAAATAATTATATGGGCAACACAAGAGTTTAACTTTGTTGAATTATCAGACAAGTGGTCTACTGGTTCTAGTATAATGCCTCAAAAGAAAAATCCTGATTTTGCAGAGCTAATACGAGGTAGAACTGGTAAGGTATATGGAAATTTAATAGCCTTATTAACGACTATGAAGGCTCTTCCTCTTTCGTATAATAGAGACTTACAAGAAGATAAAGAAAGTTTATTTTCTGCTTATGATACTGCCTTTTCTTGTATTACTATATTTACACAAATGATAGCAACAGCAACATGGAATACTCGTTCTATGGAGGCTTCGTGTACTGGTGGATATTCTAATGCTACAGATCTTGCAGATTACCTTGTAAAAAAGGGGATGCCTTTTCGAACTGCTCATGAAGTTGTTGCAAAGGCCGTAAGGATATGTATTGATAAAAATGTAAATTTAGAAGATTTACCGCTTGAGTCATATCATGAGTTTTCTGAAATTATTTTAGATGATGTGTATAGCTACTTACAAGTAAGATCATGTGTTGAGCACAAAAAAACACTTGGTTCTCCTTGCAAAGATAGTACTAGTAATCAGATATCGTTATTAAGAGAGTTTTGTACAACTCAAAAAGATATTATTTCCAAATTATTGGGAGAAAAATGAAAGGCAAAGGCACGTACTTATTTTTATCTATATTTTTATTTCTCACACTTATTGCCCATGTTTCATTATATTTTAATAGTGATTTTTTTTGGTATAGTACAGATGTTTCCTTATATGTGTTTTATGGAGTAGGTGCCTTAGTTTTCATTAGTTCATTTATTTGTTTTGTCAATTTTGTTAGTTGGAATAGGCGCTTTCTTAAACATTTACAAAACTCAGAAGAGTATATATTAAATCTTGGAGACAGTTCTCAAGAGGTAAGGATACAAAATGCTCCTGTTTTACAAGAGCCTATATTACAATCATATGAGCAATTACTAGGTGATCTTGAAGATGACTTATCTGAAAATAGTGAAAGCCAGCTTAAAAAACTAAATAATAGTGAGCAGAATCTCGAGAGTGAATCTTCTATAGATTATAATCAGCTTGAGGAAATGTTATTATCTGCTACTAAAATGGAAGTTGTATATGATGTATCTTGCACTTGGTTAACAAATAACTTAGAAGTCTCTTATGCTGCCTTTACTAGTATTACAAATAACGATAAATTAAGCGTTGAGTTTTACAAAGAAACATGTGCATGTAATGAATATTTAGTTGAAGCAGTTATTGAAAGAACAGATTCAATTGGTATCAATGAATACATTTTACATTCGAATCATACTGTCTCTTATCCGTATTATAAAAAGGGCGAAATAGTTGGTTTTGTTTTTCTAGGTTATCCAAGTGAACTGGTTGAGAAACATAATAAATATCAAAAGTTCGTTCGCCCATTTATTAGAATTTTAAGTACAGCTTGTTTGTTAATTGAATTAGCAAAAACAAAGGAGCAGCGTAGTTCACTGCAAAAAGCATTTTCAAGTTATGTTCCATCTGCTATTGTTGACCTCTTTGAGCATGACCCTTCAGTTCTAAAAATTGGTGGTGAATATGAGAACCTAACAATTATGTTTACCGATCTAAAAGAATTTACAACTTTATCTGAAACAATGTCTCCTGATGTTTTAGTAACAGTATTAAATGAATATTTTAGTGAGATGAGTGGAGTTATTGAAACTTTTGGTGGAACAGTATCTAAATTAGTAGGGGATGGTATACTTGCCTTTTTTGGAGGGCCTAATTCTTCTGATAATCATGCAGAAAAATGTTGTGAAGCAGCCCTTACTATGAAAAAATATGAAAGACTCTTAAATGATAAGCTTATGGGAATGGGAAAACTCAAAGAGCCTCTTTTTACTCGTATTGGTATTAGTACAGGGAAAGTAATTTTAGGAAACATTGGATCTGAAAAAAGGTTGGATTATACTGTAATAGGACCTGAAGTAAACCTTGCGTCTCGTATTGAAGAAGCAAATAAAAAATGTGATACCTCAATACTTATGAGTTATCAAACCTTTTTAGAAGTGAGAAATACATTTGATTGTAGGCGTGTTGCCTTTATGAAATTAAAAGGCTTTAGCCGTTCTGTTTATTTGTTCGAACCACTTGGTAAAAAACAAACTGAGTTAGAACAAAAACAACTTTTAGCAAATGATGTTGCTACGTTACTTGGATTAGATTCAACTCATATGTTACATCCACAATTAGCACAACAGGACTTCGATGCAAAAGACGTAGAAGAAGCTCGAGAATTGTCTTCAGTAGAGGAACTAGAAGAGTTCGAAGATGCAGATGAGCTATAATTTTATCAAACTAATTAACTTTTATTATTCAAAACCCTAAACTATTTTTTTTATAAACCGAAAATGTATTAGAGGGGAAATTCAAGTATTGGAGTCCCCTTATGGGAGGAATAATGAGCGGTTTTACAAAATCAGTTGATTTATTACATCGAGCACTAGATGTTAGTGCAATGCGTTATGAAGTTACAGCGAACAATCTTGCAAATTCAGAAGTTCCAAATTTTAAACGTACAGATGTGAACTTCGAAAGTGAATTAAAAAGGGCCTTAGAATCCGAAGAGGCTTCTAAAAAAAACCTAAAGCTTACCACAACAGACCCTCGACATTTTGATAACGATACAACTATAGACTATAGAAGCGTAGAGCCAAGAAGGGTAACTGATTATCTTTCAACAGTTAAAGCAAATGGAAATAATGTAGACGCAGAACAAGAAGCAATGAATGTATTAAAAACACAAATGTCTTATCAATTGCTTACACAATTGCAAAACTTTCAATTTGCACAAATGAAGATTGTATTACAATAAAGGATAAAAATTTATGGGTTTATTTTCAAGTATTAATATAGCTGCAACAGGAATGAGTGCAGAAAGACTTCGAACTGATGTTATTTCAAATAATATTGCTAATGCATCTACTACTAGAACGCAAGAAGGTGGCGCATTCAAGAAGTCACGTGTTATTTTGGCAACTGCAGACGGACAACCGGTAGTTCGAAGTCCTTTTATTCCAAAAGGATTAGATAATGGTATTGGAACTGGTGTCCGAGTTATGGAAATCGAACAAGATGAAACACAAGGTCGTTTAGTATATGATCCAACTCATCCAGATGCTATTCAAGCAGGCCCTAATGCGGGATATGTTGAATATCCGAATGTTAACATTGTAAATGAAATGGTAGACCTTATTGCAGCTTCTAGATCGTATGAAGCAAATACAAGTGTTATTCAAGGTTCAAAAGAAATGTTCATGCAAGCTCTTGCAATTGGACAATAAATACGGTAATCTAAAGAATATACTTTTGATTAAAAACAAACAATATTGAGAGGTAAAAAAAAGTTATGGTGGAAGGACTTCAATTACTACGTACAAATCCCAATCATTATGGGACAGGAGAAATTAAATCACTCACAGGAAGTGTTAATCAAGGTCAAGATGTGCAAAGCGGGATTGCAAACAGAAAGTCATTTGACTCATACTTAATTGATGCATTAAGTTATGTTAATGATAAACAAGTCTTTCAAAGTAATATATCTGAGCAAGCAATAATAGACCCTGAGTCGGTTGATGTTCATGATGTTACAATTGCAATGGCAGAAGCAAATCTATCATTAACGCTTGCAAATACTGTTATTAGCAGAATAACACAAGCTTGGACAGAAATTACTACAACACGTTAGTATAGTATAAAGTAAAACAACCTTGTCTCATGCACAAGGTTGTTTTTTTATTTTTATTAAAAGTGGTTAAAGAAATATATAATAGAAAAAACATCAATTGTACTAGACAAATTTTGCATATTGTGATACAATGTATATAAATAACGTATGTTCGTTCGTCGAAATGTAATTTCAATGGGAGGGATTCATGAACGAATGGCTTAAAAAGCTTTTTTCTCAATTAAAGGACTTCTGGGCAAAGTGGACTGTTATCCAGAAAGTTATTGTAACTGGAGTTGCGGTGATTTTTGTAGTCGCCCTTATTCTTGTTTCAGCTGTTTCTTCACAACCAACTACTGTTCCTCTATTTAGCGTGCCTGTTACAGATCAGGTGTTGCGAGATGAAATTGTTTTTCGTCTTGACTCTGAAAATGTTTCTGTAGATGTCTCAGAATCTGGCATGCTCTATGTTAGTGATGAATCAACTGCAAGAAGAATGCGCTCCATTTTGGTTACTGAAAATTTAGTACCAAGTAATGTAGACCCTTGGTCTCTATTTGATGTTGAAAGATGGACGACAAGTGATTTTACTAATGATGTAAACTTGCAAAGAGCTATAACTGCGCAAATTACAAGTCACATAGAAGCAATCGATGATATTGATAGCGCAGAAGTGATGATAGGAATGCCAGAAGATAGCTTGTTTACTGATGATGATGAACCTGTTACTGCTAGTGTTATTTTAACATTAAAGCCTGGTAGCAACTTTGCTTCTTCGAAACAACAAGTAGAAGGTGTTCAAAAGCTGTTAATGATGGCTATAACAGGTTTGGATGCTGAAAATATTACAATTACAGACCGTTCAGGTGTTGTTTTAAATGATTTTGAAGGACTTCAAGATATTGAAAGAGTTGATGGTATTGAAAAAGAACAGTTGTTAATTGCTGATTTTGAAAAGAATCAAAGAAAGACTGTTTTAGAAGCTCTACAAAAAACGTATGGTACAGATAGGGTTCGGGATTTAATTGTTAGCATTGATATGGATATGTCAAAACAACAAATTTCTACAGTAGAGCATTTTCCTTTTACTCGAATCGAAGATAATCCAGACACACCTTATTATGATGGTGAAGTTTTTGATTCAGTAACATTATCAACGGTTGAAGTAAATAGAGAATGGCGTGGAACTACATATAATCCGGAGGGCCCAGCAGGTGTTGATGGACAAAATCCACCAGTGTACTCAGATATGTCAAACCTTTATGGAATAAATACTGAAAGTGCTATTACAAGAAATGAAGCAATAAATACAAGAACTACAGAAGAAACTAAGAGTCCTGAGCAAGGACGTGTAACAGTTTCAGTAAACATTGATGGTCGCTGGGAGCGTCAATATGATGAAGAGGGAACATTGTTAATTTCTCCTAATGGTACAATTCAAAGAACCTATATTCCATTAACGCAAGAAGAAATTTCTGACGTTGAAGAGCTTATTCAAGGTTCAGTAGGATACGATAGGGCTAGAGGAGATTCTGTTGTTGTAAGAAATGTTCAATTTGATCGAACATTACAATTTGCAGCAGAAGATGCAGAGTTCTTAAGACAAGAACAAACGCGCCGCACAGTTCTTATTGCCATTGTTTCTATAATAGGTATATTATTAGTCTTTATTATTGTTCGTTTTGTTACTCGTGAACTTGAAAGAAGACGAAGGCTTCGAGAAGAAGAACTACTACGTAAGCATCAATTAGAAAGAGAAAGAACCTTGTGGGAAGCTCAACAAGCTGGTATGGAAGTTACTATGTCGGTAGAAGAGCGAGAAAGGGCCGAACTCCAAGAAAATGCAATTACAATTGCTCGTGAACATCCAGAGGATGTTGCAATGCTCATTCGTTCTTGGTTAATGGAGGAGTAGGATTATATGGCTACAACACAAACTAAAACTTCTACCGGTAGTGGTACTAAAAAGAATAAAGATTATAAAAATCTTAATGGACGGCAAAAAGCTGCTATTTTCATGGTATCTCTTGGTGCAGATTTATCTGCAGAAATATTTAAACACTTACGTGAAGACGAAGTAGAAACATTAACATTTGAAATTGCTCGCTTTGAAACGGTTGATGCTGAATTAAAAGAAGCAGTATTGCGCGAATTCCAAGAAATGATTCAAGCTCAAAACTTTATCACTTCTGGTGGTATTGATTTTGCACGTGAACTTCTAGAAAAATCACTTGGAAGCCAAAAAGCTATTGATATTATTAATAGACTTACAAGTTCATTACAAGTAAGACCGTTCGACTTTATTCGCCGAACAGATCCTGCCCATCTTTTGAACTTTATACAGCAAGAGCATCCTCAAACAATTGCGCTTATATTAGCTTATTTAGAACCTAATAAAGCTTCTATTATTTTACAAAATCTCCCAGATGATGTACAAAGTGAAGTTGCAAGACGTATTGCAACTATGGATAGAACATCTCCAGATGTTTTGAGAGAAGTTGAAAGGGTTCTAGAAAAGAAACTTTCTACGCTATCTAGCGAAGACTATACTGCAGCTGGTGGTGTTGAAAGCATTGTAGAAATTCTAAACTTAGTTGACCGTTCATCTGAAAAGGCTATTATTGAATCGCTTGAAGAAGATGACCCAGATCTAGCAGAAGAAATAAAGAAACGTATGTTCGTTTTCGAAGATATTGTTATGCTCGACGACCGTGCAATACAAAAAGTTATGCGTGAAGTTGATACACAAGAGTTGGCGAAAGCACTTAAATCTGTCGATACTGAAGTACAGGATAAAATATTCCGTAATATGTCTAAACGTGCTGCAAGTATGTTAAAAGAAGACATGGAGTTCATGGGTCCTGTGCGTATCAAAGATGTTGAGGAATCTCAACAAAAAATTGTATCAACAATCAGACGACTTGAAGATTCGGGCGAAATTGTTATTGCTCGAAGCGGTGAAGACGAGTTGGTTGTATAAGGATTTTATATGGCAAAAGCAGTATTTCGACCGACAGAAATTAAGAAAATTGACGACAGTGTTCTACTTCCTTTATCTCACACGTATGAGCCTGAATTAATAGAAGAAGTATTAGAAGAAGTGCCCGAGTTCGTCGGTCCGACTGCTGATGATTTGCGCCGTGAAGCTGAAGTATTTAAAAAGCAATGGGAAGAAGAAAAGCAGCAGCTTATTGAAAATGCAGAAAAGCAAGCACAAGATATTGTTCAAAATGCTGAACAAGCTGCTTTTGGTGAAGTTAAACGAAAAACTGATCAAGTAGCTGTTTTAAAAAAAGAAGCCGAAGATGAAGCTGAAGCAATTATAAAAGCCGCTCAAGAAAAAGCTGAAGAAATTATTCGTGAAGCTGAAATGCGACATGAAAAAAATGTAACAGATGCTAAAAGAAGCGGCTTTGAAGCTGGGCATGAAGAAGGCTTTCAAAATGGTAGGCAAGAAGTTCAACGTTTGATTGATAGGCTACATATTATTCTTGAAAAAACAATGGATAAACGTAAGGTTATTCTTGAAGAAACAGAACAACAAATTGTTGAATTAGTGCTATTAATTTCTAGAAAGGTAGTAAAAGTTATATCTGAAAGCCAACGTAATGTTGTAATGTCAAATGTTGTTCAAGCTCTTCGAAAAGTGAAGGGAAGAGGCGATGTTATTATACGAGTAAACTTAGCCGATGTACAACTAACAACTGATCATACGAAAGATTTTATGGATGCTGTAGAAAGCATTAAACATATTACCGTTGCAGAAGACTCATCAGTTGATAAGGGTGGTTGTATTATTGAAACAGATTTTGGTGCTATAGATGCGCGAATTTCAACTCAATTAAGTGAACTCGAACAAAAAATCCTCGAAATTACACCAATTAAAACACTAAATAAAGTTGCAGCTTTGCCTGGCGAATAACTATGAGTGATATTTTTACAAAGTATATAACAAAGGTTGAGCAAACCGAAACAATTCACTTTACAGGTTATGTTGTTGGTGTAAAGGGTATGCTTATAGAAAGTTGTGGCCCCCAGTCAGTAATAGGGGAGCTTTGTACAATTCATATACCGTCTACTGATTCAACAATTCTAGCTGAGGTTGTTGGCTTAAATGAAAAAGTGGTTCAATTAATGGCTTATGGTGAAACGACCGGGATCGAAATTGGTAGTTCTGTTGTTTCATCCGGTAAAGTTTTACAAGTAGCGGTTAGTCCGAAGCTATTGGGCAGAGTTCTAGATGCAACAGGTAAGTCATACGATAGAAAAACAGATGTTATTAGCGATGAATATTACCCCGTTGTTGCTTCTCCGCCCGATCCTTTAGAAAGAAAAACTATTACCGAAAAAATTGTAACGGGAGTAAGATCAATTGATTCTCTTCTTACTGTTGGTAAAGGACAACGTTTAGGTATTTTTGCAGGCTCTGGTGTTGGTAAATCAACAATTTTAGGAATGATAGCTCGAAATACAAATGCAGACGTTAATGTTATAGCATTAATTGGCGAACGTGGAAGAGAAGTTATAGATTTTATTGAACGTGACCTTGGTGAAGAAGGGTTAAAAAAGTCGGTTGTAGTTGCTGCAACATCCGATCAATCTCCTCTATCGCGACTTCGAGGTGCCTATACAGCAACGGCAATTGCAGAATATTTTCGAGATCAAGGAAAAGATGTAATGCTTATGTTTGATTCTGTTACTCGTTTTGCAAGAGCACAAAGAGAAATTGGATTAACAATCGGTGAACCGCCTGCACAAAAAGGTTATACTCCTAGTGTATTTGAAACACTTCCAAAATTATTGGAGAGAAGTGGTACTTCCCTAAAAGGTTCTATTACTGGCTTTTACACAGTTTTAGTTGAAGGTGATGATTTAGAAGAACCAATTTCTGATAACGTTAGAGGTATTTTAGATGGACATATAGTGCTTAGTAGACGTCTTGCACAAGCATATCATTTTCCAGCAATTGATGTATTGTCTAGTATAAGCCGTTTATCTAAGAGGGTTACAGGACCAAAAACACAAGAAGCTGTTGCCAAAGTACGAAAACTTATGGCTGCATATTCAGAATCTGAGGATATGATTAGCGTTGGAGCTTATCAAAAAGGAAGCAATCCTGTAATTGATGCAGCAATTGATGCCCACCCTCATATAAATAATTTTCTTATACAAGATGAGTTTGAGCAAACAGATATTAAAGACACAATGAAGGGACTTGGTGAATTGTCTGATGTTTTCATACCTGAAGAGGAATGGAAAGAAAAGGAACGAGACGATTTACATGTTGGTATGAGTAATTCTTTACAACCAGATTTAGATGATTTTTTAAACGATACTGAAAACTCTGACACTACTCTTGATGATAATGACACTATTATAGAGTAATTATGAAACGATTTAATTTTAAATTACAAAAATTACTAGATTTACGGCAATTTGATGAAGATAAGGCAAAAGAAGAGTTGGGGAAATATGTTAGTCAATCTAATTTAATAAACCTCGAGTTACAAAATATTGCATCCGAAAGAGTGCAAACAAAACAAATACCACAAGATAATTTAAACATTACCGAGTTTCGCGCTATAGAACATTTTATAAATCGTTTGGATATTAAAAAGGAAGAGTTACTTGTAGACCTTGCTAATCTAGAAATGATTATATCTGAAAAACGTAAAATCTATATTGAAGCTATGAAAAATCGAAAAGTTTTAACAAAGTTAAAAGAGAAAAAGCATGCTGAGTGGAAAAAGGAAAAATCTAAGCAAGAAGAGTTTTTTATTGATGATGTAGTTACTTCTAAGTATGTACGCAATATGAAATAATTTTTAAGTACTTGAAAAACATCCTTGTTTATGCTATTCTTATAATATGAGAATTGATTCACGATCTATATTGTTCGCACAACGACAAGTGCGAAAACAAATATTTCAAAAAGTTATTATTTGTCTTTTAATTTTGTTGCTTGTGTTACAGCTTGTATTTATTTTTTTTATTCGACCTGTGAATATCAGTTCTTCGTCTATGCAGCCAGAGTTCTCTAAGGGAAGTGCTGTTTTTGTAGTACCAACTAATTTTTTATTTTTTGATGTAAAAAATATTCCAAGAGGTTCAATCGTTCAGTATGATAATCTTTCACTAGAAAAAAAGTCTGGGTTTCAAAGTTTTGTTGACTTTGTAGTAGGAATGCTTAGTTTTCAAAAAATTAAACCTTTCGAAAGTAGTGAGTGGGCAAATTCAGAAGTATACCGATTAATTGGTTTGCCAGGGGACACTATATATATTGATAACTACATTGCACACATTAAAGAAGGCGGTTCAGCACATTTTTTAACCGAGTTTGAACTTTCTCCTATTGAATATGATGTTATTACTACAGGTTATCCTAGAAACTGGGATATGAGAATAGGTTCTAAGGGAAAAACTGATGAGATAACATTACGAAATGGTGAGTATTTTTTACTTAGTGATAATAGGATTTTAGCTTTAGATTCTAGAGTGTTTGGTTCTATTAAAGAAGAAAATATTACGACAAAGGTATTTGCTCAATACTTCCCGTTTAGTAATATTAGAGTTCTTGATTAGTGTACGCTTATTTACATATTCCATTTTGTAAATCAAAGTGCTCATATTGTGACTTTTATTCAGTTGTTAGTTCTGAGCTAGCTGATGTACATAGCTTAGAAATTAAAAATAATAAAACAAATGCATATGTAAATGACGATTACATTAGTGCACTATTAGCTGAAGCTGAATATAGGGTTAAAAAGCATTCTATTACCCATTGGTCATCGTTATATTTTGGTGGTGGAACCCCAATACTATTAACGAAAGAGCAAGTTCACACTCTTATGAACGGTCTTTTGCAATTATGCCCTTTGAACGACAATGCAGAAGTTACATTTGAAGTAAATCCTTTTGAGGTTGCACAGCATGGAGGGGAGGAATATATTCATTCTATTTCTGATTATGGAATAAATAGAATATCCTGTGGTATTCAAGCACTAGATGATACAGTATTGAATTATGTTCATAGACGTTCTAATACAATAGAATGTTTGCAAGCTCTCAAAATACTTAGTAGATGGAAATCAAATAAAAATAATGGCATAAGCAAAGGTAGCAGGTTGTTCCAATTTTCTGTAGACATCATAGCAGGCCTACCTAAACAATCACATAAATCTTTTATTGATGGATTACATACAATTGCATCATATAATCCAGACCATATTTCCTTGTACAGTTTAATTTTAGAGGAAAGTACTCCCTTATATAAAGAAATTGAACGCAATAAAATGCATTATGATTATGATAATTCAGATAGAATGTGGCTCAGTGGTAAAGAGTTATTAAAAGATTACAATTATTATCAATATGAAGTATCAAATTTTGCCAAGAGTAGTTCTACTCATTTATTTGAAAGTGAGCATAATAGAGCATATTGGAATATGAAAAACTATATTGGTCTTGGAAGTGGCGCATGTGGAACAGTTGATAACATGCGTTATACTGGAAAAAAAGATATACTCAAGTATTGTCATTTTTGGAATTCATATAATTACGAGAATACTCTTGATGTCAGTGAGGTAAGTGATATAGAAACACTCTTACGGGAGGATCAGATTATAGAGTTTTTAATGATGGGGTTTAGAACTTTAAAAGGTGTTAGTGCAAGCGATTTTTATACTAGATTTAATGAGAGCTTAGAAGATGTAATTGGTGGTGTTTTTTCAAAATGGGCGCAAAAAAATCTTGCTAAAAAAAATGGTGATTATTATTCTCTAACAGAACAAGGGTTATTGTATCATAATAGTTTTATAAGTGAAATTATATAGAAGACTAGTTCTTTTTTTTCTTTTTTTTGCCGATATTGTAGTAATGAAGTTTAATTATGTACAAATTATTATAATTGCAATTATACTGTTTTTTTCTACATACAGTATTTTTTCTCAAGATATAAATGAAAATCAAATAAAGGATGTACTCGGTATTTGGGAAAATGATTCAAAAATTGTTTCAATTGAATCAAATGATGAAGGTATTGTTTCCACAAATATAGTTCTAAAAACCTTTTACGGATTTTATTATGATGGAACGTATCCATTGTATACAGGCATTGATATAAATCTTGCAAGACTTGGTGATAACTTATATATGGAATATTGGCTTCCATTTGATGCATATTCAAGCTTAGGAGAAAAGAGTCTTACTGATGAAATAGAAGAAGAAAATGTATTTAAGGTTACTATAGATAGTCCAAAATCATTTGATATTGAAACCGCTTCAGTTGCAGAGGGCACTTTATGGTTGCCTCAATCAAATATTCAAGAACTTAGTATTGATGATACAATACTCAAAGATGAAATACTCGGATATTATATCAATGATGACTCCGTGTACGAAATTCGCTACTGGCTTACCGATGTAACGTTTCAAAACGAAAAGGCAGAACTTACTTTAATTGGTTCTGATGAAAAAAAGTCAGTGTATGTACATAAGCACATACAAATTGGACAATCGGTATATACCTGTGCTACAGGATTACGTACAAAAATTCGTAACGTAAAAAAAATTGAATCATTAGATGGAAATTCAATTTTTAGTGAAGGTGATACACTTTTGGTTTTTGGTGAGCCATATCTTTATTTATCAAAAATTACTAATATAGACGAAGCAATAGCTGCTCATAATTCAATAATACGTCCACCTCGTGATGGAAGAGCGACCTTTGTTGAACCTAGTATCTATAAAAAATTAGAGCAGATGACCATTGAAGATTTCGATGATCCTTACGCACCAATTCATTAATAATAATCGTTGTTTGTTTTATTTAGCGCACTTGTGCATCCCATCAAAATGCCAATGGTTAAGTAAAGAATGAGTGATAGTGTATTCATCGGCTATCATATTATGTATATACTATATGTATAAGTAATTTTTTCACTTAACTTTGAGCATCAATAATACTTATTGGTATTAGTCTGTACTTAGGAGCCGTACATATAAATTGGTAGTTTAATGTGCCTCTTTCTTTTTTTTAATTATTTTGATATACTATAAGTATGAATAATAAAAAAATTACTGTAAAATGTGTGATAAACGATGGAGCAGTGCTACCGTCATATCAAACAGTAGGTTCTGCTGGGGCTGATGTTTGTGCTTTAATTGATAGTCCTATATGCTTAAAACCTGGTATGAGAGAAATGGTTCCAACTGGGTTACATTTTGAAATCCCATTAGGCTTTGAAATCCAAATGAGGCCACGATCAGGGCTTGCAGCAAAACACGGTATTTCCTGTGTTAATTCTCCAGGTACAATAGATTCTGATTATAGAGGTGAAGTTAAAGTTATTCTTATTAATCTAGGACAAGAAGACTTCATTATAAATAATGGTGATAGAATAGGGCAGGTTGTACTTGCTCCTGTATACCAAGCAGATTTTTTAATTGTAGATGAATTAAGTGATACCGAAAGAGGCAGTGGCGGATTTGGTAGCACGGGTGTGTAACTTTTTTGTTTTTGAATGTTTTATATACTAAGAGAAGGTATTCATGATAACAAAAAGTATGAAACATGTACTCATAAAGTATCTTTTTAAGGAACTTTTGGTATATTTTTCAATAGCATTTTTATTCTTTTTTCTCATTTTTTTTATAAATCAGCTTTTGTTTAATGCTGAACAAATTCTCTCTAGGCGAGTCCCTGTAAGTCAAGTTTTGCTTTTTATTTTATACTCGCTACCAGCAATAATTGCGCAGTCGGCTCCTTTTGCTACGTTAGTAGGTTTCTTAATGTGCCTTGGCAGAATGGTTAGTGACAATGAAATTCTTATATTACGTGCAACTGGACATTCATTTTTTTTCCTTTTAATACCAACTATTGCACTTGGGTTGCTTATTTCATTTGGATCTTTTTTTGTAAATGATTTTCTTTTACCCAGAGGGGCTGGTGCGTTAAATCGTCTTTATCTTTCAATTATTTCATCTAATCCTGCAGTAGAATTAGAATCGCAGTCAATAAAAAGATATGCCGATTCTACTTTAGTTATTGGAAATGTAGAAGGACAAAATGTTTCTGACTTAATGCTTTTTGATACAGATTCTAGTGGTCAGTTTAGGATAATATCAGCCGCTAATGTATTGGTAGATTCTGTAGAGGAAGAAAACATTGCAATGCAGCTTAACATGAATGACGCAAAAGCAATTTTTTTTGATATGCGAAATGATACAAATTTTGATTATCTAACTTCAACACAGGCAACGATGAACTTGTTTATCTCAAACTTTATTCCTTCTTATTCTGAGTTAATTCCGTCAGAAATGACTTTTTATGATTTAGGCCAAGAAATTAAAAATCTTAAAGTTCAAGAAAGCTCAGATGCTCAATTAATAAATATTTATGAATTAGAATATCATAAAAAATTTTCTTTACCATTTGGTTCTATTTTCTTTGCATTTTTAGCATTTCCGATATCCTTACTATTTGGTAAACATAATGGGCAAACCATTGGATTAATAATAGGTATTTGTATTTGTGTTTTATATTGGGCCTTATTAATTATAGGCCAACAATTTGGGCTTACAATTGGTTTTGACGGTTTTACATCTATGTGGTTACCTAATTTTTTAGTATTGATATTTGCAGTATTTTTTTTAGTGGGGTTAATACGAAAATGACATTAATAACGTATTTATTAAGGCGTTTTATTCCACTTTTTGTTGCAACACTGGGATTTTTTTCATTTGTGCTAGTATTGGTAGACTTGTTAATGAATTTATGGCAGTATATATTACATGGTGTTAGTGTTAGTCAGATTTTAAGTATTAGTGCTTATTATATACCAAAAGCAATTTCATTTTCAGCACCCATTGCAATTTTGTTTACCGCATCATTTGTTTTAAGTTCATTATATGCAAACAATGAACTAACAGCCATTTTTTCGTCTGGAGTGTCATTATTTTCTTTTACGTTACCAATTCTTATATTCTCTTTTATAGCAAGTATTGGATTTTTCTTTTTTGAAGATAGGGTTGTAGTTCCTACTTTGCAAGCTAAGGTAGAAGCTCATCGAAATGCATTAAATGAAGTACAGAGTTTTGATAATAATCGTCTTGTTATTTTAACTGATGCAGGAAAAACTGTGTATAGAGCTGACGAATATAATGATACTCAACAAACACTCTATAACGTTGATATTTTTTTAAGAGATGACAGCAAGGTTCTTGAAAAAGTAGTTAGAGCTGATTCTGCTAGGTGGGATGGCGAAAAGTGGGTGTTTAATGGAGCTAAAACCTATACGAGTACACCAGAAGGTTTTATATATACAACAGGTAGTGATTACATTAGCACTGAGATTCCCGATACATTTAGAAATGTTTACGTTTCAGTTGAAGAAGTTAGTGTAAAAGAAGCACGAGATTATATTAATAGATTAAAAAGAATAGGATTACCATATGCAGAAGAGAGTTCTTTATATCATGAAAAGTTTTCATATTCGTTTGCGATTTTTATTTCCGTTTTTTTATCGATAGGACTTTCTGGGAAATCTAAAAAAAATGTTTTGCTTGTCAGTCTAGCTTTAAGTGTGAGTGCTGCAGTTTTATTTTATGTATTTCAACTAGTCACTATGCTTATGGCTAAGTTTTCTTATATTCCTCCGATTACAGGAGCTTGGCTACCTGTTATAGTATTTATTGGTATTAGTATAGGTTTATTACGTTTTGCACGAACATAAAAATGCCGATACTATAATATAGATTTTAAATTAACAAAATAGGAAATATAATGGATTCAATTTTTACATGCGTACACAAAGATACTAATAGTAATGCTCGATGTGGTGTGCTTGAACTTCCACATGGAAAGGTAGAAACACCGGTTTTTATGCCTGTGGGTACCAACGCAACAGTTAAAGCAATTACAAAAGACGACTTAAAAGAAATAGGCTTTGATATTATACTTGCAAATACCTATCATTTATATTTACGTCCAGGTGGTGATATACTTGAAAAAGCTGGTGGATTACATGGGTTTTCAGCTTGGGATAGAAATATACTTACAGATTCTGGTGGTTTTCAAGTTTTTTCGCTTAGTCCTTTTAGAAAAATTACAAAGGAAGGAGTTAAATTTCAAAGTCACATCGATGGATCAAAACATTTTTTAACGCCTGAGTATATTGTTGATATACAAGCACAATTTAATTCAGACATTCAAATGCAGCTTGATGTCTGTACAGGTTTTGGTATCTCTGAAAAAAAAGCAAAAGAAGCTCTTTATATAACACAGTTATGGACAGAGAGAGCAAAAAAACAGTGGCTTATGAGACGAGATGAAGGATATAAGGGATATCTTTTCCCTATTGTTCAAGGTAACTTTTTTAAAGACTTACGAAGAGAAAGCGTAGATTTTATTACTAAACTTGATTTTCCAGGAATTGCAATTGGGGGCTTATCAGTAGGAGAGCCATTTGATGAATATTGTGAATACTTAACATTTACATCGTCCTTATTACCAAACGACAAAGTACGCTATGTAATGGGAATTGGTACACCCGATTATATTTTAGAGGCTATATCAAATGGCATAGATATGTTTGACTGCGTACTTCCAACACGTAATGCGAGAAACGGGACATATTTTACTAAAAATGGTTCGATTAATATTAAAAAAGCTCAGTATGAGCAAGATTTTACACCAATAGATTCTGAATGTACTTGTAAAATCTGTAAAAATTATACAAAGGCTTATCTTAGACATTTATATAAAAATAATGAGATTTTAAGTTCAATGTTAGCGAGTTATCATAATGTAGCTTTTTTACATGCCATGATGAAAGATATTCGAATTGCAATACGTGAAAATAGATTTACAGAATATAAAACTGCATTTTTGAATAACTATAACTCGCAAAAAAATAGGAGTTAATATGAAAAAATACATTATACTATCTATATTATGTTTTTGTGTTTCATTATTTGTATATTCACAGGAAGCTATACAAACACAAAGTGAACAGACAAATGAAATTGTAGCTGAAGAAACAGCTTCAACAATGAGTTCTACACAAGAGGAAGACACTAATACTTCAAGTGAGATAAAATCTCTAAAAGAAGAACGACTAGAAACACTTATGTTTGGTTTAGATGGGGAAGTGATTAATTTAATCAATACATTAATAGGGGAAGAAGATAATTCTTATACAAAAGAACTATCAGAGCTTTTTGAAACTGCAAGAAACGCTGCATTAAAAGATAAAATAATTGCATACTTTTCACACTTTGGTGATCCTTCATTAAAAGAATATGCTCTATATCTACTTGAAGACCCTTTTGATGAAAAAAACTCAACAGTAAATGCGGTTATACAGTATGTAGGTGATCTTGAAATAGCTGAGGCATCTTCTTTGTTGGTAGATCTTATTGATTATGAAGAAGAGGCCTACTTTAGTGCTGCCATCACTGCTTTGGGAAAAATTGGTGGTACAGAGGATGCTTTATTTTTAGTTGAATATTTAGAAAATGATTTACCAATTGCCCAACGTCAAAATGTTGTAAGGGCTCTTGCAAGCTTAGAAGAAGTTCAAACATATGATGCCCTTGTCGATATGGTCGAAAACGAAGATGAAAATAGTTATGTTAGAATGTATGCAGCTGAAGCAATAGGGAAAATTAATCCGACTGAATCATTAGATATACTTACAGATTTATATAATTCAACTGACCCTAACTTACGAGAATATGCAATAAAAGGCGTTTCTGCTAATTCTAGTCCAGAGGCTGAGAAACTGATAGCTATTGCATTACGTGATGACCATTATAAAGTTAGGCTTCAAGCTATAGATTCAATTAAAGAAAAAAACATTACAAGTGCAGCTCCAGCATTACTGTACCGAACAAAAAATGATAGTGAAAGTGCAATTAAGATTAAAGGTTATGATGTTATGGCTTATTTGAATTATTCAGATGGCATTGATTACATGATCGACCTTTTAGAGGATGAACGGGTTGAAGATACCGTTAAAGCGCATGTTTCTAGTTCTTTACTAAAATATAATATAAGTAAAGGTGTTGATGCTGTTATCATTTTAGCACTTAAGACTGTTAATGATGATAAAAAGAAAAACCTACGGTACGCCCTTGGTAAAGAGTTTGCAAAACATGAAAATGCTAAGTTTGAAAGCGTCTGTTCAGCTTATTTAGCGAGTAAAGATGTTGCAACGCAAGGTACAGGACTGGATATTTATAGAAGAAATCCATATCTTAGTTTACGAGGTCAAGTTCAAAGTTTAACTGATGGAGCTGTCGCAAATAGTATAAAAGCTAAAGCAAAGAGCATACTTGAGGGATAAAAAAAAGAGGAATACAATATGTATTCCTCTTTTACTATAATAAAACTCTACATTAAAAGTCTGCTACTTTTATCGATGTAACAACATATGAATGGTTGTCTTCGTTTATAGTAAACTCAAGTTCCTGACCTTCTTTAGAATGAAGAAGAGCATGTCCAAGTGGAGACATATAGGAAATGATTTTATTATCAGGATCGGATTCCCATGGACCAAAAATTGTAAACTCTTCTGTAGTATTTGTTTTTTTGTTTAACAATGTAACGGTGTTTCCAAATCCTACTTGAGCGACAGTTACAGTAGAAGGATCAAATATTTGTGCTTTTTCAATTTCATCTTGTAATCGTCCAGCCGTATTATCTAGTTGGCTTTGTTTTTCTTTGGCAGCCTTATATTCAGCATTTTCTCTTAAGTCACCTTGTGCTAATGCTTCTCCAATTTCTTTAGAATTTTCAGGTATTTCCACTGTGACAATGTGTTCTAATTGCTGCTTTTTCTTATTTAACATACCTAGAGTTACAATTAATCCTTTTGGTGCAATAGCTTTTTCTTCAACTGCATTATGAAATTTAAATGTAGGATGCTTTTCAAGTATTCTATTTCTAACAGTCATCTTTATTGCAGGATCTAAGTCTTTTACATCATTGACTAGCGTGTATAATCTAGTTATAGTTTCCTCATCATTTTCAAGCATATAATTTAGTAGAATATTATCTTTAAATAATATTTGCTGAATTTGACGAATAATTTTTTTATTCTCTGTTGTATCATGTTGATTAGCAATTTCTCTAAAACAAAGATTCATTGTTCTTACAAGAGTAATTAATTGCTTTTCAAATGAAAGCTCAGTACCTTTAAACCATTCTTCAGTTTGTGCTTCTTTAAAGAAAAATAGTGCTGCTTCTCTGTAGTCACGATAATTATCAAAGCTACTAATTGCTAATTGTTGTACCATGTCAGTGTGTCCGGTATTTAGAAGAGTAGTTAACATATCGTGATGTAAAACTGTAGGGAAGAGTATTACATATTGTTCTGCCCAATTTGGTAATAGTGTTTTAATACAATGTAAGAAATCTTGTCTTAAAAACGTGTTTTTAGTATCTTTGAGCGAATTATATAATGTAACAGGGTTTTCTATTCCAGAATACAATTCTTCAAATGTAATTCTATTATTAGGGTCTAGGTGAGGGTGTTTGCTAATAATTCTTCTAATAACTAAAAAAGATGCTACGGTGTGTTCTGTAACAGTAGAAAAAGCCCTTAAATGCCCTGCAAAATAGTCAAACATATCTGCAAATAATTCAGATTCAGTATCAGCTTCTTGAGAAAAACGCATTAAAATGTCGAGTCTCATAAAGAAAAGTTTTTGAGCTTTAAACTCGTTAGACAATTTTTCTTCTTGAGAAATAGCTCTTTCACGTACTGTATACATTGTAATGTCGTTAGGGTTTATACCAAAAGTAGGATCATTTTCAATTTGCTTTCGTGCTGTATTGCTCCAACTTGTCCACTCACTTGTAGTTAAAATTGAAGGTACTAATTCTGCTTTAATTCGCTTAAAGTCGCAGTTATTATCAAAACTCTTAATAATTGTCTTTAGTGCCCAAGCCTTATCTGATTTAACAAGCTTTGACAATTCATCTTTTGACTTTGTTGCTTTTAATACCCATATATGATCTTTATGCAAAGGTTGAAGTGCATTAACTGCCATTTTAAGAGACATTTCACGTACACCATATTTTTTGCCAAAGTTAATGGAAATCTCATCATTTTTAACTTGTTTAATAACTCCAACACCCCATGTTCGATGGAAAACAAAGTTTTTAGCATCAAATGCAATATGTTTTTCAAAATCACTAATAGCTTCAAAAACATTTCGCCAGTTTTGGTTTAAGTTTGATATTTTTATATAATCTTCAAGTTGACTATGTTCTGAGTATTTACCTTTAAAACAATCTACTATTTCTTTTCGAGCCCAAGAATCCTTTTCATCGATACCTAGTATAAGTTTTAATATATCAATTGATATGTTCCAGTCTTGTTTATCCTTATAATATACATATAAGTCTTGCATCAACGTAGCACTTCTGATAGCAGAAATTGTTTTTGCAATTTTTCGTTGTACAAGTAGAAAAAAATCTATTTCTTCTGGAATGAGACTAACAAGTTTAGTCCAAATTTCTTTAATTTGACTTTCTGTTTTCTTGTTTACGTATCGTAAAAGAGCTTTTTTATAATAGTCAATTGAATCTGTAGTATTGCCTTCTTTTTCGTAATGCTCAGCTAATAGTTTAGCAATGTCTGCTTCTTCATAATCAAGGCGAACAATTGATTCGTAAATTTCCCAAACGGCTTCATTATTTTCTTCGTTGTATGATTCTGCTAGAGTTCTCAGTGCAAATTTATTGCTATCGTCTTCAGCAAGAATGCTTTCACATAAGTATATAACAACTGGACCTTTATGGTTATCTTGGAAAATATTAATCAATTCGATAAAAGAAGAGTTGTCAAGATTTTTTTTCTTAAGAGCAATCATGCCAGAAATGTACAAAGCGATTATGCTATGCTTTGTGTGGCTGAGATGTTCGTCACAAAGTTCTTGTATATCATCCATACAATTGTCTTTGTGGGCATTTTCAACTACATTGGCCAGTTCAATAAAGTGTGTTTTTGTATAGTTGCTGATTGCGGCCCTAGTCCATTTCTCTTCATTCAGCATGTCTTGTACTGATTTTATCAATGATTCTGACATTCATTCTCCTAAAAAACATAAATAATACGTTGTATTTTTTCTATTACCGTGACGATTAAAGTGCGCATAAATGCAACTACTTAAATTTAACTAAGATATTATAACATTTTTTTAATTTTTACTCAAGTGTTATAGGCAATTATGTACAGAAAGAAATAATTATTTGTGAAAGTGTTTATACTGAGTATAACTCATAAACTTCGTTATCTAAGATTCTTATCTTTAATAATATTTCGTTTATTTTTGCTCTTTCACCTGTCGTTGCAACATGGTGATCTATGAGCCAAAAATAATGATTTATTAATCTTGGTGTAAGGAGCGCTTTATCACTATTGTCTTCTTGAATTTCACGTTCAAGGGCTAGAACTGACTGTCTAAGTTTTCCAGCTTCTAATGCTCGTAGTTCTCTTTTAACGTTAAATACCCCAAATAAAACACCATAAACAGGAAGCCATTCATTTAACAAAGAACCAGTGTGGCCTTTAGATGCTGTTTGTTCTTTAAGTGTAGCAAATAATTCTGATTCTAAAAATTCATCATCAATATCTTGTGGAGCAATAAAAAAAGCTTCACGAAACAAAACTTTCGCAGTTTTTTCTTCACCACAAAGTGCATAACAATCGCCTAATTCTGCGAGAATAGGAGCGCTACCACTTTGTAATGAGTTCGCATCTTGTAAAAAACGGATTGCACTTTCATAATTACCAAGGGCTTTGTAGCATAATCCAATCCTGCAAAGCATTTCAGCTTTAAGTGATTTATCCTTTTCGCTTAGCATGTATTGATAATTTTCTAAGGCAACCGTAAAAACGCCAGTTTTTGTTGCAAAAACAGCTTGTGTGTATTTTTGTTCATCACTACCAATAAAGCGTATAAAATGAGTCCATTCATTTAAAAGCAATTCACCTCGTGAAAAAGCGGAAGTTAGAGGTTCTAGACGAGCAAATACATCTTCCCAATACTTTGCACACTTGAGTGAAAAAATAATTTCTTTACTTTCTAATGAATGCATCAGTTCTTTTTCTAGGAAAACTTTAGCCTCATGGGGCTTTCCTTCTTTAAATGCACCAAAAGCTTTTAATAAGCCACTTTCTGATTGATTATACACGTTAGTATAATTATGGCAGATAATTACTATTAAGTCAATTACGAAAATACTGATACGTTTGTAGTTACAATAATTGTATATTTTATATTAAATTGATTAAAATTAATTTGACATTTTGTTCATTATAGGTAATACTTATAATATATATTAGTATAAGAGAGCACAATATGAAAAATCTAAAATCCAAAAAACTTTATTTGCAAGTCTACGAAGAACTCAAAAACTATATTGTTAGGTATAACTTTAAACCAGGAGATAAACTACCAACAGAAATGGAAATGGCCGAAAAGCTTGGTGTATCAAGAAATGTTCTCAGAGAGGCATTAAAAACTCTAGAAATAATTGGAGTTGTTTCATCAAAAAGTGGTGTTGGGATGTTCTTGAATGGATTTAATTCAAATTTTTTATCAAGTGTAATTTTCTTAAATTTAATTGCTGATGGTGTTGATTTAATTTCTCAAACTCAAGAGGTTAGAAAGGTTTTAGAGTTAGGATTTTCAAAAAAATGCTTTGACACAATTACAGATGCACAAATAGTAAAGTTAGATGAATGTTTAGACAAAATGAAAAATGAATCGGATGGGGTTGAGTTATACGCAATAGATTCTGAGTTTCACAGAATACTATATAAAAATATTCAAAATGATGTTTTAAGTGCATTTATTGATGCTACTTGGAACTGTGAAAAATACTATCATGAAAAATTTATAAAAGACCATCTTAAAACATATGAAAAGCATAAAAAAATAGTAGATGCTTTAAAGAAAAAAGATTTTAATGAATACTATACTATTATGCAATATCACTTTTCTCACGAGTTTAAAATAGAAACAAAGTAACTATTATGAATTGATACATTGATTTTAAACTTTTAAGATAATACACAAAAAAGTACAAAAAAGAAAAAAAAAACCTTGACAGTTCAAAAATCAGGGTTTATAATTCTAATTATAGTATGTAGGACAAACTACAAAATTTATGGAGGACGAATTATGAAAAAAATTGCAACAATTACCGTTGTGGCTCTTCTAGCAGTTGGAATGCTTTTTGTTGGTTGCACACAAGAAGCCGAAGATGTTACTACCATAACTTGGTGGGCATTCCCAACATTTGCACAAACCGATGGTGGTTCAGGAGCTTATGAAAATGAACTTGCTGAACAATTCATGGCAGCAAATCCTGATATTAAAGTTAATGTAGAAATGATTGACTTTGCCAGTGGACCTGCAAAAATTACTACTGCCATTGAAGGTGGAACTGCACCTGACATCGTGTTCGATGCACCAGGTCGAGTAGTAGAATGGGGTAAAGCAGGATATCTTGCTCCTGTAGATGATATTATTGCATCAAGTGGTTTAGAAAATGATATTACAACTACTGCTATTTTGCAAGCAAGCGGCGATGGTACAAATACTTGGATGTATCCGTTAAGTACTGCAGCCTTTACTATGGTAGTTAGTAAAACCGCTTTAGAAGAAGCTGGTTTATATGATGACTTTTTAAGTATCGTTGACATGGATGGAGATAGAACATGGAAAACTGATGACTTTATTGATCTTTCAAAAAAAATGGCTGCTGCTGGTTATCTAGGTGTAGAAATTTTTTCTAAAAGCCAAGGTGGAGACCAAGGTACAAGAGCTTTTATTCCTAATCTAGGTGGAGCAAGTATTACAAATGCTGCAGTTACAGAATATGCAATGGATACTCCAGAAGGTGTAGAGTCATTTGAAATCGTAGCTCAAGGCTTACAAGAAGGATGGCTATCACCTGGTATTTCTTCAGATGGCGGACAATCAATTACTAATTTTACAACTCCAATTAACTCAACTTTCTGGGCAATGGCTCTATGGTCACCAGGGTTAGAAATTCAACGCCAAGGTGAATTAGATGCATCTGGTATTGAAGTTCTTGCTATGCCTTTCCCATCTCCAAATGGAACAGATACTACACTTGAATACTTAGTAAATGGTTTTGCTATTTTTGACAATGATGATGCAGAAAAAATTGCAGCATCTAAAAAGTTTATTGAATGGCTATGTGATGATGAAACTGTTGGACCTCAAAATGTAAAAGCAACTAATGTATTTCCTGTTAGAAAGTCATTTGGAAACCTTTATGAAGGTAATGCTATGATGGAATATTATTCTACACTAGAAAAATACTATAGTCCATATTACAACACAATTGACGGTTATGCTTCTATGAGACCACTTTGGTTTGGAACACTACAAAAGTTAACAAACGGTGAAATTACTGGAGCAGAAGCTGCAAAAGAATTTACTGATGGTGCTAACGGCACTCTCTAGTACGTAGTAAATTGTAAGGGGCAAGCAATTTTTTTGTTGCCCCTTTTTTTAAGCTAGGAGGAAAAGGGTGATTAAATCAAAATTGAATTGGTATGAAAATTTAAGTTCATATGGAAAAGAGACATTGGTAGCGTATTTGTTTCTTCTTCCTAGTTTATTTTTCTTTATTACATTTGTTTTATTTCCTATGGCAATGGGTATTTTTACTAGCTTTTTTGATTATACGAATTTGAATTTTGAGTTTAATGGATTAGGAAACTATATTCGCTTGTTTAATGAAAATGAGTATTTTTTACGGTCCTTAAAAAACACCTTTGTGCTTGTTATAGTTGCAGTTCCCATAATTGTACTGTTTTCACTTTTTGCAGGGTATGTATTATATTATAGAAAACCTTTTACTCGGGCTTCATTTAGGGCTATATTTTACTTGCCTGTTGTAACTGGAAGTGTTGCAGTCGTTGTATTTTGGGCATGGCTTTTTAATGAACACAATGGAGTATTAAACTGGATACTACGAGATGTGCTTGGAACTATAGACAAGAATATTTCTTGGCTCGGTGATAAGCAGTATGCTCTTTCAACTATAATAACGGTGCTTATAACTACTAGTGTTGGACAACCCATTGTACTTTATATTGCGTCCTTAGGTAATTTAGATGTTTCGCAGCTTGAGGCGGCAAAAATTGATGGTGCAAGTGAATGGCAAGTATTTAGACATGTAACAATTCCAGGAATTATGCCTACCACGTTGTATGTTGTAATAATTACTACTATAAATACCTTTCAATGCTTTAACTTAGTTCAACTTCTTACTAATGGTGCTCCAAGTTTTCATTCAGCCACCGTAATGTTCTTAGTGTATGAGCAAGCCTTTAACTTAAAACAGTTTGGTTTTGCAAATGCTATGGGTGTATTTTTAGCTATTATCATTGGCTTAATCAGTTTAATCCAATATAAAGTATTTAAATCTGATAGCTATTAGATGAGAATTAAACAGGAGTAAATATACATGACAAAGGTAAAATCTTTTGGTAAAAAAATATTTGATAGACTTACAATGAGTGTGCTTGTATTGCTTTCTCTTATATTTGTATTCCCATTTTATTGGACAATAACTGGTTCCTTTAAAGACCTTAGAAGTTCTTTAATATTACCACCGCAGTGGTTCCCTACAGATCCTACACTTGTTTCCTGGGAAAAACTTTTTAATCAACCTGCGGTACAGTGGTTTTTTAATAGCTTTATAATATCACTTGCATCGATGGCTTTAATTTGTTTTGTTGCAACATTAGCAGGGTATGTCTTAGCTAAAAAAAGATTTTTTGGTCGGACTATAATATTCAGTATGTTTGTATTTGCAATGGCCCTTCCAAAACAAGTAGTTTTAGTGCCTCTTGTACAATTAGTTAGTTTTCTTAATTTTCACGATACGTTATTTGCTGTTATTCTTCCAGCTGTTGGTTGGCCATTTGGTATATTTTTGATGAAACAATTTTCTGAAACTATACCAACTGAACTATTAGAAGCGGCAAGGATAGATGGAGCGAGTGAAATAAGAACCTTTTTGAAAATAGTTGTTCCTATGGTTAAGCCGGGTATTGGTGCTTTAGCAATTTTTACCTTTATTTCTAGTTGGAATGACTATTTTTTACAATTAATCATGTTAAACTCTAGGGCAAATCTTACTTTACAATTAGGTTTAGCAACGCTTATGAGTGAGTTTGGCGTAGATTTTGGATTATTAATGGCTGGTGCTACCTTATCAGCCTTGCCGATTATTACTATTTTTATTTGCTTCCAAAAGTCATTTACACAAGGAATAATGATTGGAGCGGTAAAGGGTTAGAAAAAAAAATGAGTACAACAATAGGAGTTGAGCATGAGCTTAGAAAAATATAAAGGAATAATACCTGCATTTTATGCATGTTATGATGCAAATGGAAAAGTAAGTCCTGAACGAATTCAAGATTTTACTAGATATTTGATTGATAAGGGCGTACATGGTTTGTATCCGTGTGGTTCTTCAGGGGAGTGCATTTATCAAACACTCGAAGAGAGAAAAACCACGTTAGAAAATGTTATGAAGGTGGCAAGAGGTAAAGTAACGGTAATTGCTCATGTAGCGTGTAATGATATTGAACAAAGTAAAGAGCTTGCCCGTCATGCCCAGAGTGTTGGTGTTGATGCAATTGCCTGTATTCCGCCTATTTACTTTAAGTTAAGTGATAATCAAATTGCAGTGTATTGGAATGAGATATCCAAAGCAGCTGCAGAAACTGATTTTATGATCTATAATATTCCTCAATTAGCAGGTGTATCATTAAATGTACCTCTACTAATGGAAATGAAAAAAAATCCAAAATTTATCGGGGTAAAAAACTCTTCCATGCCCACCGTTGATATTCTGAACTGGAAAAAAGTATGTGCTAATAATGGAGTTGTTCTTAATGGCCCTGATGAGCAACTAGTTGCAGGTTTAGCTATGGGTGCTGATGGTGGAATCGGTGGAACCTATGGTGTTATGCCGGAGCTTTATTTGAAAATATATGAGTTGATGAATAAAAATGAAGTACAAAAAGCTAGAGAAGTTCAGTTTACCGTATGTTCAATTATTGATATGTTGTGTTCATGTAAAGGCAATATGTATGGTATTATAAAGGAAGTATTAAAACTCAACGGTGTGGATATTGGAACAGCTAGGTTACCTTTAGCACAAGTAGAAAAAGAGGATACATCTAAAATAGATGCATGTTTTAATGAGATTAATAATGCTATTAAAAAATATTCTGAATACTAGGAGAAAAAATGGATACAGGATTATTTACAGAAGAATATTATAACACACTCGTTAATACTATTCTTCCGTTTTGGTTAAAACATGGTATTGATAAAGAATACGGGGGGATTTATACTGGTCTTGATATAGATGGCACTTTAATAGAAACCGATAAATCAGTTTGGTTTCAAGGTCGTGCTCTTTGGACCTTTTCTACGGCAATTATTTTGCTTAAACAACGCCAAGAAAGTAAAAATGAAGATAACTCTCTAATAATTGAACAATGCTTACAAGCGTGTAACGATATAGTTTTTTTTATTGAAAAATATTGCACTGATACTTCTGATGGGAGAATGTATTTTCGAGTTACAAAAGATGGTAAGCCAGTAATAAAGCGATTAAGATATGTTTTTAGTGAAACATTTGCAATAATTGGTTTTGCAGCCTATGCTCGTGCTACTGGTAAAATAGAGTACTGTAAGAGAGCATTTGAAATATTTAATAATGTACAAAAAATCCTGAATACTCCAAATGCTTTGATACCAAAATTTGATTCATTAAATAGAAAATCACGTGGGTTTGGGCTTCCAATGATTTTATTAAATACGGTCTCTGAATTACGTTTGTGTTTTGAAATGTTTGATAGTTCAAATATATCATTTTGCAATGATTTTATTGATAATGTAATAACTGAAATTAAAGAATATTACGTTCGCCCAGAAAAAGAAGTAGTAATTGAGCAATGTAATTTTGATGGGAGTATTCAACATGAACACATTGAAGGTCGTCAGCTAAATCCAGGGCATGCAATTGAAGGTGCTTGGTTTATCATGAAAGAAGGTTTATATAGAAAAGATGTTAATTTGCAAAAACTCGGAGTAACTATGCTCGATTGGATGTGGAAATGGGGATGGGATGAACAATACGGAGGTATAATTTATTTCAGAGATATTGATGGCAAAAGTATGAGCGAGTATTGGCATGATATGAAATTTTGGTGGCCTCAAAATGAAGCTGTGATTGCATGTGCGTATGCCTATAAAATAACAGGTGACCAAAAATACAAAGCTAACTTCATAAAAGCACATGAATATTTTAAAGATACATTTCTTGATACTGTAAATGGTTCTTGTTTTGGTTATTTTCATAGAGACGGCTCTCGTTCTACAGATTTAAAAGGAAATATGTACAAGGGGCCTTTTCACACCCCTAGAATGTACATGGAAGTTATTGCCATAAAAATGTAGCTATTGGGTTTCTTTTATTAGATAATGTAAGACTCTCAGTTACTAACGACCTTTACCATGTTTTTCTTTATATGTAAACATGTTTTTATCTGCTATTGCAAGTGTTTCACTAAGGGTTTTTGCATTTAGAGGGTAGGCTGCAAATCCAACACTCGCTGATATATATATTTCTGTATTGTTAACAAAGAATACTGTCTCTGCAATTGTTATAATTCTTTCTTGTAGTTGTATACATACATTGGTGTCAAATTGGGTAGGTAAAATAACTAAAAACTCGTCTCCTCCTAGACGGGCAAGAAATGAATCTTTTTTAAAATGAGATGAAAGTCGAGAAGCAAACGTTTTTAAAACTATATCACCTGCTTCATGCCCATGTGTATCGTTTACAGGTTTAAATTTGTTTAAGTCTATATAAAAAAGAGTGCATCCGTTTTTGTTTATAAAGGGATTTTCTTTTTCGAGTAAATCAAATGCTTTTCGATTTTTAAGATTTGTTATTGGGTCTGTGATAGATTGCTCAAATGTTTTTTTCTGTTGAATTTCAATTTTTCTAAATAATATGAAGAGTAAAAGTGAAAAAGCAAAAAAAGCTAATGCTACTGCTAGCGAACTTTGTATCATTGTATATTGTATATTCGGCCGGTACAGTGATAAGCTCCAAAGCCCCTGCGCAACATTAAATGTGTGTGCAAGTGTTTTTGTATTACGTTCATAGTTTGATGATTTATATAGTTCAGAAATATTTTCATTATTAATAGAATCTATTTTCGAAGCATAACCAAATTTTTCTACATCAAGTAAGCCTGTTTTTTTTAATAAACTTTTTTCTACTGATATTAAAACTGTACTAAACCCCCAAAAAACAGAGTCTTCACCTTGTGGTAAAATGATTGGATTCAGTGCTACGAGACCTGTCATACCGTTGTTCAATTCATATGGACCTGAAAGCGTAATTTCTCTTGTTTCTCTTGCTTTATAAGCATCATTTTTAGTTATGTCGTTTTGAAACGTGTTGAGGCCAATATACATGTTATTTTCTTCATAGGGATAAGAATTTTCTACTATTCCGTTAGGCATGTAACTTATAGCTAAATGTAAGTCATCTTTATATAACGTGCTAAGTAAAAGGGAAATCTCTTCTTGCGGAATTGAGCCTTTTGCTAATATAATCATAGATTTTAAAATTTCGGTTGAATCTATTGCGGATTCTATTGCTTCATCAAACCTCAATTCATATAGTTCGGCAAGAGCTTGTAAACGTACTTTTTCTCCGTCAACTAGTCGTTTATAATGTAGAGATGCGATTATTGTTGAAATAAGAATTAAAAAAAACAGTAATATTCGTGAGTTTATTTTTGTTTTCATACTTTACTATAGACCCTTTTTAGACTTTATGTCAATGGATGTGTCATGCATTTAGCTGTTTTTATGCATGTGTTTATTTTTTTTATTCTTGACAGGATTTAGGCTTTGTTATATACTATACATAAGTATACTATTATTTTGTATAGATTAAGGAATTGTTTTGGAATCAGTTATTTTACACATTGATATGAATAATTTTTACGCTTCAGTTGAATGTATGAAAAATCCTACACTTAAAAATTCGTGCGTTGCAGTATGTGGTAGTACTGATGAGCGGCACGGAATTGTATTAGCAAAAAATTATGGAGCAAAAAATCATGGTGTTGTGACGGGTGAAACAATTTGGCAAGCAAAAAAAAAATGTCCTTCCTTAATTGTTGTTCCTCCTAATTATGATGATTACGTAAAATTTTCAAAACGTGCAAGGGCAATATATTCTCGTTATACTGACCATATCGAACCTTACGGTATGGATGAATGTTGGCTTGATGTTACTAAAAGTCAGTTATTTGGTAGTGGTTATCAAATTGCAGAAAAAATAAGACACAGTATAAAGTTTGAGCTTGGGCTCACTGTTTCTATTGGGGTGAGTTTTAATAAGATATTTTCAAAACTTGGTTCTGATATGAAAAAACCTGATGCCATTACATGTATATATCCTGATTCTTTTCGTGAAAAGGTGTGGCCTTTAGAAGCAAGCAATTTATTGGGGGTAGGGAGGGCAACAAAAAAAATTTTAGACTTATATGGAATTAAAACCATAGGAAATATTGCACATGCATCAGAGAGTTTTTTAAAAAGTAAATTGGGTATAAATGGAATAAAACTTAAGCAATATGCAAATGGTGTAGATACTTCTTTAGTTACTCATAATGATGTTACTTTTCCAATAAAAAGTGTTGGGCATGGTATTACAACGATACAGGACTTAGAAAACCCTGGTGAAGTTTGGTATGTTATGCTTGAATTGGTACAAGATATAGCAAACCGCTTGCGCCTTTATGCTAAAAAAGCACAAGGGGTTAGTGTGAGTATAAAAAATAATCAATTATATACAAGGCAATGGCAATGCAAACTTGACTTTCCTAGTCAAAGTGCCTCTCTTATAGCACAAAAGGCCTTTGATCTTTTTCAAAAAAATTATGACTGGGAACATGATGTTAGGGCGGTTAGTGTATGTGCTATAAGTATTGTTGAAAAAAATATACCTATTCAACATGATTTATTTACTGATGTTGTACGTATTAAAAAACAAGAAAAACTTGATGCTGCCACTGCTTTAATACGGGAGCGATTTGGAAAGCATTCCATACGCAATGCTGTTCTTTTACAAAATAAAAAAATACCTCAGCATACAGAATGTCTTATTACTATGCCTACGGGTATGTTAAAGTGAGATACAAATGGATGAACAACGGAAAAAAGTATATGTTGATGTTATTTTAAAAAATACAAAAAAGGGATCTCTTATTCCTCTCTCAATAGTCTGGGAAGATGGTAGGGTGTATAGTGTTGATAATGTTAAAAATATATGCCCTGCTGCTTCTACTCGCGTTGGAGGTTGTGGCATCCGTTATGAAGTTAGTATTGAAGGAAAAAATACGTATATTTTTTTTGAAGACAATAGATGGTTTGTTGAAGGAAAATAATCAAACCTAACGTAGTTTTGCATCTTTAATAAATGTTTTAGCATAAGCAACAATTTTTTTATTTTCATTGTCTGTATAAGGCGTTATATTATTATAAGTAGGATCGAGGCAATTTTCGTTTCGAAACTGAGCAAAGTACCATGCAGCATCAGGTGGTAATAGCTCTGCCATAAAAGGAATATCTTCTGAGCTTACAAGAGGGGGGCAAAGCACTGTTCTAAATTCCCTCTTATCATTCGGTAGTTCTTTTATTATATCTATACTTTCTAATAGCTTTTCTTTTGCGGGTCCAGAATACTTTATTATGTCATATTTTGTAGGGCTAGTTTTAATATCAATTGCGATATAATCTGGTCTTGTTTCAGAATTACTAAATAGTTTGTGTAATTTTTCAGGAAACAGTCCATTTGTATCAAGCTTAACTTTATATCCCATTGCTTTAACTTTTTTTATGATACTTGGAATTTGATCATGTATAAGAGGTTCTCCACCAGAAATAACAAATCCTGAAAGTACCGCTTTTCGTTTTTCTAAGTGAGAATATACCTCATCTAAAGTTTGGGAATCTTGTTTTGGAATGGTTTGTAATACAAGTTCTGTATTATAGCAATATGGACAACGAATATTACAGCCACTTATAAAATAAGTGGCTGCAACGCGAGTAGGATAATCTACTAAGGTTGTCTTTATAAGAGAACCGATTAGCATAGTCTTATGCTACGCATTCGCTCTTTGTAGAAAATAACTTGCTTAGTTCTGAAACGTTATGAGCACGTCCTATTTCTTGTTTTTCGCTATTATATACAATAACGGTTGGAGCTGCTAAAACACCCATTTTTGTTGCGTGTTCAAGACCTTCGTTTGTATCTACATCTATATTTTTTCCAGTAACTTCTAAGTTTTCTAAGAATTTTTTTACAGGTTGACAATTAGGACATGTTCGTCTGCTTAAATATTCGTAAAAAATATCCCCTTCGACATTAACGGCTTCCACAATTTTTGAAGAAGGCACTTCTTCATGTATGGTTTGTACAGTCGTCTTAGTACCAGCATTTGTTTCCCACACAAACTGCTTTCGCAAGTCGTATTCATCGCGTTTGCCCTTGTTCCAATTCCGAACAGATCTGTAGTATCCTACTATTCGAGAATAAACTTCAGTTTCTGTTCCGCTCACATTTTGTAACGCTTCTCTTGTTTGTGCAATGTCTGCGTCAATTTGGCTAAGAGTTCTTAATTCACCCATCTTATTTCACCCCTTCTATTAATATTCTGTATACAACGTATACAGTTTTCTTTAATTTATGCAGTTTTTTCTATGGCCTTTTCTCTTTCTTGCTGTAATTGAGCTAATTTTTTTTGCAATTCAGCTTCATTCTCAGCTTTGCATTTTGGACACTCAAATACTTCACCATTTAAATATCCATGGACTTTGCATATAGAATATATTGGTGATATGGTGATATATGGTATGCGGTAGTTACTAACAACTGATTTTACCAAATCCCTACATGATTCCCAATCTTTTATTGCTTCACCCATTAATGTATGGAAAACTGTTCCACCTGTATATTTTGTTTGTAAAGACTCTTGATGGTCCATTGCTTCAAAAACATCACTAGTAAAATCAACTGGAAGTTGTGATGAGTTTGTATAAAATGGATCTTTTGTTCCTGATGTAATGATCTCTGGATAAGCATCAAGGTCATGTTTTGCTAATCTATATGAAGTACTTTCTGCTGGAGTTGCTTCTAAGTTAAAAAGTTCGCCAGTTTCTTCTTGGTATTGAGACATTCTCTCTCTCATGTGAATAAGCACTTTTTCTGCAAATTCCTTTCCTTTTTTTGTTGTAATATCTACACCTAAAAAATTCAAACAACATTCATTCATACCACATAAACCAATTGTGTTAAAATGGTTGTTTAGAGTACTTAAATATCTTCTAGTATATGGGAAAAGTCCACCGTCTAAAAGATGTTGTACAACTTTTCGTTTTGCACTTAAACTCTCTTTTGCTAAATCCATTAAGTAATCTAAACGTTCAAAAAATTGTTTTTCAGTATTAGTTATGTAAGCAATTTGTGGAAGGTTTATTGTTACAACGCCTAAAGATCCAGTAAACTCATCAGAACCGAAAAGGCCACCGCCTCTTTTTCTTAGCTCTCTTTTATCTAATTGCAAACGACAACACATTGAGCGAACATCACTTGGGTTAAGATCAGAATTTACAAAGTTTTGAAAGTAGGGTGTTCCATATTGAGCTGTCATTTCAAATAATAATTTTGCATTTTCTGAGTCCCAATTAAAGTCTTTTGTGATATTATATGTTGGAATAGGGTATTGAAATCCACGTCCTGCTGCATCACCTTCGATCATTAAGTCAATAAAAACTTTATTGATAATATCCATTTCACCCTGACAGTCTGAATATGTAAAGTCTTGTTCTTGTCCATCTGCAAGAGCTGGTTTATCTTTTAAGTCTTCTGGTACTGTCCAGTCTAATGTAATATTTGTAAAAGGTGCTTGTGATCCCCATCGACTTGGTGTGTTTACACCATAAATAAAACTTTGGAGACATTGTCGTACTTCTTTTTCTGTAAGTCCATCTTTTTTAACAAATGGTGCTAAATAGGTATCAAAGGAACTAAAAGCTTGCGCTCCTGCCCATTCGTTTTGCATAATTCCCAAAAAGTTAACAATTTGTTGGATTAGTGTTGATAAGTGCTTTGCAGGGGTAGAAGTGATTTTATCAGGAACTCCACCTAATCCTTCAATAATCAGTTGTCTTATTGACCACCCTGCACAATAACCTGAAAACATTGAAAGATCATGAATATGAAAAGCTGCTGTTTTATGTGCTTCAGCAACTTGTTCTGAATAAATGTTTTTAAGCCAGTAATTTGCTGTAATAGTACCTGAGTTATGAAGAATCAATCCACCCAAAGAAAAGTTTACATTTGCATTTTCATTAACTCGCCAATCAGACTGACTTAAATAACCATTCATTGTCACATCAATGTCTAACATTAAATTTTTTGCATCTCTAATTGCTTCATGCCTAGACCTATAAAGGATATATGCTTTTGCAATTTGTACTTCATTTTGTTCAATAAGTACCGTTTCAACTACGTCCTGAATCTCTTCGATTGCAGGAATTGAATTAGCATGACGTTTTGACATTAAGTCGCAAAGTTTTACCTCTACTTCTTGTGTCAAACGTTCTGCTTTTTCATAGTTTTCTTTTCCCTCTACAGCAATAACTGCTTTTGCTATTGCTCCCAGAATTTTTTCTCGGTTGAAATCCCCAATTTCCCCCGATCTTTTTACTACCTGCTTGATGAACATGGCCTCATTATTATTATTTTTTTTTTGTGTTCCTAAAAAATCTTTCCACTCAGGAAACACGGTCTCCTTTTTTTGTGTTGGATTACTCACTACTTCCCCCCAGCTTATTAACTTCGGTAATAAACTCTTGTAAATTTTCAAACTGTCTATATACAGATGCAAAGCGAATATAGGCTACTTTGTCTACATTATGTAGTGTCTCAAGAACCAAATCGCCTAAGTCAACGGTAGAAATTTCCCTGGTCCCTTTGCCCTTCATTATTGCTTTTTCTGTTATATCATTAACAATTCCTTCGAGTTGTTCAGTAGAAACAGGTCTTTTTTCTAGAGCTCGTTCAATTCCTTTTTCAATTTTTGCTCTATCAAAAGGTTGTCTTCGTGAGTCTTTTTTGACTACCATGAGCGGTTTTTCTTCTATATGCTCATAACTTGTAAATCGATACCCACAACTAATACATTCCCTTCTGCGTCGTATACTTTCGCCACTTGGCATTGTTCTTGATTCAAGTACCTTGTCATCAAGGCTTTCGCAGTATGGACAACGCATTTTTTCCCCTTTGTATATAGTGTTTTAACCCGAATAATACAATTATAACACACTATATGCATTGTTGCAAGTGGTTTTTTTTAAAATGTGGATTTAATTTAATTTTTATTGGAAAAAATTTAATATTAGATGTTTTTTTTACTACTATTTTAAAGACAATGATATGTCATTGAATTTATCGTATCTTTTTTGCAATGGAGTTTTCGTATAATGCAATAAGTTTGAGCGTAAATGATTCTATCGTCCATGACTGGCTCCACGCGAGTCCTTCTTTGCTTTTTTTTGTGTATAATTCATTATCACTTAATAGGTGTGAAACTTTATCTGCAAATTCATTTAAGTTGTCTTGAACCATAAAACCACCATTGTCACCTTGCATTACATCAAATGTTCCTCTTTCTCCAATTGCTACAACAGGTGTTCCGCAAAGCATAGACTCTATTGTTACTAATCCTTGAGTTTCTGTTTTGCTTGCAAAGGTAAATACTGTCGAAAGGGAATAAATAAAGGGAAGGTCTTTTCGGTCAACATATCCCGTAAAAGCAACTGAATCAGCAAGGTTTTTTGTTTGTGCATTTTGTTTTAATTCGTCTAAGTAAGGGCCGCCACCAACGATAAGTAAAACAACATCGTCTATCTTGTTTTTAACTATTTCTAAAACATCATATAAAAAGTCTAAGTTTTTTTCTTTTGCAACACGACCAACAAAGAGTAGTATCTTTTTGTTTTGTAAGATTGGATATTGAGAAATAAAATCATTTTTGAATGTTTCAAACTTATTTGTATCAAATTGTGAAAAGTCTTTTGGTATTCCGGTAGGAAGTTGTGTAACTTCTGTTGTTATTCCATAATCGCGTACAACTTCTTCAATACGTTTTGTTGGTGTTATAAGAACATCTGCATTTTTTAAGTAAAACTTAATCATGCGTCTACTTACTGCTTTTACAATGTCTCCACCATAGTGGCGTGGTATATAGCCTGCAACATATTCATCCCATAAAGTATGAAAAGTATATACAAGAGGTATCATTCTATATTTTGCATATACTAATCCAAAGTAGCCAATAAAATATTCACTATGTAAGTGTATGATATCTGGTTTAAACTCATCAACTCTGTTCTTAACTTTAAACCAGTTTTCTAATCTTGCAAGCCTATCTTCTTTTGAAAAAACTAACTTAATTCCCGATACACGAAATATTTCGTATGGTTGACCCTCATCTTCAAAAGGCGTTTGATCCTTTGTAGCATAAAGAGCATTATCAGACTCTTTTTCGATATACTTTGGACATATAATTAATATTTCATTTCCAAGTGAAATAAGCTGGCGTGAGTATGAGTCTACCGAAATGGCAACACCGTTAATTCTTGGCATAAAAGCATCAGCAAACATAGCAATTTTCATAACTTATTTTAATACAGAATGAAATAATATACAAGTACTACTACACAGTACTGCAAACCCCAAAAACTTTGAAAATCTAAATTTTAGCTTTTGTATCTTCAGACAATCTTTTTAAAAAAATTAAGGGTTCTTTTCGCTTTTGTAGGTCTTCATTATATTTTTTTGTAATTGCAATATAAATGATATATATATATGGCATTCCTAGGTTCGTTTCGAGAAGTGAGTTTACAATCATTGTTTGTATTTTGTCTGCAAAATTAACAAACGTCGCACTTCGAATACCTCCAAGCAATAGGTTAAATTCCCAACCAAATTGAACTAAAATACCAATAATCAATAACCACAATATATTTATTCTATATTTATCTTCCTTTTGAAATATATTCCATATAATTAAAAATAGATATCCGATGAGCAACAATATTGCCATGTATCCATGATATGAAAGTGTAGTTCTTTGAATTATAATAGGGTCCACTCCACGGGAAAAGGTACTAACAATCAGTGGACAACAAAACCACCATAACAAAATCAAAAATGAATATTCAAAAAGTTTTTTGTCTTTAGAAATCCAAAGCCAAATCCAGGCAAAATTAGTAAATCCATAACTCATCGACATCCAAAACAGTACTCTAAAAAGACTATACCCTTCTGAGATGCTTCTTGTTCCAAGTGCGAGGTGAAAAATTCCGTAGTCTACAATCATGTATAAAAGACCAGCAAGTAATCCAACAAGAAGAGTTACGTATTTTTTTCTAACTATTAATAAGCTTGCAAAAAAAACTAAAAAAATTGTGTCGAGTAAAATATACATTGGAAAGAATTGTCTAAGTGCAATTATTTGATTCATTAAAACCTCTGTTATATTGAAAAATTTAATGTATTAGATGATTATGTATTTTGCAATTATGGGACGTAGCCTTGTAGCTATAATAACGGAACATAAAAATTTTAAACCATCAAAAAGCAAAAAAGGTGTAACACAAATTGAAACAGCTTCAAAAATAGTTTTGTTTTGTACAGTCATAAACTGAAAAATCCCAGGAATATATACTAGTATAAATGCTACTAAAATACCTGAAATAATTTTAGGAAGTGGTGTTCTTTTATCTTTTATTGGCTTTCCAATCAGTAAACCAGCTGCAAGGCTAGCAAAAAAATATCCGATTAAATAACCGCCTGTTGAACTTGTTATATGGTCTAATCCGTGTGTGCCGCCAGAGAAAACGGGTAGCCCCAACGCTCCTGCAAGTAAAAACAATCCTGTTGCACCAGCTCCCTGTGTTCCTCCTAATATAGCACCTGCTACTATAGGCACCATGTTTTGTAAAACAAGTGGTATTGGTGTTAAAGGTAATTGTATAGATACAAACCCTGTCAAAGATATAAGCAGTGCAGCGAGTAACGTTAAAACAGAAGAAGAAGTCTTTTGCTTATCTTTTAAATCAGACATTTTTGTATCCTTTTTTTTCTATGTAAAATGCAAACGAATATATATAGGACAAGATGCGATGCAAAAAGTACATACACAAACCAATCACCCAATAGGGCGTACAGGGTTACTTCTCTATTATAAATTGGTACATCGTATGCTCCAGCTACACTTTCAAATAAAGGAAGGCTAAATAAAATCTTGCCTGCAGGATCTGTAATAACTGAAAAACCTGAGTTTGCACTTCGTACAAGCGTTGTCCTAAATTCTTGTGCTCTGTAGGAAGCTATTACAAAATGTTGTATTTCTGCAGAATTAGTTTGTGACCAAGAGTCATTTGTTATGTTAAAAAAAGCTTCACTGCCTTCAAAAAATAAGGCTCTGCAAACAGATGGAAAGGCATCTTCAAAACATATCGGTGTGCTAATTCTAACGGTGTCATTATTTTTTATTGGAACGTCAAATGTTTTATAATATTCACCACGAGTCCATCCACTTGAAAAACCCACAACTGCTTGCATAAATTGCTGTACCCATTTGTTATCAGCATATGGTATAACTTCAGCAAAAGGTACTAGTTGAACTTTGCCATAAAAATCAACCCAGTTTCCATTTTTATCAAAATAGAGTGCTGAGTTATTAAAGTATCTCATTCCTGTTTCAAGAGCTTTTTCTTGGTTTATTTCTACTGGGGCTCCAATAATAAATGGTGCTTGTGTTTCATTTATAAATTGAACAAGAGGTTTTTCTGATGGATATTGTTGGTAAATATATTCTCCTCGGGGATAATATGTTGACAAAATTGCTTCTGTCCACACGACAATATCTGCTTCTTTTTTACTTTCTTCAATTGCATTACGGGTTAATTCTTGGCTCGTTAGTATTGCACTTTCGTCATTAAGCGTTAACCACGAATCAGTATCAGATTGAACGAGCACGGTGTTTATTGTTTTGATTGGTGTTCTAACTTTTGTATATTCATATATTCCTTGAATTATTGAACATAGATATAAACTGGCACAAAAAAGGGCTGCATAGGCATATGATGGACAATAGCTTTTATTACGATAATGTTCGCTTGCTTTTTTTTGTACCTGAACTATCGATAATAAACGAATACCTTCTGCAACGACTGCTGCAAAAAGAGAAAACAAAAAGCTTAAGCCCCATGTTCCTGTGATGGATACAATTTGTGTTAATAGTGGCCATTTCCATGCAGTCATTAAAATAGTAACCCATGGATAAGCTAAAAATCCTAAAGATTTATACCATTCGTATAATGTCCATAAACTCGCAAATAACGCTATACGCAATACAACATTCCAAGATGCAATCGAAGTATAATAGGAATATGCTGCTGTTTCACGAAGCTGGTATTTTTTTGTAAATGAAAATGGGATATATAAAAGTTGCCCTAAAAAAAATCCTAAGACTGTGTAATATGCAACTGTTCCACCAAGGGTAAAAATTGCAAAATCCTTAAAGTAACCTAACCAAAAGCTGGACATGAGGTGAGTTAGTGTGAGATGAAGTGAAACAAAGAGACCTGCATTGCGGAAATTTTTTGCATTTGAAACTGCTATATAAAGTGGAACTAGGGCAAAAAGACCTAAAAAAGGCGATCCAAAGAGTAAAAATTCGTTTGGAATGGCTAAAGATTCAATAATTGCAGAAAAAATTACATAAAAAACTTGTAAAAATATTGTCATTATAGTATTATTA